>CAYMMF010000007.1:11463-36724 GCA_964391475.1 uncultured Propionibacteriaceae bacterium | reverse complement strand
CCAAGATGAGAAGGCCGGACACCGGCAGGTCGGTGACCTGTAACCGGGTGGTATGCCCGAACATGTTCACTTCGCCACCCAGTGGCATCACGGACCAAGCTGTGAACGCCATAGCGCCAGCGATTAGCGGTGCTATGGAGAACAAGAACTTGTCGACCATGCCTGGTGCGAAGTCTTCTTTGAAGAGGAGTTTCATGCCGTCGCCCAGTGCTTGGCCGAGACCGCCCAGCCAGGTGGGGTTCATGATGGGGCCGAGGCGGTGCTGCATCTTACCGACCAGCCGCCGCTCGTACCACACGTTGAAGATCGTCCACGTCAACAGTAAAAGCACTACGCCAATGACTTTGATCAGGACGATCCACCATGGATCGTTGAAGAAGATCGAGATGTCCTGCGGAGTCATGCCGCACCTCCCGCTACCTGTGCAGTCTGTCCGGCGACGATGCCGAGCTCACCTAGCCCACCGTCTCCGAAGTTTCCGGGCACCCATACGGTGCCATCGACCATGGAGTCCTCCACGACCAGCGGCAGGACCTTTGCCCCGCCTAGACCGGTCACGAGGATCTGCTCTGGATTACCCAGAGCCTCCGCAGCCTTGCGTCCGAGTCGAGCAACCACGGGCTTCGCGGTTGCGATCAGCGCTTCCTCACCAGCGTTACCGGCGGATCCGTCGATTAGGAGCCTCCAGGATGCCACCAAGTAGCCTTCGCCCACCGAGGACGACGCCCCGACCTCGGGCGCAGCCACTCGGGGACCATCCCAGACGCCCAACTCGTCGATCTCAGCCTTGGCAGCCTTCGCTGTGCGAACCCCGATGTCACTACCAAGCGCGTCGGCCAAAGCGGCTAACACCCGCAGATCCGTCATCGGCGAAACTGCTTCGCGGTTGACCCGGTTGACCCGCCCCTGCCGATGCTCCCAGTTGAGGAAGGTTCCGGCTTGCTCTTCCAGCAGAACGACGGGGAATACCACGTCGGCGCGTTCGGTCACCTCGCTGACCCGCTGTTCCAAGCTGATGACAAAACCAGCCTTTTCCAGGTTTGCCCGAGCAGCAGCCGGATCGGCAAGATCGGTTGGTTCGAGGCCAGCGACCACGAGGGCCTTCAACCCGCCACGTCCAGCCGCGAAGAGCATGTCTTCGGCGTCCATTCCCTTGGTCGCGGGGAGCGAATCGACACCCCACGCTGCCTGCACGTCGACGCGAGCCGCGGCGTTCGCGACCGGGCGTCCACCGGGCAGCAGCACGGGGAGGCAACCGGCCTCAATCGCGCCTCTGTCACCTGCTCGCCTGGGCACCCAGGCAAACCGGGCGTCCGTGCGGGCAGCGAACTCAAGAACCGCAGAAAGCGTCCCCTGCGAGGTTGCAGCCCTCTCGCCTACCAACACGATGGTGTCGGCGTCCGCTTCGAGCGCGGAAAGTACACTGGCTTCATCGCCAGGCTGCGTGGCGACCAGGGTCGCATTCAACTTGGCGTTTCCATTGCTGAGGAATGGTGCCACCGCAGTGACAGCCAGACCCTTCTTCCTGACAGCCTTACGCAACCGCAGGAAAACGATCGGGCTTTCTTCTTCCGGTTCGAAGGAAACTAGGACGACCTCTTTTGCTGATGCGAAATCAGAGTAAGTAACGCCGTCACGCAGGGAACGTCCCGCTACGGCATGGGCGAGGAAATCGGCCTCTTCCGCGCTCGCTGGGCGCGACCTGAAGTCGATGTTGTTGGTTCCCAACACCACCCGGGCGAACTTGCTGTAGCCGTAGGCGTTCTCGTACGTGAGGCGTCCACCTGTAAGAACACCAACCGAGGAGCCTGCATCCTGCAACCCACGAACGGCCACATCAATGGCTTCGGGCCAGGACGCCGCGCGCAGTTGACCGTTTTCCCGCACCAACGGGTGGGTGATCCGGTCGTCGCCTCGCCCGTACATGAAGGCGAAGCGTCCGCGGTCGCAGTTCCACTCTTCATTGACTTCCATGGCGTGCCCGGCCAACCGGCGCTTCACCTGGTAGTGGCGGTGGTCGGTGCGCAGTTGGCAACCCGCGGCGCAGTGCTCACATGTCGTCGGCGTCGACACCAAGTCGAACGGCCTTGACTGGAAACGGTAAGCCGCGGATGTCAGGGCACCCACCGGGCAGATCTGGACGACGTTGCCCGAGAAGTAACTGTTGTAGGGCTGATCCTCGTAGAAACCGACTTGCTGCAGTGCCCCTCGCTCAACGAGCGCGATGAACGGGTCGCCCGAGATCTGCTCGGAGAACCGGGTGCAGCGTGCGCAAAGCACGCAGCGATCCCGGTCGAGCAGGATCTGCGCCGAAATGCTGACCGGTTTGGGATAGGTGCGCTTGACACCCTCGTAGCGGGATTCTCCCGCTCCGTTTTCCATGGACTGGTTCTGCAGGGGGCATTCGCCGCCCTTGTCGCAAATCGGGCAGTCAAGCGGGTGGTTGATCAGCAGGAACTCGATCATTCCCCGCTGCGCTTTTTCGGCTACTGGGGAACTCTTCTGTGTCTTGATCTGCATTCCGGGTGCCACTTCCAAGGTGCAGGACGCCTGTGGCTTCGGGAAGCCGCGTCCGTTACCCGCGTCCGGTACCTCTACCAGGCACTGGCGGCAGGACCCCTGGGGATCGAGCAGTGGGTGATCACAGAATCGGGGAATCGCCACCCCGATCATTTCGGCAGCCCGAATGGCCATGGTCCCCTTGGGAACCTGCACTTCAGTACCGTCAATGAAGACACTGATCAGGTCGGGCTTGGCGACGGCGGTGCCCTTCGCCTCGGCGCTCATCGGTTGCCTCCTTCTTCGTTGACGGTGAAGAGTGCACTCTTGCTGTAGGGGAACAGTTCCCAGGCAGGAGTGTGGTAACCCTGTTCGAACTCCTCACGGAAGTGCTTCACGGCTGATGTCACTGCGGCGACCGCACCGTCGGCAAGTGCGCAGAACGATCGTCCACCGATGTTGTCGCAAACATCGAGCAACTTCTCGATGTCGCCTTCCTCGGCTTGACCGTCCTCGAACCGCTTCAGCGTTTGGACCAGCCACCAGGTTCCCTCACGACAAGGGGTGCACTTGCCACAAGACTCGTGCTTGTAAAACTCCACCCATCGCAGTGTTGTGCGTACCACAGAAGTAGTCTCGTCGAAGCACTGCAGCGCCTTGGTTCCCAGCATCGACCCAGCCGCAGCCATGCCTTCGTAGTCGAGTGGTACGTCGAGATGGGCGTCGGTCAGTATCGGGGTCGAAGAGCCGCCCGGCGTCCAGAACTTGAGCTGATGGCCGTCCCGCATTCCACCGGACATCTCCAACAGCTCGCGCAAAGTGACGCCCAGCGGCGCCTCGATCTGCCCGGGGTTCTTCACGTGCCCAGAAAGCGAGTAAAGCGTGTAGCCATTGCTCTTCTCAGTGCCCATGGACGCGAACCACTCAGGCCCGTTTGCGACAATAGATGGCACGGACGCGATCGACTCAACGTTGTTGATGACCGTTGGCGAGGCGTACAAGCCAGCAACTGCCGGGAACGGTGGACGCAAGCGGGGTTGGCCGCGGCGTCCTTCCAGCGAATCCAGCAGCGCCGTCTCTTCACCGCAGATGTAGGCACCGGCACCGGGGTGGACGACCAAGTCGAGGTCGAACCCGGAGCCGAGGATGTTCTTGCCGAGGTAGCCCGCTGAGTATGCCTCGCGTACCGCCTGCTGCAGCCGCCGGGTCACGTGGACGACCTCGCCTCTAATGTAGATAAAGGCGTGGTTGTTGCGGATTGCGTAGCTGGAGATGATGACGCCTTCTACCAAAGTGTGGGGCGAAGCCATCATCAACGGAATGTCTTTGCACGTGCCCGGCTCGGACTCGTCAGCGTTAACTACCAGGTATTTCGGATTCGGGTTGTCCTGGGGGACGAAGCTCCACTTCAGACCTGTTGGGAAGCCTGCGCCTCCTCGGCCACGCAAACCAGCGTCCTGGACCATTTTCATGATCTCGCCGGGTTCCTTGCGCAACGCCTTGCGGAGCGCAGCGTATCCGCCTTGGCGTTCGTAGTTCGTGATCTTCCAGGCGCGCTCGTCGAGCCAGTTCGCCGAGAGGACCGGGGTCACCGGATCGGTCACTTCTCCTCCTTGGCTTTCTTTTCAGCCGCGGGTGCACCCGGGGCTTTCCATCCCTTGTCACGAGCAATCCGGTTGCCAAGTTGCGACGCCGGACCAGCGGTTGGGCCTTCGTCCGCCTTCCCGTCGGGGAAGCCTGCCAGCACTCGTTCGGATTCACGCCAGCCGGTTAGTTCTGGCCCGCGCGTGGAGTGAACGGGACGCCCCGTTGCGAGATCGTCTAAGAGTTGATTGGCCAACTCAGGCGTCATGTTGTCCATGAATTCCCAGTTGACCATCATGACCGGGGCGAAGTCACAAGCGGCATTGCATTCAAGCCGTTCCAGGCTGAACATGCCATCAGCCGTGGTCTCGCCCTCTTTGATGCCGAGCTTGTTGGAAACCTTCTCCAACAAGATGTCTCCGCCCATCACTGCGCACAGGGCAGTGGTGCACACGCCCACGTGGTGCTTTCCGGTCGGACGCCTGCGGTACATCGTGTAGAACGTCGCCACCCCGCTCACTTGAGCAGCGGTGATGCCCAGGATCTCGGCACAGGCCTCAACGCCTGCTGGCGACACCCTGCCGTCTACGGACTGCACGAGGTGAAGCATCGGCAGCAGTGCGGAGCGAGCTTGAGGGTAACGCGATGCGATCTGGCGCATCTCTTCCAGGGTGGCTTCGGTGATGTTGGTCGACGTATTTGAGTAGTCGATCGAACCCGAATCTGGGAAATGGGACTTGAATTCTCCACTCACCGGTCAACGCCTCCCATCACCGGATCAAGGCTTCCGATAGCCACAACGACGTCAGAGATCATTCCGCCCTCACTTTGGATCGGGGCTGACTGCAGGTGGTTGAAACCTGGGTCACGCAGATGGACGCGGTACGGCCTCGTGCCCCCATCCGACACCACATGGCAAGCGATTTCGCCCTTCGGGGATTCGATCGGCACGTATGCCTGGCCCGCTGGGACGCGGAAACCCTCCGTGACGATCTTGAAGTGGTGGATGAGCGCCTCCATCGATTCGCCCATGATGTGCTTCACATGCTCGTTGCTGTTGCCTTGGCCGTCCGGGCCAAGTGCCAGCTTTGCCGGCCAGGCGATCTTTGGATCTGCAACCATCACGGGCTGGCCTGCGGTCGCCTCCAGCTTGTCGACGCACTGCTTGACGATCTTCAACGATTCCCACATCTCTTCCAGTCGGATGCGGAATCGAGCGTAGGAGTCTGAGTGGTCCCACTCATCGGTAGGACGCCAAGCGACGCTCTCGAATTCGTAGTTTTCGTAACCGCAGTAGGGCTGTTTCTTACGCAGATCCCAGTCGTAGCCGGTTGAACGAAGCACTGGCCCGGTGACACCTAGTGCCATGCAGGCAGCCAAATCTTGGATGCCGACGCCGATCATGCGGAGCTTGAAGATTGGGTTTTCATTGCAGAACGCGGCGTACTCCGGAATGTGTTTCTCAAGCCACTTGATCAGATCGCGAAGTTGATCCAATCCGCCTTCGGGCAGGTCGTTGGCCACGCCTCCGGGCCTAAAGTACGCGTGGTTCATGCGCAGACCGGTGACAGCTTCGAAGAAGTCGAGGATCATCTCGCGCTCACGGAAGCCGATAGTCATGACGGTGAGTGCGCCGATCTCCATGCCACCGGTGCCGATTGCAACTAGGTGACTAGATATGCGGTTGAGCTCCATCATGAGAACCCGGATGATGTTGGCTCTTTCGGGGATGTCGTCCTCGATACCCAACAGCCGTTCGACCGCCAGCACGTATGCGGCTTCGTTGAACAACGGAGCCACATAATCCATCCGGGTCACGAACGTCGTACCTTGGGTGAAGGTGCGGTACTCCATGTTCTTTTCGATGCCGGTGTGGAGGAATCCGATGCCAGCCCGGAGTTTCACGACGGTCTCGCCGTCGCACTCCAGGATCAGCCGCAGCACTCCGTGTGTGGAGGGGTGCTGGGGACCCATGTTGATGACTAGGGTCTCGTCGCCGCGTTCGGCCTGTTGCTGAGCGATGTCAGCCCAGTCGCCGCCCATAGCCGAGTAGACGGCGTCAGCCGGCTGATCGCCTGGGGCTGCGTAGTAGTCGGTGTTCGTGGTCACCTGTAGCTCCTCCGCTGATCCGGGGGCGGCACGACGGCGCCCTTGTACTCGACCGGGATCCCCCCGAGCGGGTAATCCTTGCGTTGTGGGAAACCAACCCAGTCGTCTGGCATGAGAATGCGGGTGAGCGAGGGATGGTCGTCGAAAATGATGCCGAACATGTCCCAGGTTTCGCGTTCGTGCCAGTCGACAGTCGGGTACAACCCACACACCGACGGCACGTGCGGATCGGCATCTGGGCAGGTGGTCTCGACCCGGAGGCGGCGATTGTAGGTGTACGACTGGAGGTGGTAGGCGACGTGCAGTTCTGCGTCGGTTTCGTGTGGGTAGTGGACGCCCGACACGGACGCGCACAACTCATAACGTAGATGGGCGTCGTTGCGCAGGTACGTCATGACCTCGATCAGCTTCTCGCGAGCGACCCAGATCGTGAGTTCGCCGCGATCCCAAAGTGCACGCCAGAAAGGCTCCTCGGTGAGCGCCTCAAGCCGGGCAAGGACACTCTCGTGCGGCTCTTCGAGAGGACGCGGACTGCTTTGTGGGCGATAGATCTCGCGAACGATCTCTCCGTACCCGGAGGTATCTGGCGAGCCGTCCGACCACATGCCCTTCCTGGTGGCGGGTGCGGATTGTGCGGCACCCGAGACTTTTTGCAACCCCTGATCGGCAGACAGGTTGTTCATGTCGGTCATCGCATTAGCCCCTTCATCTCGATGGTGGCTGGAGATTCGAGGGTGAGCTTCTCGATGTCGGCCAGTACCTTGGCGCGGTGCCTGCCCATCGGATCCTTCAAGACGATCTCGCGAAGCTTGAACATGCCGTCGATCAGCATGTCAGGACGCGGTGGGCACCCCGGCACGTAGATGTCGACCGGGACGATGTGGTCACCGCCCTGCACGATCGCGTAGTTGTTGAACATGCCGCCCGAGCTTGCGCACACGCCCATCGCCATTACCCATTTTGGATTCGGCATCTGGTCGTAGACGGTTCGGACCACCGGCGCCATCTTCTGGCTGACGCGCCCGGAGATGATCATCAAGTCGGCCTGCCGCGGTGACGCGCGGAACACCTCCTGGCCCCACCGTCCGGCGTCGAACTGTGGCGCGCCGTAGGTCATCATCTCGATGGCGCAGCATGCCAACCCGAAGGTGGCAGGCCAGAACGAGGTGCGCCGCATCCAGCCGGCTACCGCCTCGACAGTCGTTACGAGCACGCCCTCTTCGGGGAGCTTGTCCTCGATACCCATGGGTTCAGCCCTTCCGCTCTAGTCAGTCCCAGTCCAACCCGCCGCGGCGGAGGACGTAGAGGTATGCGATGAAGACCGTGATCACGAACAAGACCATCTCAACCAACGCAAATAGGCCGAGCTGGTTGAACGAGACTGCCCAGGGGTAGAGGAATACGATCTCAATGTCGAACACGATGAACAACATCGCGGTGATGTAGTACTTGATGGGAACCCGACCGCCGCCGGCTGGCGCCGGGGTTGGGTCGATCCCGCACTCGTATGCCGAGTATTTCGTCTTGTTGTATCGGGCTGGCCCGATCACAAGACTCGCCAGGATCATCACGCCCAGCAGCGCCGCTGCAAAGAACAGGACTCCGAGGATCGGAATGTAGGGGCTCATCGCACCCTTCCCTTCTGGTTCGAACAGGTATCCGTCGTCATGCCGAGGGAACCACCTTCGTCATCGAGGTGATTACCTTGTCCATCCAATCACCATCTTTGGTGTCGTACAGGTGAGCAAGCAACTTCATTGTAAATCTCATCAGCGTCGGTCGAGGTAAACCGTATCGTGTTAGGAACCTCATGATTTCCGGGCGTCCGATTAGTGCAACAAATACTTGACCAAGTCGGTAGTAGCCCCCCCACTCTTGGCTCAACCTGGCGGGGTAGGCGTTCAAGGCCCGCTCGGCGCTTTCAGTACCGAAGCCTCGAGCTCGAGCGTCTGCGATGGCATCGGCTGCGAACTCGGCAGCCTCCATCGCATACGGGATTCCCTCGCCGTTGAAGGGGCTCACCATGCCGCCCGAATCCCCCACCAGCAACAAGCCGCGGGTGTAGTGAGGTTTGCGGTTGAAACTCATTGGTAGGGCTGCTGACCCGACCCCACCGAATTGATTTTCGGGTCGGAACCCCCACTCCTCCGGGGTGGTAGCCAACCAACGCGACAACATGTCGCGGAAGTTCAACTTCTTTGATTTGGCCGCCATGCTCACGGTGCCCAGACCCACGTTCACCGTGCCGTCCCCCAAACCGAACGCCCACCCATAGCCGGGCATGAGGTTGGACTCGCCGGGCTTTCCGTCCCAAAGTTCCAGCCAACTGTGCATGTAGTCGTCGAAATTGTGTTCGGTGCGGAAGTAGGTGCGAACCGCGACCCCCATCGGACGGTCGGTTCGCTTGGTCAACCCCATCGCCAGCGCCAGGCGGGAACTGTTGCCGTCCGCCGCGATAGTCACTGGCGCGCGGAACTCGCGGCCGTCCTTACACCTAACACCCACGATGCGGTCGTTCGCAAGGATCGGTTCGGTCACAGCGGCGTCTTGATGCAGACCTGCGCCTCCAGCAACAGCGTGACTCGCGAGCAGATCGTCGAATTCGCTGCGGGGCTTCACCACGCCGAAGTTGGGGAAAGAGTTCAACTCCGGCCAGGGCAGGACGAACGGCTCAATCCGGCCGCCGTGTACCCGAAGCCCGTGGTTGTGAACCCAACCTGCTTCGGTCGACACGTCGACTCCCAGCCGGATCAACTGCTTGACCGCTCTGGGAGTCAGCCCGTCACCACACACCTTGTCGCGCGGGAAGGTGGATTTCTCTAAAAGACTGACGGTTAGCCCACGGTCAGCTAGGTAACGTGCTGCGGTCGACCCTCCGGGGCCTGCTCCGACGACAATGACATCGGATTCAACGACCTGTGACGGCCCCTGTTCGGGCTGGTCGGTCATCGAGGTGCTCCTTTGGTCGCAGGTTTGACTTCATCGTCGGGTGGCAGCCACACCACTGGTGCCCAGCATAGGCAAAAAATGGCTCTCGCGCGATCTAAGCGCGCCAGCGAATCGACCTTCGATGCGGTGGCCCAAAATATCTAGACGATTCAACGTCTTGGTCTTTCCAACGTAACCTTCTGGACCGGCCGGTTTCGGGTCTCGTCGAGGCGTTTTCGCTCCTCGTCGGCTGTCTCCTGCATCTCGGCAAGGGACGTCCCGGACCGCAACACTAGTAACACAACCAGCGCGATACCAGCAGACCAGAGAGGAGACGCTCCGAGAAGGATCGGGGCTGTAATGATCGCGACCACGTCGAACCCTCGAAACAGGTTGAACAACAGCGTTGGCGGCATGGCACCGGAAGCGGTTGCCACCATCGGTGTTCCAAAATCCACCGGTTTGGCTACCTGCCATCGGATAGCTCCCAGGAGCCCGGCAACGGCCATCACCAGTGCGGTGGCTACGGCGTCCGGGAGCGACCTGTGCAGGCCACCGGTAAGTCCGATGACCGACGGCAGGATCGCAACTGCCCACAGCAGCGCCAAGATCGCCGGAAGTACCATCAGCGCGGTTCGGATCTGAGCGTTGGAGAACGGGAATGTTCTGGCCAGCCCGCTCGTCCGGCTCAGGACGCGCATGCTGCCTAGGAAGGGAACCAACGCAGCAACCAGGGCCAAAGACGACAACAGGGCGGTCATCGTCGACATCCCCAAGGCGTCCACCGCATAAGGAACCAGCATCGCCGCGACTAGCCCGACCAGCGGCCGGGGGAACCTGATCAACCGCTGCAGGTCTCGCCACACGAGAGCGGACGGGCCGAGCCCGCGTCCTCTTGTTGGTCGGACGTGCCCCCGAGCGATGGCGTCTCGTTCCACAAGAATATCGCGGGCGAGCCCGAGGTCGAGGGCGAACATCGCGCCCTGCATGCCGCTGACCAGCGAACCACCGGAGAGCAATCGGGCTCTTCGGATTCGTTCCAGCCTCGTGCGGGCGAGGACTCCCCCGGCCACGAGGGCGATCAACCCCAGCGCCGCGATAGCCCAAGGGGCTACCCCTACCCAACTGGGGACTGACAAGGTGAGCCACTCTGCCGACACCGCGACCATCAGGATCATCGTGACCGCGGCGATCAGGCTTCCCAGAGCCTGGCCAAGGTGAGTGGGCCAGCTTCGCTCTCGTGGCTGATCGGCTGCCGCCCAGGCCATAAGCGCGGCCGATGCAAACCCCGATGCCAGGGACCAACCAAGCACGAGTGAACCGGGGACCCCAGCCAAGGCCGCGACCAACGCAGCCAGGAGCGCTGGCACCGCGAACGCCAACCCGATGGCGGCCCACAGTCGTCCCTTCAACAGGCGCGACCGGGAGACCGGCGACTCCATGATCCAAAAACCCTCCGCGGCCGAGGCCATGACGGGGCCGAACAGGCGGGCTACTGCCAGCACCACCGCGATGGACGCTCCCAGCAGCGCCCAAGGCACCAACGTGCGCCCAAGTTGGCAGGCCGCTGTCTCGCAGCGCGCCATGCTCGCCTGCGACGTGATGACCAGATTGGCCACCATCGCGCCCAGCAGCACCACGGAGAAGATGGCGAAGTAGGCGTCCTGAAGCGCTTGGGCGATGCTGCGGGTGGCACGACCGTGGCGCCAATCCTTCATTAGAGCGTGCAGTGCCCGTTCGTCGACCCGCTCGGGTTCGGCGTCCGGAAGCAGCCAAAGATCCCACTCGCGATCGCGGAATTCGGCGTAAGGATCGACCGGCTCCTTAGCTGGCTGTGGGGCAACTACCTGCTGCTGAGGCTGACGCGCTGACCCCTTACGTCGAGCTTTGCGGCTCATGCGGACTCCTTGGTTTCGGCCTCGCGATCAGCCAAATGGATCGTCCGGGTTGCGACCTCTTCGACGAGGTATGGGTCGTGCGAGGCCATCACGATCGCCAGCCCGCGGCGTCGTTCCGCCTTCAGGCGGGCGGCAAGCCAGGCCACGCCTTCAACGTCGAGACGCTGCTCGGGTTCGTCGAGGACGAGCAGTTTCCGAGGGCGGACGAAGGCGGTCGCGAGCGCCAATCGCCTTCGTTGGCCGGACGACAAAGTGCCCGGAAGTTGCCCAGATTGCGGGACGAGTTGAACCTCATGCAGGATCTCGTCCACGGCGTTCTCGGCGTCCGGGATGCCGTGCGCCCGCGCCAGCAGATCGAGATGCTCCACCACTGACAGGTCGGGGAAGAAATCCAGGTCGTCGATGACAGTGGCCACGGCGCGCCGGATCAGGGGGTTTGTTTCGCTCATCAGGACGCCCTCCACTTCGACCCTGCCTGAACTGGGTCGGTCGGCACCGACGATGCAGCGCAGGATCGTCGACTTTCCAGAACCGTTGCGACCGGTCAATGCGATGGCCTCGCCGGGAAACACTTCCATGTTGAAATCGTTGATGATGGTCACTGGCCCGAATGAACGGGTCAACTGGGAGACGGTCAGTACCGGCGATCGAGAAGCCATAGGTTCGATTCTAGGACGACCCTCAGACAAGCAAGACCGCTGCCCGACATGCCAAGATGTGCTGGTGAGCAGAACCGAAGCCCGAGCTACCCTGGCCAAGCGCCGAGCCGACGTCGCAGCTATGTTCGACCACGTGGCGTCCCGGTACGACCTCATGAACGACGCCATGACGCTGGGTGTTCACCGACATTGGCGCCGCGCGCTGGTGGAGGCCGTCGATCCGATGCCTGGCGACCGAATCCTGGATCTGGCGGCTGGCACGGGGTCGAGTTCTCGCCCGTTCGCGGACGCTGGAGCGCTTGTTGTGCCCACTGACCTCAGTTTCGGCATGGTCAGGCAAGGACGCCGGCTCCAGCCTGATTTGCAGTTCATCAACGCAGACGCCCTTGAGTTGCCGTTCGCGGACGACTCTTTCGACGCGGTGACGATCTCGTACGGGCTGAGGAATGTCGAGAACACCCACGCTGCCCTGGCAGAAATGAGACGGGTCACGCGTCCGGGTGGACGCGTAGTCATTTTAGAGTTTTCGACCCCGACTTGGCGTCCGTTCAACCAGACGTACCGCCACTATCTGGGAACCGTGATCCCGACGCTGGCTAGCGCGCTGTCTCCGAATCCGCGGGCCTACGACTACCTAGCCGAGTCGATTTTGGCTTGGCCGGATCAACAGGCTCTGGCCACGCTGATGGCCGAGGCGGGTTGGCATGACATCGAATGGAAGAACCTGTCCGGTGGCATAGTGGCTCTCCATCGAGGGGTCGCCTAGGCAGCATGTCTTTCGTCCTCGACGCCTACGCGGCACGCAGTTGCCCACTGAAAACGGTCAACGCGTTCACTCCAAATTTGGTGGCTCCTTCGCTCACCCGGGGCACGCCGTCCTTCTTCCACGACCCAGCTGAGGTCGAAGCCGAAATCGTCGGGGCGATCCGCACCGGTGGGTCTACCGTCGCTGATCTTCGCAAGTTGGCGGATCAACCGTCCCCGATCCAGGTTGAGGCTTGCCTGAGCGCGATGCGGGACGGCTACGACGTGATCCTGGGCTGTCTGCTGCCTCGTGATTGGGACGCTCACCGCAGCGGTCGGCCGTCCATGCTGGTGCGCGATCCAGAGGGTGGTTACCACCCCGTCCAAATCAAGTACCACCGCGTCCTCGAGGGCCGCCCTCCGGGGCCTGGTTTGAAGGCGTCCGCTCTGCCCGACCCCATGCAGCGCGTCAGCGTGCCGGGACGCGGATTCAAGTGGGGACGCCTCAACGCGGCATTGCAGGTGGCACACTACCGGCGACTGCTGGAGGCCACCGGCATGGCGGCGTCCCACCCGTGGGCGGGCATCGTGGGGCTGGACCGCATTCCTCTTCCCGATCGCCCGGAACCTGCCCCGGTGATCACTTGGATCGACCTCGAGCGGCGTTGCGTGACGCCGAATCCGCGCGACGCCACGGACGCACCCGAACTGCTCACCACCTTGGAGCGCTACGACGCCGAGCACGCTTATCGGGTGAGGCTGGCGCAGTCCGCCTCGGAGGCGTCCGGCGGCGAAACCCTGCTGACACCCGTGGTGAGCAGCGAGTGCCAGTACTGCGTCTGGCAGACCTACTGTCAGGCCAAGTTGGACGCCGACGATCTCAGCCTGCGCATCACCAAGGCGCCGCTTGACGTGCACGAGGTGCGGATCCTGCGCAGTCTTGGAGTCACAACAGTGGCGGATCTGGCGGCGGCTGACATCGATAGTTTGTTGGAATCATTCCTTCCGGAGACGTCCCAGCGTCCCGGCGGGGAGGACCGCCTGCGCATGGCGCAGCGCCGTGCCCGCATGCTGGACGCCGGAACCGAGCTTGAGCGACGCACTGAAGGCCCGATCGACCTCCCCCGCCATGACCTTGAGATCGACATCGATGTTGAGACCTCCGCTGCGGATCGGGTGTACCTGTGGGGTTTCTGGGTGGACGACGCCCTGGCTGGCACTCGGCAGTATGTGCATTTCAGTTCGTTTTCGGACGCCGACGCTGCTGGCGAGGCCGTGTTGGCGACTGAGGCCTTCACGTGGCTTCGGGAGTTGGTCGACGGTCGGGACGCTGCGGTCTACCACTATTCCGACTACGAGGTGGTGCGTATTAACCGGTTGGTTTCGCGCTGCGATGAGTCGGGAGAATGGATGGCGCAGCTGGCCGCGAGTTCGTTCGTGGATCTGTTTCGGCTAGTGAAGAAGCATTTCTTCGGGGCGAACGGATTGGGATTGAAGGTTGTGGCGACCGCGACCACGGGCTTCGAATGGCGTGACCCTGAGCCGGGCGGGCTCAACTCGCAAACTTGGTTCGATGAGGCGGTCAGCGGGGAAACCGAGGAGATCCGAGAACAGGCCAAGACACGCGTCCTTGAGTACAACGAGGACGACGTTCGTGCCACCTGGCACCTGCGCAACTGGCTTCGGGGTTTGGACTAGGCCGCTCGCCGAGCTTTCCCGCGGCGTCCGCGGCGAGCGGGTTCCAACACCTGACCGAGTTCACCGGCGTCCGACACCTTTTGGGCTAACCGGTGAGCCAACCGGCGTCCTGCGGCTAACCCCTCCATTGGATGCTCCACCAGACCTCTCCCTTGTTGGGTGATCAGCACCGGAGTGTGGAGCAACCCGGGGCGGATTTCGACCGAATCGACGTCGTCCCAAGTGAGGGGCGGGTTCCCGGGAACACGGACGCCGAAGGCACCTGTGACCACCCGTAGCGAGAAGGCGATCCATCCGGTGACCGCGCCAGCCATGGTGGCTATCGTTGCCGCGAGTGGTGCCCAGGAGTCGTGGACGACCAGGATCGTCACCACGCCCAACGCAACCCACCCTGCGGCGAGTAGCCAGGCGATGATCGCGAGTGGTCCGATGTGAGTGCGGCGACGGTTCATTTCGATCCCACCCATAGTCCGATAAGGAGTCCGGCAGCGGATGCCAACTCAACCAGGCCGGTTGCTTTGAGCACCCCGATCAGGGTTTTTCCGCTGGCGCCACGCATGACCGACGTCACCGCGGGGATCAGCAACCCCATGGCGGCTAATCCGAGCAACCCCCACAGCGACGACGACAGGGCAACAGCACCGAGGGCGACGGCAGCCACGACGAGGAACAGCACGTACAGCCAGCGGGTGGCGGCGTCCCCCAGTCTGACCGCGAGCGTGCGCTTGCCGACGACGGTGTCACCGGGCACGTCGCGCAGGTTATTGGCGACCAGGATCGCGCAGGCGAGTGCGCCCATCGCCACTCCGGCCGCCCAGGCTGCCGTCGGCAGGAACCCAAGTTGGACGAAGGTCGTCCCGCAGGTGGCGACCAGACCGAAGAACACGAAGACGAAGACTTCGCCCAACCCCAGGTAGCCGTAGGGGTTCTTACCGCCGGTGTAGAACCAGGCGGCGGCGATCGCTGCCGCTCCGATCGCCAGCAGCCACCAGGCCTGCGACAGCCAAACCAAAATCACGCCGGCGGCAGCGGCAATCCCAAAGCAGCCCAGAGCCGCAGCCAGCACCGCGCGTGGACTCGCCGCGCCGGATCCGACGAGCCGGGGTGGGCCCACGCGCTCGGCGTCCACCCCTCGGATTCCGTCTGAGTAGTCGTTGGCGAAGTTCACTCCCACCTGGAGTGCGAGGGCGACCACCAAAGCGAGGAACGCCCGACCCAGAGAGAAGCCGTCATAGTAGACCGCGACCGCAGTGCCGGCGATCACAGGGGCCACAGCCGCAGGGAGAGTGCGCAGTCGCGCTCCTTCGATCCAGTCTGCCTGCGTGGCCACCTGCGTCACCTCCGCGATGAACGATAGTAGACAGGGCTCGTTGCCCATCGGAGCGCGCGCCGACAAGCGCCATGGTGTCCACCGGCTTCGAGGTCTGTCACAAGCGGGGTAGATTGGACGGCATGCCTCGGGTACTTGCTGTTCTCATCGCGATCGCGCTCATCGTGTACGCGCTGATTGAGGTCGCCTGGGCTGAGCCGCATCGTATCCGTTTGATGCCGCGGTGGTTGTGGGTATTCGTCATTGTTTGTCTGCCCGTTGCGGGAGCGATTTTCTGGCTGATCGCCGGACGCCCAATCAGTTCGGGTGGTTCCGGCAGCGGAGGCCGTCGCCCAATGGCCCCGGACGATGATCCCGACTTCCTTCGTCGCCTCTGAGCGCTGTCAGTTGCCTGCTATGCCCCAGTCGACTAGACCGTCGGCGTCCAACTCTCCGTCCGGCCAGACCGCGCGCACGATCCCTGCCGCAGCGAGGGCTTTGCGGCACCCCGGGCATGGCGGGTCGGTGATGTAGGCGACAGCCCGATTTGTGTCACGGGTGGCGAATAGCAGCGCGTTCACTTCGGCGTGAATCGCGATGCAGAACCCTGCCGTACCGGGACGGTCGTAGTCGCCGAGGCCCGGCACCTCGTCGTAGGAAAGTTGCCCGCGCGGGCAGGCGCCCTCAAGGCAATCCGGACGGCCGGGCGCTGCCCCGTTGTACCCGGTTGCGATGATCCGACGATCCACGACTAGCAATGCGCCCACTTGCCTTCGGGTGCATTTGCCACGTCTAGAGACAGCCTCTGCGATGCCTAAGAAGTATTCGTCCCAACCCGGAACCTCAGCGTTTGCCTGCACACCCTTAGCTTGTCACGAAGAACTCGTTTGTCATGATCTTGTTGGGATCCACAGCCTTTTCGATGATTCCTTTAGAGAGCATGAAGTCGGCCATTTTCGCCCAGACCGGTTCGTCGAGTAAGCCGTTCACGTTTCCATCGGAATCTGTCCAAAGTGTCGTCGTGGCCTCAAGGACGGCTTGGGCGTGGTCCATCTCGGCGTCCAAATCGGGAATGTGATCTCTGGCAGCGGCTAGCGCTACCGCCGGGTCGGAGACGGTCTTCTCGATGCCCGCAACCATCGATGCGGCGACTTTGCGCACCAATTCGGGGTTGGCGTCGATGGTGGAACGCCGGGTCACCAACACGATGCTGACTAGCGGCAATGGCTGCTCAGACAGCGGCACAGCGCGGACGGGTACGCCTGCCCGTTTCAGCGAAACCAGGTCGTTGTTGGAGAACCCGATCACGGATTCGACCTTGCCTGAGGTGATCGCAGCCTGAAGCGTGTACCCAACCTCTTCGATCTTAACGTCGCCTTCGTCTAGGCCAGCCATAGAGAGCCCTGCTTGGAGTCCGAACCACGACTCACCGAACCGGCCGGGCAGACCGACCGAGTGACCGGCTAGGTCGGCCATCTTCTTGATCGGTGAGGGCTCCGGGACGATGAGCACCACCGGGTATTGCCGGTAATACTGGGCGACGGCAACCAGATCCATGCCGGACGCCGCAGCTTGGGCAACTTCGTCCCCGCCAGCGATCACGAACTGTTCCGAGTCAGCCATCAGAGCCGTGAACAGTCCCTCTTGGGCACCGTGATGCCGCAGAGTGGCGCCGGCTGTCTTTAGCAGTCCCTCTGATTCGGCCACGTAGAACGGGGCGAACTGGATGTTGGGGATGTAGGTCAACCCGATGGTCGCGGTGGGGACGGGGGCCGACGGTGCGGCGTCCGGAGCCACCCGGGCGCAGCCCGCGAGGGTGACTCCAGCTAGTGAAGCGGAGAGGATTGTGCGTCTCGATACCAACATGGGGATTCCCTTTCTTAGTGTTACGACGATCGTCCTTGTAGGGATTGGACGATCTGAGATCTTCGTTCTAAGGCCGCGAGCAGGGTGTAAACCGCGGATGCGAGGGCGGCTAGCAGGATGATCGTGGCGAACATGCCTTCGGTGTCGACTGCGTGCAGTTGGACGGTCAGCAGCGAACCCAGCCCGTGGCCTCCCATTACCATTTCGCCCACGACAGCTCCGGTGACGGACAGTGTGAATCCGTTCCGAATGCCAGCAAGGATCGACGGCAGCGCCAGCGGCAGTTCAATGTGCGCTAGCAATGCCACTGACCCTGCGCCGTCGATCCGGGCGGCGTCCACCAGCGAGGCGTCCACGTGCCGGAGGCCGACCACGGACGCAACCAGGATCGGGAAGAAGACCAGCAGTGCGCACAGCAAAATGATGGAACCCAACCCATACCCGACCCACAGCACCAGCAAGGGTGCGATGGCGATCGCGGGAATGGCTTGGGTGGCTCCGAGGAATGGGCTGACTGCTGCGCTGAGCCACCTGGATCTGTGAATCGCGATCGACAGTGGCAGCGCAACTGCGGCGCCGAGCAGGCTACCGCCAATCGCCTCCGCGACAGTGTGCCCGAGGTAACCCCAGACAGTCGGGTTCGTGACTGCCGCGACCAGCCGAGTGGCCACCGCTCCCGGACTGGGGAGCATGAACGCGGGCACCTCACCCAGCCGCACAACGAGGATCCAGCCGGTCAGCACGAGGACGGCTGCCAGCCAAGGCGCGAGCCTGTTGCGGGTGCGCTGAGAGATCACTGGGCCCTCCGGTCAGGTGCACCGGGGCCGGGGCTTGCGGGTATGACGCAGCCCGACGTCCGACCGCGCGTGTGTGTGCGGCCCGACGCCTCGTGCTGCCTCCCATCCGGACTTTAACCGTCGGTGCCGGAATTTCACCGGCTCAACCGTGAGGACTAGGCCCTCTCGGGTCGCGGACTATAACCGCCGGTTCGGACTTTCACCGACCCCGGAGCACGTTTGCTTTTAGATCACCCTACCCTGAGACCCCAAGAGCCGCACTTTTTGCGTAGCGGCTAAGACCGGTAGAGTGTCCGTGGGCCTATAGCTCAATGGTAGAGCAACGGACTTTTAATCCGTGGGTTCCGGGTTCGAGTCCCGGTGGGCCCACGTAGTCAGAGGCCTGTTTTTCCCCTGTGCGCAACAAGGCCACCGTTCCCTGAGGAGGCTGCGTAGCGTTCGGTTCGGGTCCCTGAGGAGGCTGTGTAGCGTTCGGTTCGGGTCCCTGAGGAGGCTGTGTAGCAGCCGTCTCGAAGGGCTATTCCATCCGTGGGCTTTGAGATGGCTGCGCTGTGTCTCTTCAGCCGTCCGACCTGTCCGCTCGCATCGCGGAGGGATGCCCGACCGCCGATGTGGTGCTCGTCGTGCTCGCGCAGGCGGTGCTTGATGTCTGCGAACTCCTGATCGCGTCCAGCGCCGCGCTTGTCGAACGCTGCGTCAACCTCGGCGGCCAGGTGCCGGTAGACATCCTTGCTGATCGTGATCGACGCATAGGAGTCCGCGACCAGGCGTTCGGCAACCTGCACGGGCACCGCCCGTCGAGTGCAGGTCGTCCGTTTCGATGCACTGCCTGAGCAGACGAAGTAGGCGTACGTCGTACCGCGCGGGTTGGTCGCGAAGTCCAGCAGCATCCGTGATCCGCAGCTACCGCAATGCAGCAGACCCTTCAGGTGGTGCGCGTGCTGGACGTGACATGCCTTCTCGCAGGCATCGGCATCTTGCTATCCATTGGGCAAGATTCGCGCTCAAAACACCTGAGGCACCGGACCACCCCACGCGCTCAAAGAAGCTGAGGCACGTCGCCCTGTAGGAGCCCTTCGGAACGGGGAGCTATTCTTGTTGGGACGCCCCGGTGGAGCGCTGGCTCTGGAGACAGAGTTACATCTCGCCGGGGCTTTGACATACCTGCCACGCCCGAGAGTAGTTGTATGACCGAATCTGCATCCGCCCATCAAGTGGCGGCGGCGTGGGTTGAGGCATGGCTCTCAACCCCCAGGTTCGCCCGCTACCTACGGGAAGCAGGGGGCGATCATCAGCGCACGCTGGTTCTTTATGAATGGAACTTGCAGCTCGGTGCCGCACTCATGCGCGACATCGCGCACGCCGAGGTCGCTGTCCGTAACGCCTACGATTCCGTCATGAATGCGCGGTGGCAGGGCGCAGAGCACTGGCTCTTCGATCCCGCGTCACCGGTGCTTGCGCCGCTCTGGCGCACTCGGCATGGCCGTCGCGCAGACCTGAACGCACGGAACCGTGCAACCGTCGCAGACGCGATCCGCCGCTGCGGTGGCGCCTCAGCCAAACCAGGGGAAGTGATCGCCGAACTCTCCTTCGGCTTTTGGCGGCACTGCACCGATGCAGCACACGAGAAGACGCTGTGGGTGCCTCATCTGCACCTCGCCTGGCCGAAAAAAACCAGCCGTGTTGCACTCGAACGATCGCTGACAACGATCTACAACGCTCGCAATCGTGCCTCGCATCACGAGCCGCCCCTGACGCTACTTGTCTCGGGCTGGCTGCGCCTTCGTCCATACCGTGCCCCGATGAACCCCAAACTGCCGCGCCAGCGCGGTCACGCCTATGCCCTTGTGCGCGGGCGGATCGCATAGCGTCTACTTCCTCGTCCGTGAGCCGTGTTCGAGGTCGCTTCTTTGGTTTCGCCGACGCGCCGATCAGCGGGTCATCCGGTTCACCGTCGGCCTCGGCATCCCCGCGAGAGCCCTGATTCCACGCGGAAACAAGCCTCTCCACCCGGGTCGTCTGTTCGCGCAACGTTCCATTACTTCCGCCCAAAGAACCTTACGAGAACACGCGACATCGCCTTCCTCGCTGGATGAGTGAGCGAACTCCACTCCGGTCGTTGAGCGAGCGAACTCCACTCCGGTCGTTGAGCGAGCGGAGCGAGACGAAACGTCTCGTTCGGCTTCCTTGCCTTATGCCGCTCCCTCCTGGCCGCTGCGTTCTCGGGGCGTCATACCGTCAGCCAATGTCAGTGGTCGAGGGGAGGATGGCCGCATGAACTCCGAGCGGGTCCTCGTCCAAGCGGTACTGAAGTGCCCACAGTTGTGTTGGTGAGATGTCGAGCCTGAAAAACGATTAGACAAGGAAAGAGCTGGGTAAGGTATGCCTAACCTAACATTCTAGGCCGAGTCCAATTTTTAGGTTAGAAGCAAGACCAGGAAGGCGACCGATGACGACCATCACACAGATCCCCGCGCAGCAACTTGCTGACGCGTCCGCCTCGGGTTGCCCGCACGTCAGGACAGCAGCAGTGCAGCCGAAGTTGGCCGCGCTCCCTCAGGACGCCTTCGAGAGCGCGTCAGCTGTATCCAAGGGTGACACTGGTGGCACCACGGGCATCCTGCTGGTCAACCACGGTTCGCGCGCCACCATGTGGCGTCGGATGCTGTTGGACGTGCATGCGCAGGTGTCAGATGAACTGCTGGCGATCCCCGGCGTCACTCAGGTGCGCACCGGGTACATGGAGTACACGGAGCCGTCCATCGCAACACAACTCAAGGCGTTCGACGCTGACGGCATTACAGACGTCCTCGTCGTCCCTCTGCTATTGACCGTGAGTGACCACAGTCTGGACGACATCCCGGCCATCTGCGGACAACTGGCGACGCCAGAACTGCTGTCGCAGCTGGCGTCGGATAACATCGAGGTCTACCATCCCAAGGCGAACGTGACATTCGCTCCACTGCTGGACTTCTCTGGGCTGGTGAGGACCAACCTGGCCCGCCGGGTTCGCACGATCCTTGGCCGTGGCGCGAATGGCGGCAAACAGGTCGGTCTCGTGCTGGTCGGGTACGGCAGCGCCGAGTTCGACGACGAGTGGAACGCCTTTTTCGAGCAGACCAGACGCCACGCCGAAGAGGACCTCAGCGTCGCCGCGTCAACCCACGCCTGGTGCGGGCACCTCGTTGACTACAGCAAGCAACCGACCATAGATGCGATCAACGAGATGCTGGCCGTAGCCGACCAGGTCATTGTCGTGCCACAACTCGTCTCTTACGATCCGATGTTCCAAGAGAGGATCATCGGACGCGCCGCGAGGCAGTCGGCCGACCCGTCCCGCGTCCTCTACAGCGCCGATGCGATCCTGCCGGAGCCCGAAGTCGGCAACTGGATCGTTCGGATCTCACAGGAACTACTGGGGCAGGTTGCCTGACGGCAGCGTGACCGGTTCAGGATCGGACGCGGACAGTCTCGTCAGGTGTGAATCCGTCGGTAGGGGTTCCAGGGGCTGCCCGCAGCGTCCACTTCCTCGTCCGTAAGCCGTGTTCGAAGTCGTTTCGTTGGTTCCGCCGACGCGTACAACGCGATCATCGCCAAGCGAGGTGACTCTCCCCACCCCGAACGGCTGAGGCCCTTCGAGACGTCGCTCCGCTCCTCCTCAGGGACCTGTTACCCCCTCAGGGAGTCCAACCTGGTCGCTCAGCCTTTCGGCGTCCAGGCGTCCTTCTTGGCGATGTCGCCGTCAATAGGCCCGACTCCGCTGCCGGAGATTCGGACGTTGGCGCTGTACTGCCAGATCGACCAGCCCCCATACTTGGCCCACGGGCCGGTGCTCGGCTGAGCGGCGGGGATGCGTCCGTTGTTCTTGTCCCACCGGGCGATCCACAACCGGGTGGTTTTGGCCACGTCCACCCAGACGTACTTGCCGTTCGCCGTGCGTGTCGCCTCGCTCATGTTCATGTAGACGTACAGGTTCGCCTGATAGCCGTCCTTGGTCAGTTCGCTTCGAACCACCTTCAGGAACTCCTGCGCCTCCGCCGGATTCCACGCCCGCTGCGCGATCTTGTACTTCTTGCCGCCCGCAGTCTTGGTGTAGGTCGACCCTGGCTCGATGTCGAGAACCAGCGGATCGGTGCTGGATTTGGTGTAGTTGCCGTCAGCTTTCACCAGACTCACGAACTTCTTTGCGGACGCCGTCGGCGTGTTTCCATTGGCGAACAGTTTCCCGCTGGTGGTGTCGATGGTCGAGATCCAGCCGTTGAACCAGTAGTGCCCCCGCGGCAGCTTGGCGTCTTTGGCGTGTTTCGCCAGCGTGGGGTAGGCGCAGTCCGCGACGAGCGGTTGCGCACCGGTCTTCACGGTCTTCCATGTGCACGAATCCTGATAGGACTGGTCTTTCGGGTACCGTCCGGTGCCCGCCCGCAGGATCACGAATCCGTCATTGCCCGCCCAGTCGGCGATCACGCCCATTTTCACCCTCGCGTTGGGCTCGTACTGGAAGGCTGACAAGTCGACGCCTTGGCGCAACCCGGTCAACCCGAATGCCTTCTCGGCGTCTTTGGCGGGAGTTTTGGTTGGCTGCAGCACCGATAGCGTCACCGTCGAGGACGTGGCCGTGCCGTACTTGTTCGACACCTTCACGCGGAACTGCGTGCCGGACGCCCAAGCGTCCGACCGGGCAACGTAGGACGACTTGGTCGCCCCCGAGATCGTCTTCCAGCTCCCGCTGGCGTTTGGACGCTGTTGCCACTTGTACTTGCGGCTCGTCCCTGTGGCAGAAACCTTGAAGGTGGCTTTCGTATCGTTGCCGTACCGGCTGATAGTCACGCTCTTCGGTTGGCTGGTTATCTTCGGTTTCTTCGACGAAGAACTCGCTGCCACAGCCTGGGTGTGGAGCGATCCAGCAAGCGGGTCCATCGCTGGAGCCAGAACTATCGGCGCAGCAAATGCCATCGCCGATGCGCACGAAATTGCAGCTAACCGCACGATAAAGCGTGACCGCTCAACCATCAGTTACCCCCTGGGTTTCAGATAGCGAATCAGATTTGTGTCAACCGTAGCTGTGGCAGTTATCTGCACGCAGCCATCCCTCAACAACAACTCGAGACTGACTTACATACCCATGTCTTGTCTAAATGGCCTGTCCAGACTTCTGGATAAATCCTTAAGATTCTCAAACTCCCACCCAAGCGCGCTCGAAGCGCTTGATGCAAAATCCACATAAACGAGTATTTACTAGGGGTTTTACCTGGACGACGGCGCGAACATTGCTGAAATTACATCAATGTAGTTATTCACTTCGCCATCGGCGTGTCTACTTGCATTCGAAATCACAAGCCCGCGAAACCTGTTGCCACCCTCATGTTCGACTGCCTAGCCTCGCGTTCGGAAGTCCCCGATTTCATAAGACCGTGAGGAGCCGCTGTGGCAGACGACAGGCGTCCGTGGAAGAACGCGCTGGTTGGCGCCACCATGTCGGCAATGGTTTTATCGGTGGGGGCGGTGACAATCTCGACCGCTGCCAACGCTTCAAGCCAACCAATGCTGGCCACCGCTTGGGTCAACATGCGCGTCGGACCGAGCACGAGCCAAAGCGTGATCACTGTGCTGGCACCCCAACAAAAGGTCACTGCGACCGGCAAAACCTCAGGATCCTGGCGGGAAGTGGTTTCCGGCGATAAGACCGGGTGGGTGTTCGGCACCTACCTCGCGTCCGCGTCCCCCTCGGGTTCCCCCTCCTCGGACAGCACCACCCCCTCAGACTCCACCACAAAACCCGAAAGCGCCGGAAGCGTAACGACCACCGGGAACGTCAACGTCCGCACCGGGCCTGGCCTGGATAGCGCTGTGATCACCACCCTTCCCAAGGGGACGACGCTGCCCACAACCGGCGAAAAGACCGCCGAGTGGACGCAGGTCATATACCAGGGCAAAGCGAACTGGATGTACTCCCAATTCCTGACCGCGGGCACCAAGAAACTCCCAGAGGTCACCGGCCAGCTTCGCACCACTGCGAACCTCTACCTGCGCACCGGCGGCAGCTTGGACTTCGCCTACACCGGTGTCCTTCCCGGGAACACCATCGTGGATGTCACGGGGCAGACGACCGCCGACTACACCGAGATCGTGCACGGGGGCGAGACCCGGTGGATCGCGACTCGTTACACGACAAAGCTCACCGCAACCTCTCCTGAGAAACCCGAAGAACCCAAAGCCACCGGCTCCTTGTGGGTCAACGTCGGATCGCTCTACCTGCGAGAAACCTCTGCATCGGACGGGAAGATCATCACCACTGTCCCCCGGGGAACCGAGCTTCCGACTACTGGCGTGAAGCAGGGGGACCGGACGCAGGTCATCTACCAGGGCATCGTGCGCTGGGCGTACACGGCGTATCTGAGCGGCTCAAAGCCAGCACCTGCCCCCACGAAGGTGACCGTCACCGGCTATGACCGATTGAACGCTAACTCGAAGAGCGTGGTGGCTGCTGTCATCGCGAACTTCCCCAATATCAAGGTCATCGGCGGTTGGCGGTCGTCCAGCGCCTACTCTTCTGACCATCCCAACGGACGCGCAACGGACATCATGGTTCCCGACTGGAAGGGGTCAGGCGTCGCCTACGGGACGAGCATCGCTGACTACTTCCAGAAGAATGCCGGCAAGCACAAGGTGCGGTACATCATCTGGCGACAGAAGATCTGGAACGTCGCCTACCCGGCTCGGGGATGGCGCGCCATGGAGAACCGTGGGTCAGCTACTGCGAACCACTACGACCACGTGCATGTATCTGTCTACGACTAAGACCCAGGTGCCAGAGTTCCCACGAATGCCTCTAGCGCCTCGTACGGCAAGTCGCCACTGACCACCGTTGCCTGCGAACCGTCCACCAAAGCTAGGGTTCGAGTGCGACCGTCGTCAGTCACGAACCGCTCCCATTCGGCTCCGGCTACGGTCGAGGTTCCGTCTGGACGCCCGTCCCGACTGGCCTCCTTCACCAAACTGCGAGGTGCACCGTCACGCTGGTCAAGGCTGATGTACATCGTTGAGGGCGTCAGATAGCCGAGTTGCCACGTGTCACCGACCGCCTCCTCGCCACCGAGGCCCGGCTCGCCGCTTGGCGTCCATCGCGCTCGGACGCACGTCCAACCGTCCGGTAATTGTTGGGGCGCCAGC
>CAYMMF010000007.1:0-11453 GCA_964391475.1 uncultured Propionibacteriaceae bacterium | reverse complement strand
AACGGAAAAAACGCGTCCTTGCTAGCGACCTCGAACATCGCCTCGCACGGTACCGGTTTGGCTTCGGGTGAGGGAACCTGAGTGAAGAACCAGTTGATCAGCACAATTGGGACGACGATGAGAAGCATCGCCACGATCATGTGACGCACCGGAAGCAGGGGGCGCTTTGAGGACATGCGCGACATTCTGACATGTCATCCCGACAAGAGAGCCAATCGGGTGTCCGAGCGGCGCTTCGCGGCGCAGTAGTCAGCCCTCTGCGCGAATGCGCCTACCGCAAACGAGTATCCAGCCTAAACGCCGGGTTCTCGTCGAAGTCACCCTCGGTGTCTGCGGCATAACCACAGGACTCGTAAAACTCCACCGCCTCAGGCGTCGACTGCCAATTCAGGAGCATCGGTCGGCCTCGATTGTGCGCCCAGGATTCGATCGCGTCCATCATCGCCTTCCCGATACCCTTCCGGCGCGCATTTGGGTGGACGAACGTGTCGTGCAGGCGCCCGACGGTGAATGGACGCCGCAAGCCAGGACCATAGTCTTGAGCTAATGCGTAACCAACAGCCTCGCCGTCCAACTCGGCTAGCAGTAACAACCAGTCGCCGGAGCCAACCACCTCAAGAAAGCGAGAGTGGAAGTCGGACTCTTCGAGTTGGCTCTCGGCAGCCCGATCGAAATCAATCGTCAAGGCGCGGACAACCGCAGCATCGGCGGGAGTGGCTCGGCGACAAACAACCATGGGTCCCATCATGCCTTCAGGCTCCGACATCCTCCAGCATGTCGGTGACCAGCGCGGCGATCGGGGAGCGTTCCGAACGGGTCAGCGTGACGTGAGCGAACAGCGGATTGCCGCACAACCTCTCCACCACCGCGGCGATTCCGTCATGGCGCCCCACCCGCAAGTTGTCGCGCTGCGCGATGTCATGCGTCAGAACCACCCGGCTGTTCTGGCCAATCCGGGAAAGCACCGTGAGCAGCACATTGCGCTCCAGCGACTGCGCCTCATCGACTATAACGAACGCATTGTGCAGCGAACGTCCGCGAATGTGGGTCAACGGAAGAACCTCAAGCAGGTCTCGTCCGACGATTTCGTCCACGACGTTGCGGTGCACCACCGAACCGAGCGAGTCAAACACAGCCTGACCCCAAGGGTTCATCTTCTCCCCCTCGGTGCCCGGCAGGTACCCCAATTCCTGGCCACCGACGGCATACAGCGGCCGGAAAACCAGAATCTTTTCGTGCGCCTGCCGCTCCATGACCGACTCCAAGCCCGCCACCAGTGCGAGCGCCGACTTGCCGGTGCCAGCACGTCCCCCCAGCGACACGATGCCGATGGACGGATCCATCAGCAGATCCAGCGCAACGCGTTGCTCGGCTGAACGCCCACGCAACCCGAACACGTCCCGGTCGGTGCGAATGAGCCGGAGGGTCTTGTCTGGGTGGACGCGCCCCAAAGCCGTGGATCCCCCGCCGCGCGCGACAACCCCCGTGTGACAAGGTAGATCACAGACGTCGGAGGTCGTCACCTGGCCAGTGTCGTAGAGCTGATCGATCGCGGCCGGCGACAGATCGATCTCGGCCATGCCCGACCAACCGTCGGAGCGAGCCAACTCGTGGCGGTACTCCTGCGCTTCCAACCCCACTGCAGCGGCCTTGACGCGAAGCGGAAGGTCCTTGGTGACGAGGACGACGTCGCGTCCCTCGTTGGCGTAGTTGAGCGCCACCGCCAAAATGCGCGTGTCGTTGTCACCTAGCCGGAATCCCAGCGGCAGCACCTCGGGGTCGGTGTGGTTCAACTCCACCCGGACGCTGCCGCCGACGTCGTTGATCGGGATCGGGACGTCAAGACGTCCATGGGCGATGCGAAGGTCGTCCAACCAACGCAGCGCGGCGCGCGCGAAGTAACCGAGTTCAGGATGGTGCCGCTTTGACTCCAACTCCGTGACTACGACAAGGGGAAGAACCACCTCGTGTTCTGCGAAAACACGGCAGGCATTCGGATCTGACAGCAGCACTGACGTGTCGATCACGTACAGGCGAGTGGCGGTGCGCGGGGAAGCTGCGGCTAGGCCTTGGGTGGATTCTGAGGTGGCGAGCACGTCGGTCCTTGTCTGTTGGGCCGAGCGGCGGCACCCCACCCGGCCGAACCTTTATTGGTCAGCCGGGGGCGCTTGGGAATGTATGAGTCGCATTGCGCCTCCCGCCGGACGCCGGGTTTGGCGTCCTGATTCGACAATATGTTGCTAACCGCCTCGATTTCGGACCGACACGCAGACGACCCGTTTGCTTGCAGTGCCACTGATCTTCAGACTGCCGGACGTTCCCAGAGTGCGGCTCTCACCTGCTCGGTCAGGATCTTGTAGCCGTCCTCGTTCAGATGCAACCCGTCGGCGAAGTACTTCGCTTCGGGCAGACCGTCCGGACCTGACAGGGCTGAGTTAACCTCAATGAACGAGACATCGGGGTCGGCCTCTGCCAACGCGCGAATGCCTGCGTTAGCTCGTCGTAGGTCGTTCAACACCGGACGCTTGCGCGGCGATTCGATCATCGAAATGTAATAGATGTGCGCTCCGGGAGCAGCCTTCCCCAAGCGCGTGAAGTAACTCTCAGCAGTTTTCACCAACTGCGCGCCTTGGCCGCGTTGCGGGTCGAAAGCTGCAGGCCTGCGCGGCGCCGAGAGATCGTTCACCCCCACGTAAACGATCCGGCGTGCTGCATTATCGTCGTCCCCGATATGCCGACGTTGACGGTTGGCCAGTCGACCAGATCATCCGCGGAGGTTTTCCAACCCGCGATCGTGGAACTGCCTGTCAACACGACGCGCCCCAATGGGAGCACGCCCCTGTTGTCAGCCTTTGCTTTGTCCAATCGTTTGGAGACGTCGCGAAAGAAGAAGATCGACGGACGCGGAATGTCGGCCGGCTCGCCGTTCGACGGACGACCCTGGGCAGCGCCGGGCATGACGAGCACCCAGGCAATCAGCACCGCTGCCAGGATCGTCGAGACCCAGACGCCAAGCCGCACCGATCTCCCCCATTCGCGCTTCATCGGCCGTAGCGACGCTCTCTATGGGAGTAGCTTCTCAGCGCCCTTAGAAAATCGACCCTCCTGAAGTCAGGCCACAAGGCCTCACAGAAATAGAACTCGCTGTGCGCTGACTGCCACATCAAGAACCCCGAAAGTCGTTGTTCCCCAGAGGTGCGGATGATCAAATCCGGGTCTGGATCCCCCGCCGTGTACAGGTGCTCAGCTATGTCGGCTATTTCAAGGTTCTCTGCCAACTCAGCCAGTGTCGAACCGCGGTGCTGTTCGGACGCCAACAGCCTGCGGACGGCGTCCCTGAGTTCGTGCCGCCCGCCGTAGGCGATGGCCACGTTCACCTGCAAGCCACTGACAGCGGCGGTGTCGAACTCGGCCGCCCGCAAAGCGTCGGTCATGGTTTCGGGTAACAAGGACGAATCCCCAACCAGCTTGACCCGCCAGCGTCCTGTTGCCGCGAGGTCGATGAACAACCCCTCGATCACGTCGAGCAGCGGTTGGACATCTTCGTCGTTTCGTTCAAGGTTTTCCGTCGAGAGTACCCACAGTGTCACCACCCCGATGCCAACCTCGTCACACCACTCGACGAAGTGTTTCAGCTTGTCAGCCCCAGCCTGATAGCCGACCACGAGGGGTTGACCAGGCGCATTCAACCGAGCCCAGCGCCGATTACCGTCCGCGAGAACCGCGACGTGACGCGGCAAGCGAGTGCGATCGAGTTCCGCGAGCAGGCGCTGCTCGTAGGTTGAGTACAGCAGCCCGCGCGGATGCAGTCGATCCGCCCACTCGCGCGTGCGCTCCACCCAGGACATGACGCCCAGGATACCCGTTTGAGGTGCCAAGCAGACGATACGGCGGTGGCATTCCTGCCCGTCCGCAAAGCGCAAAGTGGAGTTTTTGTTGGCATGTTTGATTGGACGCGCTACCCTTACCTACGTGACCGTAACTTACGCTAAGTCAAGTAAGAAGGGTGCTGCGTCCACATCGCTGCCCAAGCCAGTCCTTCGTGGCTGGCTTCACGCTGGCTGGGCGCCCCTATTACAGATCGCGGGTCTCGTCCTACTGGTGGCCACCCCCACACTCATTGGGCGAATCGGAGTCGCGATCTACCTGGTTAGCGCCACGATCCTGTTCGGAATGAGCGCGGTCTACCACCGAGGCAATTGGTCTGACAAAGTGGCGGCGGTGCTCCGTCGCTTGGACCACTCCAACATCTTCTTGCTCATCGCTGGCACATACACCCCGCTGGCATTGGTGCTACTCGAAGGCGCCGACCGGATTGTGCTGCTGAGCGTCATCTGGGGCATCGCCGCACTCGGCATCACGTTCAAGATGCTGTGGATGTCGGCTCCCAGGTGGCTCTACACCGGCCTCTACCTGGCCATGGGCTGGGCAGCACTGTGGTGGCTGGTCCCATTCGCCAAGGCAGGCGGACCAGTCATCTTGACGCTCATTATCATCGGCGGACTGGTCTACTCTGTGGGTGCGGTCGTCTACGCGTTGAAACTGCCCAACCCGTCACCGACCTGGTTCGGCTTCCACGAGATCTTCCACGCTTGCACCGTCATCGCCGCTGCAAGCCACTTCGCCGCAATAGCCATCGCGATGCTGCGTTGAGGGATGCTGCGTTGAGGTAGGTGCCGTTCAGGCTCGCGACCACAAAGCAGCACGGATGTCCTGCACCGATGAGGCCGGCGCGAAGCAAGTCTCGCCTCTACAGACGAAGACCGTCTGCCCCGTAGTCACCACTTCGTGCTCGTCGTACTCGGATTCGTCTACACCCGAGACCAGCCCTCCTGGGCCAACGGACGCCGACGGAATCGCAACGGTGTCGCGGTATTCAAAGTGATGCGCAAACCCGGTGGTTCCCGGACGTCCAGAAACGATCACCGTGCCGTACGGAGACATCCGCCAGCAGGCGCGAGCCGCGTCATTGAGGGGGTCGGCTTCGGCGTCCACCACCACGGCAACCGCGGGACGCAACCCCTTGCGAGCCTCGTCCAACCCAAGCAGGTCGGCAAGCGCAGCCGGGGCTTGACGCGGGTGCGCAGCGACTGTCCCCCACGTGGTTTGGGCCGCAGCGTCAGCCCTTTCCAGGAAGTCCGGACGGTTGGCGAGCAGCCCCACGTGGCGCAGTGCCGCCACCAACGACATGGTTCCCGACGGCGTCGGGCTATCGGCCACATCACGCGGACGGGTGAACAGATCGCCTTGGGGCGCGTCGTGGAACCCGCCATCGGCAGCACCAAACAGTTCCAGTGCGATGTCCAGGATGCTCACCGCACGATCCAACCACGAGGCGTCACCAAGAACACCGGCGAGACGCCCGTAAGCGAGTGCGAGCGCACCGTGGTCCTCGGCGAAACCCACGACGTCCCCCGGCTCACCGCCCATGGACGCCCGTCGAACCTGACCATCAACTACACATGACGACCACACCGCCTCCGCCGCAGCAGTGGCGGCGTCCAACCATTCGCGTTCCCCGAACACCATGGCAGCCCATAGCAGCGAGTCGATCGCCCAGCCGTTCCACGAGGTGACGACCTTGTCGTCCCTGGGTGGGGCGAACCGGCCTTGGCGCACCTCAAGCAGTCGCGCGGTGACGTTCTCCAGGCGCGCCGGGTCGGGTGCGCCGCGCAGTTGCAGCGTAGACAAGCCGTGCTCGAAGGTGCCGCTGTTGGTGACGTGGAAGACATCGGTGGCCCACGCGGCGTCGTCTTCACCGAGCGCGTCGGATAGCAACTCAGGATTCCACACGTAGAAGATGCCCTCGTGAGCCATCCCCCGAATGTCTGCAGAATCGGCGTCCAAGCTCGCCGCGAATCCACCTGCTGGAACCGCCATCTCACGCAGCATCCAACCGACGACGCCGCGGATCACCCTCTCGAACAGCCACCTGAGCCGCTCCATGTCGGACGGGGTGCGACGCCATCCTCGGGTGTACGCCCCGAGTAGGAGGGCGTTGTCGTAGAGCATCTTCTCGAAATGCGGGACGACCCAGCCCGCGTCGACGCTGTAGCGGTGAAAACCGCCGCCCACTTGGTCGTGGACACCACCGCGCGCCATCGCCTCCAGCGTGCGCTGCGAGACGTCCAGAGTCCCTGGCTCGCCTTTGACGAGCAGGGCATCGATCAGCAGCGGCGTCGGGAATTTCGGGGCGCTCCCGAAACCGCCGTGGACGACATCGAAGTCTGCGCTCACGTCGTCCAGCAGTTGCCACACGTCCGGTGCATTCGGCAGGTGCGGCAATTCGTTGACTTGCGCCAGCTGCTCCACGATCAGATTCGCGCCGCTGAGCATTTCGTCTCGCCTGGACGCCCAGGCGTCGGCTAACGCTTCAACAACTTGGCGAAACGAAGGCATGCCGCCGCGCGGTTCGGGTGGATAGTAGGTGCCTGCGAAGAATGGGTAACCGTTCGGCGTTGCGAACACGGTCATCGGCCATCCGCCCTGCCCGGTCAACGCCTGGGTGGCTCGCATGTAGATGGCGTCCACGTCGGGACGCTCCTCGCGATCCACCTTGATCGCGACGAAGTACTCGTTCACAAACGCGGCGACCTCGGCATCCTCGAACGTCTCATGGGCCATCACGTGGCACCAGTGGCACGCCGAATAACCCACCGAGATGAAGAGCGGGACGCCCCGGCGTTCAGCCTCGGCGAACGCGTCAGGGCCCCATTGCCACCAATCGATCGGATTGGCGGCGTGTTGGCGAAGGTAGTCGCTGGACGCTGACGAAAGCCGGTTCACCATCAACGCTTCGGACGCTCAAACGGCGCCGACTCCGGATGCTTGGGATCAACCGGGACGTCGATCCCCCTCAGATGCCGCCGCATGCTAAAGAAGAGCAGTGCGATGATCACCCCGAGCAAGAAAACCAGTACCAAAGGTGTCACCCCAGGCGGAACAAGATCTTCGAGGCGGACTTCAAGCAATGTCATGCAACCAGATTAGCCCGTCGGCCCAGCCGAGCCGCCGTGGGTTCCGGTGGGTGGTTCGTGCCTTAGGCCGGGGTTCCACTTCGTCTTGTTGCGTGGCGTCTACTCACCCTGCTCGTTCTCTTCGGCGTCGACTGGGCCTTCGTACTCCCCTCTCAGCAACGGCCCCGAAGAGTGCGGGCCCAGCTTTTCTAACCCCAGTCGTCCCACCAATTGCTGGCTGGTCGTCACCCGTTCAGTTCTGCCCGATCCGAGGAACGAAATCGCCCAGTGCAGCAACGTGGTGACTCGCCCCTTGAAGCCGGCGATGTAGAACAGGTGAAGGAGCAACCAGGCTAGCCACGCGACGAACCCGGTCAGTTCCAGCTTGCCCATTTGGACGACCGCGTGGAACTTCGAGATCGTCGCCATCGACCCCTTGTCGCGATAAGCGAACGACGCAGGGTCTACCGGACGCCCCGCCGCCTCGGACGTGATCCGGCCAGCAACGTACCGAGCACCTTGGATCGCCCCCTGCGCCACCCCCGGAACGCCTGGGACGAACGCCAAGTCACCAACCACAGTCACCTCGGGGTGCCCCGGGAGCGACAGGTCGGGTTCTACCACCACGCGTCCGGCCCGATCCACCTCGGCACCGGACTGTTCGGCCAGTTCGCGCCCCAATGGGTTTCCCTGGACGCCTGCCGCCCACACCTTGCAAGAGGATTCGACACGGACGGGTTGACCATCGGCACCTTTATAGGTGACGCTGTCGCTATCCATGTCGGTGACGATGCTGTTGAGCACCACCTCGATGCCCGCCCGAGTCAGCGAACGCGCCGCTGCCGCGCCGAGGTTCTTCCCGAATGTGGGCAGCACCTGGGGCGCCCCGTCGATGAGGACGACCTTGGCGCTCGCCGGATCGATATTGCGGAACTGGCCCTTCAACGTTTTTGTGGCCAGTTCGCGGATCTGGCCTGCCATCTCAACCCCGGTCGGCCCGGCACCGACAACCACGAACGTGAGTAGCCTCTCTCGTACGGCTGAGTCTGGTTCACGCTCCGCAGCCTCGAACGACCGAAATATGCGTGCCCGCAACTCCAAGGCGTCGTCGATCGTTTTCATGCCGGGAGCGAAGGTGGCGAACTGGTCGTTTCCGAAGTATGACTGCCCAGCACCAACTGCGACGATCAGGGAATCGTACGAGGTGACGCTCTCGCTGCCGTGGAACCGGTGGGTCAAGGTTCGAGCCGAAAGGTCGATACTTGTGACCAGCCCAGAGACCACGCGCACGTTGGCTTGGTGTTTCAGCACCTCCCTGGTCGCCGGGGCGATTGCCCCTTCGGACAGGATCCCGGTGGCTACCTGGTAGAGCAGCGGTTGGAAGAGGTGGTACGGGTTCTTCGCGATCAGGGTCACCTCGACATCGGCGCGCCGCAACGCTTTGGCAGCGAACAGCCCACCAAACCCGGACCCAACGATTACTACCTTGCGTTTAGCCATGACGGCTCCTCTCAGTGTGGCGACCCCTCGCCGTCAGCCCCCAATCCGGCAAACAGGTCACACTCTGGAATGTCGGTCTTCACGGTTGATCTAACCAGTTGGTAATCCTCTGTGGGCCAAGCCGCCTGTTGGATTGCCAACGGGACGGCGAACCAGAAGCCGTCCGGATCCACCTGGGTGGCGTGCGCGCGAAGCGCGTCGTCGCGAACTCCAAACCAATCCGCGCACGGCACGAAGGTGGTCAACCGCTCGGCTTGGCGAGGGTCGTCCGGCCACCGCCTCAACCGGCCCGAGTACGGAGACACCAACCCTTGGGAATGCATGGCCTTGTCGAGCGCACGCGCTCGCTCCCGATGGAAAGTCATGTGGTAGTAAACCTTCGCCACCTGCCAGGGCGATCCGAGTTCGGGCCAACGCTCCTCATCGGCAGCGGCGTCCAGCGCAGCCATCGTGACCTTGTGGGTCATGATGTGGTCGGGGTGCGGGTAGCCGCCGTTCTCGTCGTAAGTGGTCACCACGTGGGGTCGAAACTCGCGGATCAACGCCACCAGCGGCTCCGACGCCTGCTCCACGTCCTCCAATGCGAAACAGCCCTCTGGCAACGGCGGCAGCGGATCGCCTTCTGGCAAGCCGGAGTCGATGAAACCCAGCCATACGTGCTCCACCCCCAGGATTCGTGCGGCTTCGGCCATCTCTGCCCGCCTCACCCGCTGCAGGTTCGGCATGATTTCGGACGCTTCCAACCTCGGGTTGAGGATGTCACCGCGCTCGCCACCTGTGAATGTCGCAACCATGACGCGGGCACCCTCGGAAACGTAGCGGGCCATTGTGGCCGCTCCTTTGCTGGATTCGTCGTCGGGGTGCGCGTGCACGGCGAGCAGTCTCAGAGGACGCCCTTCGGCGTCGGTGCGGGTCTGCGGGCAGTCATCCATGTAGCCATTGTGTAACAAGGCGCGGACAGATTCGGGTTTCTTGTCTCATAGCGGGCACCATGTATGTCGTGTCAGACTCCCTTGCCGAAGAGCGCCTGCTGCGCCGCTACCCGCCTTCCCGGGTTCCGAAGAACGCGTGGATTCCAGTCGCTATCGTCCTCGGCCTGCTGGGCGGGGCGTGGTTGATTTGGTCGGCGTGGGTAGGTTCCCACCCACCGGTGGTGGGGCAGGTGACCGCTTTCAATGTGGTCTCCGACAACCAAGTGGACGTATCGCTCACCGTCCAACGAACAGATCCCGCACAGCCAGCCACCTGCACGATCATCGCCCAGGCGGTCAGCTACGAGACGGTGGGGCAGCTTCCGATCGCGGTCGCACCCTCCAACAACGAGTTGGAGCACCTTAAAGTCTCGATGCGGACGTTCAAACGGGCCACCTCGGCGTCCATCCAGTCCTGCACGATCAAACGCTGACCGATCAAGCCGGGGTGCTACCCTCGTCGAATGACCGACGTGCAGAACCCCGCCATCTGGCTCACCGTGGACGCCCACGCGAAGCTATCCGCAGAACTGGCGTACCTCAAAGGTGAGGGACGGACGGCCGTTACGAAGAAGATCGCCCAAGCCCGCGAGGAAGGCGACCTGTCTGAGAATGGTGGTTACCACGCCGCCCGCGAAGAGCAAGGTCAGCAGGAGGCCCGCATCCGCCAACTTGAGGTGCTGCTTAGGGACGCCCAAATCGGAGAAACGCCACACGCGGACGCCGTCGGCGTCGGCATGCGGGTCACGATCGCCTACGACGGAGACCCCGACGACACCGACACTTTCTTGTTGGGAGCCCGCGAACTCATGGGTCCAGCTGAGGCGGGCCTTGACGTCATTTCGCCTCAGTCACCTCTCGGTGCGGCCGTCCTTGGGCTAACCGCTGGCAGCGAAACAACCTACTCCGGCCCCACAGGGGCGACCTTCAACGTCACCGTCGTCGAGTTCGAACCCCACTCAAACTGACTCAACCGCTGAAGGTGGTTCTTCAACGGGTACGGCCGCTGGCGGCGGTTCCGCATGGTGGCTCAATGCCTTGGCGAAGGCGACCGTGAAAGCGAGAATCGGGATCGCAAGCAGGGCGCCGACGATGCCGCTCAAGGTCGCGCCGACGATCAGACCCAACAAGACCGCTAGCGGGTGAAGATTCACTGCCTTACCCAACAGCAAAGGCGCGAGCAGGTTGCCCTCGGCCTGCATCACCAGGATCGTGGCACCGAGCATGATCAGCGCTGCCACCCAACCTTTGGTCACTAATGCGAGCGCCACCGCGACCGTGCCGGCCAGCACCGCTCCGACCACGGGGATGAAGGACGCGAAGAACGTGAGCGCGAACAGCGCCGACACCAAGGGCAGCCCCAGCAGCAGCGCGGCGATTGAGATGCCGAGCGCGTCCACCGCAGCGACGATCACCTGGGCGCGCATGTAGGCGACCAGCGAGATCCAACCCTTTCCGGCTGCCCCGGAAACCTTCTCCCGGGACGCATCAGGAATCACAGTGTTCGCGACCCCGGTGAAGATGTCCCGACCGTGGGCGCCGAAGAAGAAGGTTGACATCAACGTAACCGCAAGCCCGGCGAAGAAGCCGCCCACCGACGAGCCAACAGTCGCCGCATATCGGGCGATCTGCATCTGCGAAGTGGACACCCATTGCTTCACCACCAGCCAGCCGTCGTCGATGGCCGTGGCTTGAATGTGCAGCGGCCCGGTCGCAAGCCAGTCCAACATCTCGGTGATGCCGGCCATCGTCCGATCGACCAGCCCGGGCGCCTCATTGGCTACCTGGGCTCCCACCCCGACGAAGATCCCGCCGATCACCAAGAACGTGATCAACAGCACAGTGCCGGACGCCAAGTAGGCGTTGAATCCGTGTCGCTGCAATCGGACGATCGCGGGGTTCAGCAACGCCGTCAGCATGATCGCTAAAACCACGGGCAGTGTCACCGCTGAAAAGTAGGTGACCACCCAGAAAACCGCGGCCGCCAACGCTCCCAAAAGCAGGAGCCGCCACGCCCAACCCGCAG
>CAYMMF010000006.1:30586-39613 GCA_964391475.1 uncultured Propionibacteriaceae bacterium | reverse complement strand
CCACCGCCACTTTCCGAAGTAGCCGAGCCACGGAGCCCTGCAACTCCGGCTCGGTGGTCACGACGTCCACCACGTAACGTGCGCCATCGAGAAGTTTCGGCCAGGAACCGCGATCCTTGACATCAACGACGCCAGCAAGCAGCAGCCCAACCCGGCCAAGATCGTCCCCCCTGAGGTGGCCGAAAACCTCGATTGCCGAACTCACGTCGCGGACCGCCACCGCTTCGGCAGCACCGCCCAACGCGCTGGCAACAGCAGCCTCGAACCCTGGTTCGATCTCGACCAGCGCCGCCACCGAACCTAGAACGCCTCCCAATTGCTCCGATGCGGCCAAGACGGCAGCCGAGCCGTCCTTTCGATCCAGCCCAAGCCTCAGCCCCTCCAGTCGCGCCGACGCTGCAGCCCGCTCTTGCTGGGCAGCTTGAAGCTCCCCTCGCACGCGCTCAACAACCGCCAACGCCTCCTGCCGGGCATCCTCGGCCTGCTCGTAGGCGGCATCAAGCCCCGACTCCCCCTCCGTCAGCCCACCCAACTGGGTCTCAAGGGAGGCGTAACGCCTCTGCGCAGCCACTGCTCGGGTGCGAGCCGCATCACGCGTGCCTTCCAGACGGCCGATCTCAGCGTCGCCAGCCTCCACGCGAGAACGCAACGACTTCACCTCACCCGTCAGCCGAGCCAGCCCCTCACGACGGTCGGCGATAGCCCGAACCTGGGCCGCATAGTGGGATTCGGCTGCCTGGTGCGCCTGCTCTGCAGCCACTTTGGCCGCAGAAGCGTCCTGCAGAGCGTCTGCGCGTCCTTCGACAGCGGACGCCATGGCGTCATGCTGAGCCTCGACCTGGGCGGCTTCTGCATCAATCGCATCCGGATCACGCCCCCGAAAATCGTCTGTCGAGGACGCCTGCGCGTGACGGACCCGCTCACCAGCAATCGTTAGGGTGCTGCGCAACCGCTCCCGAAGCCCGGCCAACGCGTACCAAGTCTCTTGACACCGAGCTAGCTGCGGCGCGATCTGGCTGACCTGCTGCTCAGCTTTCGCCTCCTCGGCGCGCGCCCGCTCCAATGCAGACTCAATGTCGACTCGTTGCTGCTTCAACGCCGCTTCGGCGGCCAACTCCGACTCCAACGAAAGAGTAGCCATCACGTAGTCATCCGCCAGCAGACGAGCCTTCGCGTCACGCAACTCAGCCTGAATGACCGCAGCCCGGCGAGCCACCTCAGCCTGCCTGCCCAACGGCTTCAACTGCCGACGTATCTCGATCAGAAGGTCGGCCAACCTGTCCAGGTTCGCTCTGGTGGCCTCAAGCTTGCGCACGGCCTTCTCTTTGCGTTTGCGGTGCTTCAGGACACCCGCGGCCTCTTCGATGAAACCCCTACGCACCTCGGGCGTGGCATGCAGGATCGCGTCGAGTTGACCCTGCCCGACGATCACGTGCATCTCACGGCCGATGCCGGAGTCAGAGAGCAACTCCTGGATGTCGAGGAGACGCGACGGTGAGCCATTGATCGAATACTCAGAGCCACCGGAGCGGAACATCGTCCGCGAAATAGTCACCTCGGAGTAGTCGATCGGAAGGGCGCCGTCGGTGTTGTCAATCGTTAGGCTGACCTGGGCGCGTCCAAGCGGCGCCCGGCCCGGCGTCCCAGCGAAGATGACGTCCTCCATCTTGCCGCCACGCAACGTTTTTACTCCCTGCTCGCCCATCACCCAGGTCAGAGCGTCCACGACGTTCGACTTACCCGACCCATTTGGTCCGACAACGCAGGTGATCCCAGGTTCGAAGTTCAACACAGTGGTGGACGCGAACGACTTGAATCCGCGCAGCGTGAGGCTCTTCAGGAACACCCAGTCACCCCCGTCCGCCAGACACACCGGTGTGACGCCGACGAACTGCCCGGAAAGTCCACAGCTTGTTGACCACGAAATTGATGGGCATCGTGATCACGATCGTGAACAACTGGCTCCAGTACTCTCGCGCCCAAACCCCCGAATCAGTGAACCAAGGCGCAGGCAGAAACATCGGCGAGGTCGGGTTGGTGAACGCAACTTTGAGGAAAATGCCAACGAAAGCCGCCACACTGCCCACAGCCAAGAACGGCCAAAACTCAGCCCAGAACGGAGCCTTAGCGCCTTCCCCGAACGTCCAATAGCGGTTCAGCACGAAGTTGAACAGATTCGCCACCAGGAACGCGACGATCCATACCACTACGGTGAACCGAAGGTTGTACGGCGTCCCCGGAAAACTCAACAGGATGCGCTGAGAGTTGATAGAGCCACCGTTAGCCACGTTCATCAAAAACGTGACCACCATGTTGACCCCGACGCCTGCGCCGCCAACAAATCCGAACTGCATGAACTGCCGGAGATTTCGGCGCAATCGGCCTTGCAAGGTTTCAGGGGTGCTCATCGCTGCCTCACTCTAGCGCGCTGGCACCGCGGGCAGCGGTGGGAGGACCGGTTCGCAAATGCCTCCCGCACCAACGGCGTCCCACACCTGCTGCAGGGCTCCCCAGCACGACCGTAGGCGTCCAAGGAACGCTCGAAATAGCCGGATTCGCCTTCAACGTTCACGTACAGAGCATCGAACGAGGTGCCCCCGGCGGCCAGCGCCTCAGCCATCACCGACTGGGCTGCAAGCAAAAGTTCACGAATCCGCCTGGGGGTGAGTTCGTCCGCTGGGTGCTCGCCGTGGACGCGCGCCCGCCACAACGCCTCGTCAGCATAGATGTTGCCGATACCAGACACGACCCGCTGGTCGAGAAGCACCCTCTTGATGGCGCTTCTGCGGGAACCGACCCTAGCCACCAGGGCAACCAAGTCGAGATCGGCGTCGAAAAGGTCGGGGGCCACGTGTGCGATCTCGGAGGGGAGTTCAGCCCCGCCTTGGCTGACGGCCAACCCGCCGAACATGCGCTGATCGACGAAACGTAGCTCGCGCCCATCGTCCAGCCCGATCAGGACGCGAGCGTGCTTGTGAAGCTCCAAAGAAGGGTCGTCCAAACGGAACTGCCCCGACATGCCCAGGTGGGCCATCAACGCGTCCCCATCGGTGAACGGCAACCACAAGTACTTGCCGCGTCGCCGAGGGACGCCGAAGCTGCGGCCCGGCAAGGTGGTGGCGAAATCGTCCGGGCCTGCCAAGTGGCGCCGAACAGGACGCGGGTGCAGCACAGTGGTCGTCGTGATCCGGCGGCCGGTAACCCCCGCTTCAAGGCCTCTTCGGACGACCTCAACCTCGGGAAGTTCGGGCATTACGAACCGCTCTCGGTGGACTCCGAACGCGCCGCCTGCTCAGCGAAAAGGAGCTCGAACGCCTTCTTGGCGGCGTCCTGCTCAGCCTGCTTCTTGGTGCGAGCCACGTCACCGGCGATCTCGCGCTCCCCAACCACAACGACTGCCGTGAACCGCTTGTCGTGGTCAGGCCCGGTCGCCTGGTGGGCGTAGCTCAACGACATGATCCCTTGGCTTGAGCTCAACTCCTGAAGGCTGGTCTTCCAATCCAAGCCAGCCCCGAGCATGTCTGCCTGCTCAATTCGAGGGACGAACAAGTAAGAAATGAAACGCTCCGCTGCGTCCCGTCCCGCAGACAACAAAACGGCACCGAAGACCGCCTCCATGGTGTCCGCCAGGATCGAATCCTTGTCGTACCCAGCCGTCAACATTTCGCCGCGGCCGAGCTTGATCACCCGACCAAGCTGCAGCGCCCGGCCGACGTCGGCCAGCGAAGTGGTGTTCACCACAGCGGCACGTAACTTGGCGAGCTGACCCTCGGGGTACTCGGGGAAAGTGCGATAAAGATGCTCGGTCACGACGAACCCGAGCACCGCGTCACCCAGGAACTCCAAGCGCTCATTATGCCCTGTGTCGTTCTCGTACGCCCACGATCGATGGGTCAAAGCGAGGTCGACAAGCTGGGGATCGAAGTTGATCCCCAGCTCAGAAAACAGAGCAAAGATGCGGCTGTTCGCCGCGGATGTCACGGCTCGAAGATCTGCCGACGGGCCGAACGCGGGCCGTACTGTCCGCAGGACGGGCACGCGGTATGGGGCAGATGCTGCGCACGGCAAGCTGCGTTTGCACAAGTGACGAGGGTCGGCGCGGAGGTCTTCCACTGCGACCGGCGGGAGCGGGTGTTGCTCCGGGACATCTTCCGCTTCGGGACTGCCACGTCGATCTCCTAGGTCAGGGCTCGGTCGAGCCGGGTTGGCTTTCTGATCCGTCCACCCAATCGGCGAGTGCGGCCCATCTTGGGTCGACCTCATCGCCGTGGCTGTGGCTTGGATCCTCATTCAGATCAGCCCCACAGGCAGGGCAGATCCCGAGGCAATCTTTGCGGCACAACGGAATGAACGGCACAGTAAGCGCCACCGAATCCCGCAGAAGAGGCTCGAGGTCGATCAGGTCTCCCTCGATGCGACTGGCATCAACATCGTCGAGTTCCTTGTCAGGGAAGCAGAACAGTTCCTGAAGGTCGATCTCGTCGTCGAACGTGATCTGCTTCAGGCACCGAGCGCACTCCCCTCGATACGAAACCCGAGCGACACCGGTAACCAGGACCCCCTCCACGGCCGCCTCGAACCTTAGGTCGAGGTCGATCGGGGAGTCGGTCGGCACTCCGATCATGTCGTTGCCGAAACCGCCGGGCGCAGGGGCCTGGCGAGAGATCTCTTTCATCGCTCCCGGACGACGACCCAGTTCGTGCACATCGAACACGAGCCTCGAACGGGGATCGACTGATCGCGGTGTCATCTCGGACCCTCCACCCCTTGGCACGACAACGTCATAACCGAAGGGAAAGACTACCCCGATAGCTACTCAGCGCCAAACCGCCGATGCTAGTTGGACCTATTCACCAGAAAGGAAATGCCTCATGATGTCGGCTACGCCGTCCGGCACGAATGCGGAGACATCGCCCCCGAGTCGGGCGATCTGACGAACCATCGTCGAACTGATGTGGGAAAACTTGGACGCGGTGGGCAGCATCGCCGTCTCAATACCGGAGAGCGCGTGGTTCATCTGGGCCATCTGCAGCTCGAACTCGAAGTCACTGGCGTATCGCAACCCCTTGACGATCACGTCGATGTCGTTGGCTGCGCAGAAATCAACCAACAACCCATCGATGATGGTGATCGTGGCTGAGGTGCCGCGGCAGGCGTACTCCAGCATCTCTACCCGCTGCTCCGGGGTGAAGAGATAGTTCTTCGAGGCGTTACGCCCAACGGCGACAACAACATCGTCGAACAGCCGATCGGTTCGTTGGATTATGTCCAGGTGCCCACGGGTCACCGGGTCGAACGAGCCAGGGCAGATGGCTTTCATAGCGGCTCCTTCGATGCCAGATAGAGCGTGGTCTCACCGTACCTCCGCCGCTTCGTGCTGGACAGTTCTTCTGGCCAGGTGAACGCCGTATCACGGGTTGCACGTTCCACCACGACAAGACCGTCTTCAGCCAACCAACCGCCTGAGATGACGCTCGCCACGATGTCTTCCACCGCGTGGGTTGTCACCTTGTATGGCGGATCCAACCAAACCACATCGAACGGTGACGCTTGCTGCGACAGGTACTGCTCGACGCTGCCTGCGACGACGTGAACGTCCAAATCGGACGCCTCGACGTTACGCCTAGCCACAGCCGCAGTGGACTTGTCTTTCTCGACGCACACCACTGGGGACGCCCCCCGCGATGCCGCTTCACAAGCGACTGCACCCGAACCGGCAAACAGATCGAGAAATGAGAACCCTGCCAGCATCGTGTTCGCGGACTCCCCCGCCGTGCCCGCCCAGTCGGCGATCAGGCTGAAGGCCGCTTCTCGAACCCGGTCGGACGTCGGCCTGGTGTGGCGATGGCTCGGCATCACCAGCTTCTGCCCCTTACGGACGCCAGCAACGATCCTGCTCATGCGCCCCACGCTACTGGGTAAGCGGTGAGGCTAGGGCGTCCGCTAGCTGCGCTCGATCCACTCCCCGCCGCTCAGCCGCTCGGTTGCGGTGACCGCGTCAGCGAACCCGGGCGTCGTGCACTCCGGGTCGTCCGCCACCGCCCTTACGGCAAGGTCGCGGGCGAGGACGATCAGGTCGGCGTGCTCCAGCACTCGCAGCAGCCGCAACGTCGACCTGCCGCCAGACTGCTCGGCACCCAGGACGTCCCCCTCACGACGTTGTGCTAGATCGAGCTCGGCGAGTTCGAAACCGTCACGCGTAGCCGCAACAGCGTTCAACCGTTCCCAACTGGGGGCGTCCTGGGCCGCATGGCTGACAAGCAGACACACCCCCGGATGCTCACCACGGCCAATGCGTCCGCGTAACTGATGCAGCTGGCTGATTCCGAAGCGGTCGGCGTCCCAAATCACCATCATTGAGGCGTTGGGGACGTCGATGCCCACCTCAATGATCGTGGTCGCCACCAGCACGTCCAGACTCCCCGACGCGAAGGCGGCCATCGTCGACTCCTTCTGGTCTGCCGGTAACTGGCCGTGAAGGACGCCCAACCTCACCCCCGCCAGTGGGCCGTCAGAAAGCGTCTTCGCGAGCGCGAGGACCCCTGTGCCCGCTTCGCCAGTCTTGGTTCCGATGCGTGGGGCGACGACGAACACTTGACGACCGGACGAGACCTCTTCACGAACCCGCTCCCAGACACGCTCAACCCACGCTGGGCGCAGAGTGCCGTCCACCACGGTTGTCGTCACCTGCGCTCGCCCTGAGGGCAACTCGGTCAGCGTCGAGACCTCCAGATCGCCGAAGACCGTCATCGCTACCGAACGCGGGATCGGCGTGGCAGTCAACACCAGCACGTGCGGTCGGCGTCGGGCTCTGTCGGCCAGTACCGCCCGCTGCTCGACACCGAAGCGGTGCTGCTCGTCGACGACCACCAATCCTAGGTCGGCGAACTGCACGCTTTCGCCCAGCAGTGCGTGGGTGCCCACCACGATGCCCGCCTCCCCCGAGGCCGCCTGAAACAGTGCTGCCCGTCTAGTGGCCGCGGAGACCGAAGCCGTCAGGCACACCACGTCGGTGACCGCGTCTGGCGCCCCCAGCACCCGGGGGCCGCCAAGGTCACCCAGCAGGGCTCTGATTGTCGCAGTGTGCTGTTGGGCGAGCACCTCAGTCGGAGCCAGGAACGCGGCCTGGCCTCCGGCGTCCACCACGGCGAGCATCGCTCGCAGCGCCACGATGGTTTTGCCGGAGCCCACCTCGCCTTGAAGCAAGCGTTGCATGGGTTGCGCCCGCTCCAGGTCGGCAAAAATTTCTTCCCCTGCCGCGATCTGGCCTTGCGTGAGCGGGAATGGCAGCCGGGAATCGAACGCTTCCAGAAGCCCGCCTGGACGCCGCCGCCTCGGGCCCGCAGCGTGGCGTGCGTTCTCGGCCCGCCGGTAGGCCATCGTCAACTGGGTGGCAAACGCCTCATCAAATCGCAGCCGCCGCTCACCTCGGGCGATTTCGGCGCGCCCGGTGGGCCGATGGACGAAGGTGAACGCGTCCAACAATTCCGGCACTTCCGCGGCCTCGAGGACCCAGTCGGGCCAGGGATCCGGAAATCTTTCGAAGGTAGCCAGCGCCAGCCGAACGCATTCTGCGATCGTCCAGGTTTTTAGTCGAGCCGTAGCCGGGTATAGCCCGACCAGACCCGAGCGTGACAGATCTGCGATGCGCTCCTTCTCTTCGGAACGTCCGACCACGCGCCCGTCCGCGTCGAGCATGACAAACGCCGGGTGTGTCATCTGGGGTCTGCCGTTGAACGCACCCACTTTGCCTACGAAGATTCCTCGGACGCCCTTCCCCAACTCTGCCGACCACCATCGGATCAAGTGCTCCCGACCGAAAAAGGTGACGGCCAAGTGCCCCGACCCGTCGGTCAACGTGACCTCGAGACGCGTCTGAGGACGCCCCCGCCCCGCTTGGCGGTTCTGCTTCACATCTACCCGCAAGACCCGAGCCATGACAGCAACATGCTCACCCTGCTCAAGACTCGACAGGTCAGTGAGTTCGGTGCCCGCCAGATAGTGCCTGGGCAGGTGCCTCAGCAGGTCGCCTACTGAGTAGACACGCAGCGCTTCGAACTCGGCAGCAGTTTTGGTGCCGATAACGCTAGCCACAGGCTCATCGAGCGCGGCGAACGCTCTCGTGCGCCACAAAGAGATCACGTCGTCCACACCACCACACTAAAGCCCGGGGCTGACATTGCTGGGCACGTGCTTCCTTAGGACAAGCAAAAGGACCCGCAATGGCGGGTCCAAGCTGTGGTCGGTTCAGCGCACGCTAATCAGCGCGTTACCCTTCCCGACTTGATGCAGGTCGTGCACACGTTCATGCGCTTCGACGTGCCATTTACGACAGCGTGCACACGCTGGATGTTCGGATCCCAGCGACGATTGGTCTTCTTCTTCGACCAGGGCACGTTGTGGCCGAAGCTCGGCTTCTTGGCGCAGATGTCACACACGGCAGCCACTGGACTACTCCTCAACGATCATTTTTCTGTGCGGCGGACAACTGCGAGCACGCAGCCTAAGCCCTCCACATGGGAACCGATTCATCGTACTGCACCCACACCCCAGAGACGAAATCGCGTCAGGTGGCGATCACCACCGGAATGATCATGGGACGCCTGCGGTACCGGGTGGCGACCCACCGTCCCACATGCCGACGCAGCAGTTGCTGCAGCCGGTGGGTGTCGTCCGCCCCGGCTGCAAGCGCGTCGTTCAGGATCTTGGTCAACTCCTGTTCCACCTCATCGAAACGATAGTTGCGTTCGACGAAACCGCGGGCCATCAGGGAAGGAGCACTCACCACCTGCTTGGAATGAAGGTCGACCGCCGCGATGACCGAGATGAACCCCTCGTCACCCAGAATCTTGCGGTCGGTCAACTCGGCGTCCCCAATGTCACCGACGGTGGAGCCGTCCACGAAAACGTAGGCGCAATCCAGGCGTCCAGCCACTCGCGCCCGACCGGCCGCCAAGTCGATCACGTCGCCGTCCTCAACCACTAGCGTGTTCTCAGAAGGCACCCCGGTCGCGATCGCCAACTCTG
>CAYMMF010000006.1:0-30576 GCA_964391475.1 uncultured Propionibacteriaceae bacterium | reverse complement strand
TAGAGCAGTTCACCCGCGCTCGCGTGCCCTGACACGTGCACAAGCGCATTGCCCTTGTGGACGACCTTCACGCCCCCTCGCATTAATCCGTTGATCACTCGGGTCACCGAATTCTCGTTCCCGGGGATCAGCGAGGACGCCAACAGCACCACATCACCCTCACCCGCTTTGATCACCGGGTGCTCCTGATTGGCGATCCGGGACAACGCCGACAACGGCTCCCCTTGACTGCCTGTCGAGACGAGCACAATCTCATTGTCGGGATACGAGTCGAGATCGTTCAACGCCACCAGCGTGTTGGCGGGTACGTGCAAGTACCCGAGCTCTGCGGCTATCGCCATGTTCCGAACCATCGACCGGCCAACATAGGCGACTTTGCGGCCATGCTTGACCGCCTCGTCAAACACCTGCTGGATGCGGTGGACGTGCGAGGCGAAACTAGCCACGATGATCTTCTTCTTCGCTGCGGCGAACACCCGTTCCATGGCTGGGCGGATGTCTTGCTCCAACGAGGTGAATCCGGGAGTTTCGGCGTTGGTGGAGTCTGTCATGAACAGGTCTACGCCCTCCTCCCCTAGGCGCGCGAACGCGCGCAGGTCGGTGATGCGTCCGTCCAGCGGCAACTGGTCCATCTTGAAGTCACCGGTGTGCAATACCATGCCCGCGGTCGTCCTGATCGCGACGGCCAGGGCGTCCGGTATTGAGTGGTTCACAGCGAGGAACTCGAGGCCGAACTGCCCCACCTCCACGACGTCGCCTTCGGCCACCTCGCGCAGCTCGTAGCCCCGGATTCTGTGCTGGTTCAACTTCGCTCGGACGAGCGCCAACGTCAGTTTCGAACCGATTACCGGAAGGTCAGGACGCCTCCGAAGCAGGTAGGGAACGGCTCCGATGTGGTCCTCGTGGCCGTGGGTGAGCACCAGCGCCACCATGTCGTCCACCCGATCCTCGATCAGGTGCAACCCGGGAAGGATCAGGTCGACGCCAGGCTGATCGTCACTGGGAAACAACACACCACAATCAACCATCAGCAATTCGCCGTTGATCTCGAACGACGTGGAGTTGCGCCCAACATCGCCCAACCCACCCAGCGGAATGATCCGCAGGATGTCGTCGGCAAGGGCGGGCGGGGTGCGCAAAGTCTGTGTCACAGTCACACCCTAGCCACGAAAGTGGTGGACCCGCCGCTGACGGATAGCATGGGGTCCGTGACGCAGGTTCCCTCCCAGTTGCCCGATTCGGTCCGTCTTGCCCTACCCGGGGAGGCGGAGACCATCGCTGCTATCCAGCGCCGCTCGTGGCAACAGCGGTTCCCCCCGGACGTGGCCGGATCCGTCCTGGCCAACATCGATCTTGCGACAATGACGAAGCAGTGGCTGGCCGCGATAACGCGTCCCCCACTAGCGCAGTTCAGGGTGCTGGTAGCAGTTGGGGACGGACGCCTGGTCGGCTTCGCAGCCATCGGCCCGTCCGATGATCCCGACTCCAGCCCGGAGACGGACGGGGTGGTCGCCGAATTCGTGGTCGACCCCCAGGCGCAGCGACGCGGCCACGGCTCACGGCTGCTAAACGCGGTAGCTGACACGATGCGCGCCGACGGATTCGACAGGGCAACCTGGTGGGTGCGTTCCACCGATGACCCAACCCGGCAGTTCCTTTCAAGCGCAGGCTGGGCTCCCGACGGCAGCCACCGCACGGTGGGCACCGAAGACGAATCCATGCGTGTCAAGATGCTTAGGCTTCACACTGCCTTGTAGCGCCTGCGTCCGGTAGCGTTTTGCCGCACAAGGAGGCAGCCATGAACAGCAAACCACGACGCATCGGAGTACTCACTGCTGGCGGTGACAGCCCAGGGCTGAACGCTGCGATCCGAGGGTTGGGCAAGGCTGCGGTCGGCCGACACGGGTGGGAGGTCATCGGGTTCCGCGACGGCGTCCGAGGCCTCGCTGAGAATCGGTTCGTCGAACTGAACGGCAAAGCGCTTTCCGGGATCCTGACCACCGGTGGCACGATCCTGGGAACTAGTCGCGACAAGGTCCATCGGATGGACTTCGACGGCGAGGCCACCGACATGGTTCCCACCATTGGCGAGGTGTACGAGCGCAACTCGCTGGACTGCTTGGTGATGCTCGGTGGGGGCGGCACTGCCAAGAACGCGCTCCGACTCTCACAAGCCGGAATGAACGTGATTCACCTACCGAAGACCATTGATAAGGACATCGCTCACACCGACACCACCTTCGGTTTCGCCACCGCGCTTGAGATCGCCACCGAGGCCATCGATCGCCTGCACAGCACGGCACACAGCCACCACCGGGTGATCCTGGCTGAGATCATGGGCCACCGAGCCGGTTGGTTGTCGCTGGGCGCCGGGATCGCGGGCGGTGCTGACATAATCCTGCTGCCCGAAATCCCCTACAGCGTGGATAAAGTTGCCGAGACGATCGCCGCCCGCCGGGAGCGCGGCACCAACTTCTCTGTGGTCGCAGTTGCTGAGGGTGCTCGAAACATCCATGACACCGCCGAATTGCAAGCCGCGGACGCTCTCATTCGGTCTGCGAAATCGCCCGAGGCCAAGGCCGCAGCGAGACGCCACAAGGCGTCCGTGGAGGACGCCCAGCGCGAACACACCTTCGCGCTGGCACGCGAACTCGAACGGTCGACCGGGCTGGACACCAGGGTGACAATCCTGGGTTATGTGCAGCGGGGTGGCACTCCATGCGCCGAGGATCGGCTCTTGGCTACCCGAATCGGAACAGCGGCGGCGGATCTCATCGAAGCTGATCACTTCGGGGTGATGGTCGCGGCCAAGGGCGAGGGCACAGCTCCGGTTCCGCTTGAGGATGTCGCTGGCAACCTCAACCTGGTGCCTTTGGACCACGCCTGGATCCAGACGGCGCGCGATGTGGGCACCGGTTTGGGCGACTGAGCCGACCGCTCACCCCTCGTCGGTCAAGGTGATGTCGGTTCCGGTCAGGCCCACCGTCAGGCCGGGTTCGCGCGCCTCCACAGACGTTGCTTTCAACCCGTAGGGCAACTCCAGCGGAATACTGGGAACGAAGCGATCAATCACCCACTGCGTCACGACACTAGGGATCTTGGCCCCTGAGATCTCGACCTGCGGCTGCTCCACTGTGACCGTCTGGGACGCCACGTCCAGCACCGGCACCCCCGACAGCGAACCCGTCATCGTGGTTTGGAGAATCACAGCAGAAACGTCAACGCGCAGGCGTCCCGACCCCCCATCGCCGATGGGCATTCCGGCTAGCGACTCCACGGTCGCCCACGGGACGAGGACGGTACCGTTCACAGATCCTGCGTGGAGCCCCTGGTCTACGGTTCGTGCGTCGACCATGTCGAGGTTGATGTGCTGCAGCGTCACAGGGCCGAACTCGGTGTCTGCCGTAAGCTCGTCAATCTCGACCGAAGCGCTGGGGAACGACCGCAGCAGCGCGTACCAAGCGAACGGCCAACCACCGATCGAGATCGAAGGCGCGGTCGGCAAGTCGAGTTCGGTGACCAACTGGTTTGCGATGGCGCGTTCCACGCCGCTTCTCAGCGGACGATCCAACACGACAACTCCGCCGAGGACGAGTAGCGCCAAGACCAGCAAACCTGAAAGCACCCATCGGAGCGCTTTCATCATCGTCCTCCCCTCATGACATCTGCCGCCGATTCATCGGAGAGTCTCATCACCCCAAACCCAGGATCTTGTCGATCCCAAGCGTTAGCCCTGGCAGGGATGGCACTGCACGAACTGCAGCGAGAACACCCGGCATGAAGGACGCCCTGTCGAGCGAGTCATGACGGATCGTCAGCGTCTCACCAGCGGTGCCGAACAAGACCTCCTGGTGGGCGATCAATCCGCGCAGTCGGACACTGTGCACCCTGACGCCGTCGATGTCAGCCCCGCGAGCACCAGGCACTTCGTGCAGAGTCGCGTCAGGCATGGCACCCATGTTCTTAGCGTCCCGGGCACTCGAAATCCGTTCGGCGGTGGTGACCGCGGTGCCGGACGGGGCGTCCATCTTGTCGGGGTGGTGCAATTCGATGATCTCAGCCGACTCGAAGAACGGGGCAGCTTTCTCGGCGAAGTGCATCATCAGCACAGCGCCGATCGAAAAGTTGGACGCGATTAGGACGCCCACCGTCGAGTTCTCGACCAGGTTACGAACCTGCTCGAGGCGATCAGGTGAGAACCCTGACGTACCAACGACCACATTCAGCCCGTTTTTTACACACCAGGAGATGTTGCTCATTACCGCGTCGGGGTTAGTGAAGTCGACAACAACGTCCGCAGCCAGCGCCGGATCGCGTGGGTCGTCGAAATCAAGCCCAGCAACTAGCTCCAGATCGTTGGCGGCTTCCACAGCCCGGCACACTTCTGCGCCCATCCGACCTCGGCTTCCGAACACGGCAACTTTCATGGACGCCATCCTACGTCCCAGGTCTGGGCTCACCCACCTCTTTGGACGCCATTGGGATCCCTGGGTGACACTTGGATTCTTTGAGGTTCCCTGGATTCTTTGGGAAGCACCCTACTTTCGCTAGCCGTCCGTCCGTTCGCTAGCGTCATAAAGCTAGCGAACGCGCTTACCCCTAGCGAGAATCGAATTGTGGGAGACTGACGCTCGTGAGAGAACCTCGAGATCTTGATTGTTGGCTTACCGATATGGATGGCGTCCTAGTGCACGGCATGCGTGCCCTGCCCGGCGCGCGAGAGCTGATCCAACGATGGCAGGAGACCTCCAAACGCTACCTGGTGCTTACCAACAACTCGTTCTTCACCCCGCGCGATCTATCCGCGCGACTGCGCAAAACCGGTTTGAACGTCCCTGAAGACAAGATTTGGACTTCAGCGTTGGCAACCGCCAGCTTCCTAGCCAACCAGGAAGGCGATCGCACTGCTTACGTGGTTGGCGAGGTCGGGCTGACCACCGCCATGTACGAGGCCGGGTTTGTGATGACCGACGTCGACCCCGAATTCGTCGTGCTCGGCGAAACCCGGGCCATGACGTTCGAGGTCGCCACCAAGGCAATCCGGTTGATCTTGGACGGTGCGCGATTCATCACCACCAACCCGGACGTTTCCGGGCCAGGAACCAACGGCATCATTCCAGCCACCGGCGCCTACGCGGCGATGATCAGCGCCGCCACCGGGCGGAAGCCCTACGTGGTCGGCAAACCAAACCCGATGATGTTCCGTTCCGCACTGAACCAGATCCAGGCTCATTCCGAGAGCACCGGCATGATCGGCGACACAATGAGCACCGACATCGTGGCGGGCATGGAGGCTGGTTTGCACACCGTGCTGGTTCTAACCGGAAACACCGCTGCCGAAGACATCGAGAGCTACCCGTTCAGGCCCTCACGAATCTTGAACTCAGTCGCCGATCTCGTGCCACTGATCTAAGCACGCGTTTCATCCCAAACAAGCTCCGATTCGGGCTCGAAGAAGCTGCCGCGCCCGTTTTTCATTAGCTTGCTCAACGCCAAAGGCGTGAGGGCCGGGGAAAACCCCGGCCCTCACGCCTTTGAAAAACCTCGAACTTAAGCGTCTGAGTTTTCGTTGGCTTCGACGACGGGGATCAGCGACAGCTTGCCCTTATCGTCCACCTCAGAGATCTCCACGGTCAGCTTCTGGCCTACGCTCACGACGTCCTCCACGTTCTCGACGCGGTTGCCACCGGCAAGCACGCGAAGTTTGCTGATGTGAAGCAGCCCATCCTTGCCGGGAAGCAGCGACACGAACGCACCGAACGGCATGATCTTGACCACGGTGCCCAGGTAACGCTCGCCAGCCTCTGGCATCGTCGGGTTGGCAATGGCGTTGACCATCGACCGAGCAGCTTCTGCCGCTTCGCCATTCGTGGCGCCGATGTAGATGGTGCCGTCCTCTTCGATGGAGATGTTGGCGCCGGTGTCGTCCTGAATCTGGTTGATGACCTTGCCCTTGGGCCCGATCACCTCGCCGATCTTGTCAACCGGGATCCGCACCGAGATGATGCGCGGTGCGTACTGGCTCATCTCGTCGGGGGAATCGATCGCCTCACCCATCACGTCGAGCAGCGTGAAACGCGCCTCACGCGCCTGAAGAAGAGCGGACGCCAGCACGTCAGCCGGGATCCCATCGAGCTTGGTGTCCAACTGCAGAGCCGTCACGAACTCGCGGGTGCCGGCGACCTTGAAGTCCATGTCGCCCAGCGCGTCCTCAGCACCGAGAATGTCGGTCAACGCGAGGTAACGCATCTCACCGTCGATCTCTTCGCTCATCAACCCCATGGCAATGCCAGCCACGGACGCCCGCAGCGGAACGCCAGCGTTCAATAGTGACAGCGTTGACGCACACACTGAACCCATCGACGTCGAACCGTTGGAGCCGAGCGCCTCTGAAACCTGGCGGATCGCGTACGGGAACTCCTCGCGGTCCGGCAGCGCCGGAACCAGAGCCCGCTCAGCGAGCGCGCCATGGCCGATCTCGCGACGCTTCGGCGACCCGACGCGTCCTGTCTCCCCAGTGGAGTAGGGCGGGAAGTTGTAGTTGTGCATGTAGCGTTTGGTGGTCTCAGGCGCCAGCGTGTCCAGCTTCTGCTCAAGATCGAGCATGTTCAGCGTAGTCACACCAAGAATCTGGGTCTCACCGCGCATGAACAAAGCCGAGCCATGGACTCGCGGGATAACGCTAACCTCGGATGACAGAGTCCGGATGTCGCGGGGGCCGCGGCCGTCGATGCGAACCTCTTCGGTGAGCGTCTTGCGGCGCACGATCGACTTGGTCAACGCACGGTAGGCGCCGGTGATCTCTTTCTCACGATCGGGGAACAGCGAGCCGATCTCGGAACGAATTTCAGCCAACAGCTCTTCTGTTGCGGTCTCGCGCTCGTGCTTGCCAGCGATCCGCATGACGTCAGTCAACCGTTCGGTCGCGACGTCTGCCACCTTGTCGTAAACGTCGGACTGGTAGTCGCGGAACACCGGGAAGTTCACGGTTTCCTTGGGCAGTTGAGCAGCCAACTCAACCTGAGCGTCGCACAGAGCCTTGATGAATGGCTTCGCTGCGGCGAGCCCTTCGGCTACGACCTCTTCGGTCGGGGCGGTCTTGCCAGCACGCACGTACGCCCACGTTTCTTCAGTACCGGCGGCCTCAACCATCATGATGGCGACGTCGCCGTCCGGTAGCACCCGGCCAGCTACTGCCATGTCGAAGGTCGATTGCTTCTGCTGCTCGACAGTGGGGAAACCCACCCACTGGTCGCCGATCAGCGCAACCCGGACGCCGCCGACCGGCCCGCTGAACGGCAAGCCCGCCAGCGTCGTGGACGCCGACGCCGCGTTGATGGCCAAAACGTCGTAGCGAACGTTCGGGTTGAGCGCCATCACGGTCACCACAACCTGGACCTCGTTGCGCAGTCCCTTCACAAAGCAAGGACGTAGCGGGCGGTCAATCAGACGGGCGGCAAGGATTGCGTTCTCTGACGGACGCCCCTCGCGCCGGAAGAACGAGCCGGGGATCCGGCCCGCGGCGTACATGCGCTCTTCGACGTCAACGGTCAGTGGGAAGAAGTCGATCGCATCGCGCGGGTTGTTCGCCGCGGTGGTGGCCGATAGCAGCATCGTGTCTTCGTCGAGGTACACCGCGGCACTTCCGTTGGCCTGCTGCGCGAGCAGCCCAGCCTCGAAACGAACCACATGGCGACCGAACGAACCGTTGTCGATCACAGCTTCGGAGAAATGGACGTTTGGACCCTCCATACTCATGGAGTACTTCCTTTCAGGTGTGCCACCCTCGTCAAGCGACCGGTCTTCGATCGAGGCCCTCGCAGGAATCTGGCGGGAGCCACTACCGAGGACCGAAAAACCCGATCCGGGCGGCAAAGATGTTTTATTCGTTTAGTGGGACGCCGAAGGACTCCGACGCCATGTATACGACGACGAGGGAGCGACCCCTGTTAGGGCCACTCCCTCGCACCGTGTCAATGGGTCACCGACGCAAGCCGAGACGAGCGATAAGTTCGCGGTAATGCTCGACGTCTTGCTTGGCGACGTAGTTCAGCAGGCGACGGCGTTGACCGACCAGGAGCATGAGGCCCCGACGGCTGTGGTGGTCGCCCTTGTGCACCTTCAGGTGCTCTGTCAGGTGAGCGATTCGCTTGGTGAGAAGCGCGATCTGGACGTCGGGGGAACCGGTGTCTCCCGGCTTCGTCGCGTACTCTTCGATGATCTTCTTCTTGGTTTCCGCGTCCATGGGCAGACTCCCTTTCCTATTTCGTCCGTTGCGCGGCGCTCTCGAAGCTGGGAAATGCCCAGCAGTGATCATCGGGATCGTTTGAGAGCTCTTATGAATCCGCGGCCGTCTCGACGGCAATCGCCCACCTTACCCGATTGGGCGTCCGTGCCCCAAAACAGCCCCACGCGGACGATTCCGGGTTGCGAAAACCTCGGCCGAGCCGACATGTGCTCAGATCGATGTGACAACGACGCGTACCCCGAGTTGAATATATCTGGACGCCAACAACAAGTCGCAAAGGAGTGACGATGGCGGTAGTTATCGGGATCCCAACTAGCGCGGATCCCCGCGAAACCAGGGCACCGATCGTGCCCGACGTTGTAAAGAAACTGAGTGCGCTCGGTGCAGAGGTGGTGATTGAGACAGGCGCAACTGACAAGTCCTTCTCAACCCATGAAGCGTTGGGTGAAGTTCGATGGGTGGATACGACTGCTGAAGTGCTGTCCGCAGCCGACATCGTCTGGACAATCGGAAATCTTGACCCGCCCGATGAGGCGCAAATGCGTCCCGGTCAGATTCTGATCGGCATGCTGGCCCCCTATTCCAGTAGGGAGCACGCAATGGAGTTGGCGGACCGGAAGATCACAGCGTTCGCCATGGAACTGCTGCCCCGAATCTCTCGCGCTCAGAGCATGGACATCTTGTCCAGCCAGGGAGCAGCGGCTGGTTACCAGTGCGTGCTGATCGCGGCTGCTCGAGCTCCTAAATTCTTCCCGATGCTCACGTACGCAGCTGGCACTATCCGGCCAAGTCGGGTTCTCGTCATCGGGGCTGGGGTCGCAGGCCTCCAGGCCATCGCAACCGCAAAGCGGCTAGGAGCAATGGTCGAGGGCTACGACGTGCGCCCAGAAACCAAGGAGCAGGTGGAGTCGCTGGGAGCCAAGTTCGTGGACACCGGCGTCAGCGCTGCTGGCTCGGGCGGGTACGCCCGCGAACTCACCGACCAAGAGAAAGCGCTCCAGGCCGAGAAACTCGGCAAGGCAATCGCCAACGCCGACGTCCTCATCACCACCGCAGCGGTCCCCGGCAAGAAGGCGCCCGTCATCGTGACTCGCGCCCAAGTCGAAGCCATGCGCCCTGGATCGATCATCGTCGACATGGCGGCCGAGACGGGCGGGAACGTTGAGGGTACGGTCGCCGGTAAAGAACTCCGCATCGGCGGCGCTCACGTTGTGGGTCCGGTCAACCTGCCGGCTCGGATGCCCGTTCACACCTCAGAGATGTTCGCCAAAAACCTGCTCAACTTCACCACCCCTATGATCAACGAGGGCAACCTGACAATCGACTGGACCGACGAGGTCATCGCGGGAACCGCAATGACTCACGGCGGGGCGGTCGTCCACCCGATGGTGGCCCAGGTACTCGGCCTTGAAGTTGCCTCAATCCCGACAGCGGACGCCGGGGCGCCCGCTGAGCCTACGCAGGAGCCGCAATCATGATGGATCTGCTTTACATCTACATCTTCGTACTGTCGGCGTTCGTCGGTTACGAAGTAATCTCGCGGGTGCCTGTGATCCTGCATACACCCTTGATGTCTGGCTCGAACTTCGTTCACGGCGTCGTCCTCGTCGGATCGATGTACGCCCTGGCCCACGCTGAAACACCCCTGCAGTTGACGTTCGGGTTCCTGTCAGTGCTCTTGGGCGCCGCCAACGCGGCGGGCGGGTACGTGGTCACCGAGCGGATGCTCGGCATGTTCGCGTCCAAGGCGGACTCCAAGTCCAAAGTGAAGGAGGGCTGATCCGTGGCATGGTTCGTACAAGCGGCTTACCTCGCCGTCGCGATCCTCTTCATTCTCGGGCTGAAGGCCATGTCTTCGCCGAAGACAGCTGCGGCAGGCATTAAATGGGCTGGATTCGGCATGGCGCTGGCCACAGTCGTCACCTTTCTTCTGCCACATCCGGACGGGGGGCTGCAATTCTTTGGCAACGGCAAACTGCTGAATCTGGGGCTGGCTGTCGCTGCGATCGTGATCGGTGGTTCCGTGGCCGCATGGGCCGGCAAGGTCGTCAAGATGACCGACATGCCGCAGATGGTGGCCGTCTACAACGGCATGGGTGGCGGGGCCGCCGCTCTCATCGCGGCTGTCGAGTTCACCGCCGATAAACCACCAACGGGCGTCCACGCGGTGCTCGCGATGCTTGGCGCATTCATCGGATCGATCGCATTCTCGGGATCGATCCTGGCGTTCGCGAAGCTCCAAGGAATCATGAAGAAGGCCGTCCGGTGGCCAGCTCAGAATGCGGGCAACGTGATTCATTCGCTGGTCACGTTGCTGCTCGGGATCGCGATCGTGATCTGGGGGCCGAACCCCTGGCTGTTGATCGCGTTCTTTGCGATGTCGCTCATCCTCGGCTTCGCGATCGTAAGCCCGATCGGCGGCGCAGACATGCCCGTTGTCATTTCCCTGCTGAACGCTTTCACTGGTTTGGCGGTCGGTCTTGAGGGCTACGTTTTGGGCAACCCAGCCTTGATCATCGCTGGCATCGTCGTCGGTGCTGCTGGCACGCTCCTCACTCAGTTGATGGCAAAGGCAATGAACCGGCCGCTCACGAACATCCTCTTCGCCCCCATCACGGGCGAGGCCCAGGCTGGCGGTGCGGTCGAGGGCACGATGAAGGAGGTCAACTCGATGGACGCCGCGGCGATGATGCGTTACGCAGAAAGCGTAATCATCATCCCCGGGTACGGGATGGCCGTCGCCGGTGCCCAGCACAAAGTTTGGGAAATGACCAAGCTTCTCGAAGAGGAAGGTGTGGACGTCAAGTTCGCCATCCATCCGGTGGCTGGACGCATGCCCGGCCACATGAACGTTCTTCTCGCGGAAGCCGGCGTCCCGTACGACCAGATCTTCGATCTGGAAGAGATCAATTCGGACTTCCCAATGGCGGACGTCGCCCTGGTCATCGGCGCGAACGACGTGGTGAATCCGGTCGCTCGTACCGATAAGACGTCGCCCATCTACGGTATGCCGATTTTGGACGCCGACAAGGCTCGCCAGTGCATCGTCATCAAGCGGGGACGCGGCGCCGGCTACTCCGGTATTGAGAACATGTTGTTCTACGCCGACAACACCTCGATGCTGTACGGCTCCGCCCAGCAGGCAATCGCCGACGTCATCCACAACCTCAAAGAACTGCAGTAAGACTGCCCCAATGACAGTTCGGTGTGGCCTCGAAATCCGAGGCCACACCGAACTTGTCGATTCAGGGACTTTCGATTTCGTCCCCAGCCTGCGGCATGAGTTCTCCAGCAGCGGGGATCTTGATGTTCACCGGTTCGTTGAACCCGCTGACAAGCATCTCCATCGTTGCATTGACGCCGCTTTGCGCGTCGCTTGAATAACGCATTTTCACGGTCCGGTACAAATCGTCAACCCAAATGTCGTAGTCGACGATTGTTCCGGCTTCCCCGTTCTCGGGATCGAACTGCGCTGAGTCAACAGACAACCGGTAGTGCCTAGCTGGCGTGCCACCGACCTTTTCTTCGCCCACGAAAACCGCCTTGGTAACGCTGTTTTTTAGGTTGTCAAACATGGCGTTCTGGTCGATGGCGGCCGGGCTATCCAGCCCCTGGCTCTCCATCTCTTCGCGGGTGAGTTTGATCCACTTGCCGTCGTTCAGTTCCAACCGCATATAGAAATCGTCACCGTCCATAATGACGTCAACCGGCATGCCAGCAAGTTCCATCGTCATGCTCACTACCGAGTGGTCAGGATCAGAAGAATCGGTGAGACCAGTCGCTTTGGTTCGCACCGCGCTACTCCCCTGGCCAAGTTCAACAGTCATCTCTGTTTTGCTTGACTTGACTGACTTGGCGGCCTCAGCCATGGCGCCTAGCAGCGCTTCGGCGTCAACGACTTCGCCCGGGGACGGCGCTTGTGGCGCAGCGGGTGGAGCCGTGTTCTCCGCGGCGGCGGAAGTCGTGACTCCAGGGGCTGGCGGGTTCGTCGCTGGTGCGGGTGCCGCGCACCCCGCCAACACAACCAGGCTGGCAAGCCCTGCCGCGACTATTCGGTTGCGATACTCCATGTTGTCTCCTGGATTTCGGGATGCACCCCACAAGGGGAAGGACGGATCTTGGCGTCCAGGATTCAGCCTACCTATCCCCTATGACAAACTAAGATGGCAGGATTCGCCTTGGACGAACACGTACGATCTGTTGACACGGACGCGCATATGCAAACAAGGAGCGAGAAGTCATGACGGTTACCACCTCGACGCACAACATTTCGGCTCGATTGGCGACAGCCGACGACCTGCCCACCCTGGTTGCTCGTGAATCGCAAGCTGCAAGCGGCAATGCAGAGCAGAGCATGGCCCTGCAGTCAGAAGGAGACTACTACCTCGTCGTCGGCCTGATCGACGGCGCAATCGCAGGTCACGCAGCCCTGGACTTCCGTGCCAGCAACGAACTGCGGCCCGAGGTCAAGAACCTGTTCGTCTACCCAGAGGCACGCCGCAAGGGGCTCGGAGCCGTTATCAGCGAATTCCTGGAGGAGCAGGCGGCAGCACTCGGCTACGACGAGATCTTCCTCGGAGTCACACCTGACAACCCGGCGGCGATTCCCATGTACATCAGCCTTGACTACTCCCCAACCGGAGAGCACCGCAGCGCCATCAACCTGGCCGTCCTCGAACCGGTCGGTGACCAACTGCTGACCGACGAGAACGAGCCGACCGAAGCGATTTACCGCAAGTCGCTGAGGATGTCGTAGCTCGCGTTAGCAAGTATCTCCCGGCTACGGGCAACGTCGGCCCGCATCTGGGAGATCAACTGATCCACACCGTCGAACTTGACCTGCCCCCGAATGCGGTCACAGAAATCCACGGCGATTGGTGCCCCATAGAGTTCAAGATCTGTGCGATCCAACACGTACGATTCGACACGTCTGCCCACACCCTCGAACGTCGGGTTCGTCCCGACCGAGATCGCAGCGGGCCAACGAGGTGCCTGCGCCCCGGCGCCGAGCGGCTCGGAGTGGGCGTCCAACCCGTCCAGTCGTCGAACCCAACCTGCGTACACCCCGTCCGCCGGGCAAGCGCGCAGCGCAGGCACCGTCAGGTTGGCCGTGGGGAACCCCAATTCGCGGCCCCGGTGATCGCCATGAACCACTTCTCCGGTGAACCTGAAGGGACGCCCCAGGTGCGCAGCGGCGCGGCGAACATCGCCGGATTCCAGAGCCTCTCTGATGCGAGTTGATCCGGTCTCTTCGTCACCGCTTGTCACCAAATCAAGTGCGGTGACAGCGAACTTGCCCCTGCCAAGCTCACGCAGCGTGCCGACATCGCCGATGGCTCGATGGCCGAACCTGAAGTTCTCTCCCACAACAACGCGGCGCGGGTTCAAAGGCAAAACCACTCGTTCGATGAACTCACCTGGGGTCAACAATGAGAACTCGTGGGTGAAGTCGATCACCTCGACGGTGGAGGCCCCGGCCGCCTTCAACAACGCGATCCGTTCTGCGAGGCTCGTGAGTAGCATCGGTGCTTGATCGGGCCTAAGGACTTGGATCGGATGCGGCCAGAATGTGACCACCACCAGTGGAACGTCTGGTTCCAACGCGGATGCCTGGCGCAGAACCTCTACGTGGCCCGGATGAACCCCGTCAAAGTTGCCGATCACGACGACCGTCTCGTTCACCTTTGTGCCTCCACTATCCAGACCACCGGAAAACCCTAGCAGTCACGCCACGACGAAGCCTCACCAAGATGATCCTGCCTGGCGTTCACCCGGCGGCAACATCCCCAGGCGTGGCAGACACCCAAATCGGGCGCGCCAGTTCCCCGTCTGGACGATAAAGCCCAACCAAAGTGTTTCCGAACAACAACGCGGTGGGCTCGGCGTCCAACTGCAACGCTAAAGGCCTGCCGTGAACAGCGTTCCCGAAATCAGTAGCGTCGACTTCCACCACCGGGAAGCAGAGGCGAGCCACGGCGTCCAACCCGAGTAACTCCTCAGACACCTGGGCCAAGGTGAACGGCCCCACGCGAGTGCGTCGCAGTGCGATCAGGTGCCCTCCGGCACCCAAATCAGCTCCGAGATCTCGCGCCAGCGCACGAACGTAGGTTCCCGAACTGCACTCGACGCTCACGTCCACGTCCACCACAGCGACGCCATCCACGCTAGCGGAGCGACAGCCGACAACGTCGTACCTGCTGACCGTCACGGTGCGCGCTGCGAGGCTGACGTCTTCACCGCGACGGACGCGGGCGTAAGACCGCTGACCGTCAACTTTGATCGCCGAGACGGCAGACGGCACCTGTTCGATCCGGCCAACGTACTTAGCTGCTGCTGCCTTGACCCGCCCTAAAGTGACCCCGGACGCCCCTGCCGCGGTGATGACGTCGCCTTCTGCGTCATCGGTCACGGTGGAGATGCCCAACCGGATGGTGGCGTCGTACGCCTTGTCAGCAAGGGTGAGATGCCCAAGCATTCTGGTGGCCCGACCGACACCTAGCAGCATGACGCCGGTTGCCATCGGGTCAAGCGTGCCAGCGTGACCGATCCGTCGGATGCCGAGCCGACGTCTGGCTTGCGCCACCACCTGGTGAGACGTGACACCGCCAGGTTTGTCGACGATCAGCAGGCCCGACGCCTCCGGTGCCTTGGGATTCACTCCCCGTCGGACTCGTTGGCTGACTTGTACGGATCAGCGTCGCCAGCGTACTCGGCTGAAGCCGCTCGCTGGGCGACCTCGGCATCCGAAGCGCGGGCCTTTGCCAAAGCCGCCTCGACCTCTGCTGCCGACTCGGGGACGGCGTCCAACACGAAGGTGATCGTCGGGGTGAACTTCATCCCTAACTTCTTGCCGACAGTGGATCGGATGAGGCCAGTCGACGACTTCAGCGCGCTTTGGCTGGCTTCCCTGTCGGACTGATCGCCCATCACCGTGTAAAACACTGTGGCGTCTCGCCCATCACCGGTTACCCTGACGTCTGTTACCGTCACGAATCCGAGCCGGGGATCCTTGATGCGGCGTCCGAGCATCTCGGCGACGATCACCTTGATTTGCTCGGCAACCTTGGCGTACCTCGGGTTACTCATCTTGTTCTCCTCACAGCTTTCGCGGGCCTGACATCGCAATGTCAGGCCCGCGTTTGATTAGTCGCGCGGCTTCTCGACCATCTCGTAGGTTTCGATGATGTCGCCATGCTTGATGTCGGAGTAGTGCGCCAGCGTAATACCACACTCGAAACCTTCGCGAACGTCAGTCACGTCGTCCTTCTCGCGCCGCAGGGACGCAATCGAGGTCTCAGTGATGACGATCCCGTCACGCAGCAGACGCGCCTTGGCGTTGCGCCTGATGCGCCCGTCGAGGACCATGCAGCCGGCGATGGTGCCGAACTTGGAGCTCTTGAAGATCTCGCGGATCTCGGCTTGCCCCATGGTCTTTTCTTCGAAGATCGGCTTGAGGAGGCCCTTGAGTGCGGCCTCCACCTCGTCGATTGCTGCGTAAATCACCGAGTAGTAACGGATGTCAACACCAGCGGAGTCGGCCATCTGAGTGGCCTTGCCCTGCGCTCGGACGTTGTACCCGATGATCACGGCGTCGGACGCCTCGGCGAGCGAAACATTCGTCTCCGTGATTGCGCCCACTCCGCGGTCGATGACACGCAGCGTCACTTCGTCGCCAACATCGATCTGAGACAAAGAGTCTTCCAACGCTTCGACCGAGCCTGCCGAGTCGCCCTTGAGGATGAGCCGCAGTTCTGCCGTCTCACCCTTCTCAAGCTGCTCGAACAACTGATCGAGCGTCTTGCGACGCGTGGTCTTGGCGAGCAGCGCAGCCCGACGCCGACTTTCCCGCTTGTCTGCGATCTGACGAGCCATCCGGTCGTCATCGACGACCAGGAAGTTGTCGCCAGCGCCTGGAACCGACGTCAACCCCAGCACCTGCACGGGCATGGACGGCAACGCCTCATCGACCGTCTCGCCGACATCGTTGATCATGGCGCGAACCCGCCCGTAAGCGGAGCCAGCCACGATCGAATCACCGGTGCGCAGAGTGCCTCGGTGCACCAGAACGGTTGCAACAGGCCCTCTGCCCTTGTCGAGGTGCGCCTCAATCGACACACCCTGAGCGGGCATATCCGGATTCGCACGCAGATCGAGGGAAGCGTCCGCAGTCAGCACGACTGCTTCGAGCAGTTCATCGAGACCGGCACGGGTAACCGCCGAAACGTCCACGAACATGGTCTCGCCCCCGTACTCTTCGGGGATCAGACCGTACTCGGTGAGCTGCCCGCGGACCTTCGTCGGGTCTGCGGTTTCTTTGTCGATCTTGTTCACTGCGACGACGACTGGCACGTCCGCCGCCTGAGCATGGTTGAGTGCCTCAATCGTCTGGGGCATCACCCCGTCGTCAGCCGCAACCACCAGCACCGCGATGTCGGTCGACTTCGCGCCGCGAGCACGCATGGCGGTGAACGCCTCGTGACCGGGGGTGTCAATGAAGGTGATGCGCCGATGCTTGTCGTCCACCTCGGTCTCGACCTGGTAGGCGCCGATCGCCTGGGTGATTCCGCCGGCTTCCTTGGCCACCGTGTTGGCGTGCCGAAGGGCGTCGAGCAGCTTGGTCTTACCGTGGTCAACGTGACCCATGACGGTGACAACCGGTGGCCTCGGCTCGAGATCTTCTTCATCGCCGATGTCTTCACCGAACTCGATGTCGAAGCTCTCCAACAGTTCGCGGTCTTCATCCTCAGGGGACACAACCTCGATGTCGTAGTTGAGCTCCGCGCCGAGCACCTGCAAAGTCTCGTCCGCGACCGACTGCGTGGCGTTCACCATCTCACCCAGGTGGAACAGCACCTGAACCAGGCTCGCTGGCTCGACGCCGATCTTCTCAGCAAGGTCAGTCAGGGAAGCACCGCGCCGAAGGCGTACCTTCTGCCCATCCCCTTGTCGAATGCGAACGCCGCCAATGATGGGGGCTTCCATCTGGTCGAACTCTTGCCTGCGCTGCTTGCGGCTCTTACGGCCACGCTTACTTGCCCCGCCGCGGCCGAACGCTCCCTGCGTGCCGGAGCCACCGCGTCCACCGCGGCCACCGCGGCCACCACCCATGGGCGGACCACCGCCCGGAGCTCCTCCGGGACGGCCGGGACCAGCCGGTGCTCCGAACCCGCCGGGACGAGCACCGCCGGGGCGACCGCGACCGGGTGCACCAGCACCCGCGCCGGGGCGCTGGCCGGGACGTCCGGGAGCGCCACCAAGCTGACTGGACTGCTGCCTCGGCATCATGGCCGGGTTGGGGCGCGGCATTCCAGGAAGCCCACCTGTACCACCTGGGCGAGGCGCCGTCGGCAACCCGCCGCTTTGGCCGGGACGAGACGTCGGGCGATCTCCCCGCCCACCAGAGCCCTCGGGACGTGCCCGCCGGACACCCATCCCCTGACTCGACGCATAAGGGTTATTCCCCGGACGAGGCGCCCCGGTAGGACGCGGCCTTGGCCCAGGAACCCCCGCGCCGCCTCCACGAGGGCTGGGAGCAGCCGGACGCGGGCCGGGCGCACCAGGTCGAGGACTGGTTCCACCCGGACGGGGGCTGGACTGGCGTGGCCCGGGCTGCGCACTCGGGCGTGGTGTGGTCGGGCGCGGCCCGGACGCTGCGCGCGGAGCCGGAGGTGTGGCCGGACGAGGCCCGGGTACTAACGGCTTCGGCCCAGGTGCCTGTGGACGGACGTCCGCCACTGGCGGCTTCTCGATGTCGGGCTTGGGTGCGACCGGCTCTTCCACCGGTTCGGGTGCCGGGCTCTTAGCGCGCGGTTTTGGAACCGGGGGTGCCGGGGTCGCTGCCACTGGCTTTGGAGCCGTAGGTACGGTCGGCTTGGCAGCCTCTGGCTTCGGTTTTGCAGGTGGCTGCGGCTCTTCGGCAGCGTTTTGAAGCCGCTCTGTCAGACGACGCACAACCGGGGCTTCGATGGTTGAGGAAGCGGTACGGACGAATTCGCCCATATCGTTGAGGGCTTTAAGCACCTCTTTGCTTTCGAGTCCGAGCTTTTTGGCAAGCTCGTAGACGCGGACCTTGGACACTACTCTCCTTCAGGCCCGCCGGTGCGCAGGCCAGTTAGTTCTTGCTCATTTCGTATTACTCATCGAGTGGTCATGAGCGTTAGCCCACTTTCTGGAGTGTTCACGCACCGTACGTGAAGCGCAGCGGCCAGTTTACTGTGCCGATGCCAGATTTGCCCAATGAACGAGTTGTTCTCGACGCTTACGGTCGAGGCGGAAGTTCCGCCGTCCGGTCACCGGATAGTCGCAACGCCCGCGCAAGGGAACGTCCTGACACTCGCTGCTCCGCACAGGCTGGGTGCAGGTACGCTCCGCGTCCGGGTGCGCACTGGGCTGGATCCCAGGCGATTCGCCCGTCCTTTAAAACCAGGCGCAACAAACTGGCTTTGGGCGCCTTGCGCCGACATCGGACACACGTCCGCTCCACGATTCGACCATCACCTTGGCCAGGCACGACCACTCCGGATCACAAAGGGAGATGAGCCTTCGCTACTGCTCTGCGGTGTCGGGACGGATGTCGATCCGCCACCCGGTCAGCCGAGCCGCAAGCCGGGCGTTTTGCCCTTCCCTGCCGATCGCCAACGACAACTGGTAGTCGGGCACGATTACCCGGGCAGCCTTGGCGAACTGGTCGGTGACGATGACCTCGCTCACCTTTGCCGGCGATAGCGCCTCGCGGACGAAGGTCGCGCCGTCTTCGCTGTAATCGATGATGTCGATCTTCTCGCCGTTCAGTTCGTTCATGACAGCCCGAACCCGTTGCCCCATCGGACCGATGCAGGCGCCCTTTGCGGAGACATTCGGGTCGTGAGACAGCACCGCGATCTTCGTCCGGTGACCCGCTTCGCGCGCGATCGCCTTGATCTCGACAACTCCGGAGTCGATTTCGGGTGACTCCAACCGGAACAATCGTTGCACCAGGTTGGGGTGGGTGCGCGAGACGACGACCTGTGGGCCGGTCTGTTCGCGCCGGACCGAAACCACGTACACCCGCAGCCGTTTCCCGTGTTCGTACTTCTCACCCGGAACTTGCTCAGCGAGCGGCATGATCGCCTCGATTGCACCCAGGTCGACCCGGACGGTTCGCGACTCGCGATCCTGTTGAATCACCCCGACGAGGATGTCTCCCTCTTTGGCTGAGAAATGCCCGAACTTCTGCTCGTCTTCAGCCTCCCGAAGACGCTGGAAAATCACCTGGCGAGCGGTGGCAGCCGCCACTCGTCCGAACCCTTCGGGTCTGTCCTCGTACTCGCCGACGATGTTGTCTTCTTCGTCGAATTCGGGGACCAGCACGGTAACCTTTCCCGACTTGCGGTCAAGCGTGACCCGAGCTCCCCGAACCGGGTTCACCGTCTTCTCATAAGCATTCAGCAACGCTTCTTCCAAGGCGTCGACTAGGACGTCCATGCTGATGCCAAGGTCGTACTCCAGGCTCCGCAGAGCCGCCATATCGATATCCATGATCACTCCTGCCCGTCGCTGGGGTCAGCGTCTTGTTCTGGCGCCCGATTCAGTTCCACCTGCACAACCGCTTTGGTTATATGGGAAAAATCCACGCTGTGGCGCTCGCCATCGACCTCGATCGAAAGCTGCTCCCCCACATCGACGATGCGTCCGGTCACCTTCTGGCCAGAATCGAGCGTGAGCGCAACCAGCCTGGTCAAGTTCCTCCGGAAGTGCTTCTGCTGCGTCAGCGGACTGCTGACTCCACGGCTCGACACCTCCAAAGTGTAGGGAGACTTGCCGTCAACCCCACTTGCGTCCAGCGCGTTCGAAATCCCGCGCGTGGCGGCGGCGATCTCGTCAAGCGTCGGGCCAGAACCCTTCGGGCCGTCGCCGTCGAGGGTGATCCGCAGCAGGACGCGTTTGCCAGCACGCATCGCTTCGATCCGGTCGACCTCGAGCCCGAGCTCCTCAACCACCGGGGTCACCAACTCGCCAATGGCCTGTTCTTTCATGGTTTCCTCCGTGGGCCCAGTTGATCCGGTTGTTGCGTGCAGTTTGCGGCGCAGTCTACCCCCGACCCCAAGCCTTGGCCTACCACGTGGCGGTTCGCCGTTGGGGTAGCGTCAGAGAGTGCCCACCAGAAGAACGTTGCTGCTCGGAGGTCTTGCATCGCTGGTTTCGCTACCTGCGTGTGCAACGATCCCCCCTGGAGGCGGCTCGGCAAGCCCGTTACCAACACCGTCCCCGTCATGGTCGCCAGCTCGGGAATCAGTCGTAGACGTCCATCAGGCCATCTGGGCTGCACTCGACGAGAAGTGGGACGCCACGCAGCCCGAATTGGACGCGCTCGGGTGGATGCTGAGCGTGACCCTAGAACAAGCTAAAGCCGTCGCGGTCGTCCTGCCGAGCACTGCGCAAGCCAGCACGCCAAGCCCGTCGGACGCCCCGCCACTCCCCGAACTCCTCGAATCGCTGGCGACGGCACGCTTGCGGTTTCAGGAGGCAGCCACCGATCCAACCGTAGCCTCGCCTCTGATCTGGGCGTCGATGGCGGCATGGACCGCAGGGTCGGCGTCGGTGTTGAAGCAACCAGACCCAAGCCTGGGCACGGTGCGGGAACTCGTCGACCCAGCACCTGGCTCCCCGTCCCAAACAGCCGAAGCAGCCGTGTCAGCGGCTTTCGAGACCTACTACGGTCTGCAGGTGATCGCCGGGACGCCGGGGTTACCCCCTAAGGAGCGTCGATCGCTCGCAAGCTCGGCTACCAAGTGGCGAGAGTGGGGTGAGTCGCTGGCTTCCCTGGCCGGGCTAGGGGCGATGCTGCCCGAACCGTACTACCAGACGGACCGGCCAGAATCCGCCGAAGCCGCAGTTGATGCGGTCGGTCAACTCCTGGCTGGGTTGATGCCGCACATCGGGCGGGCAATCTTCTTCGCAGAACCCGAACTGCTGCCGGTGCTGACAGCGGGCCTGATCACGGCCGCCGAACAGGCTCCCCAGTGGGGCGCGAAGGCAGATCGTTGGCCCGGCCTGCCCTGACAACTGGCTTGCGGCGACGGGCGGTTAGCCCTGACGCCAGTACCCCTTACTCACCGCGTAATCGGGGTGAATCTGCCACCTTGCGAACAGTGCCCTAGCCGCAGGGACGACACGTGATTCCCCTGCTACGAATGCGAACACCTGCCCCGGCGGACGATCAAGGTCGCCCAGAGTTCCCAGGGCGTCTGCCAGGTTGTTTAGCGGTCTGGTGACCCAAGTCACCTCACTCCTTGACAGGCTTTCAACAGGAACCTCGCGGTTCGCTTCGCAGACTTCAAGGAGCACCCGAACCGGCGACTCCGGTTGCCGCAAGGCCAAAAACCGGTTGATGGCGGGCAGTGCTGTCTCGTCGCCTGCCAGGAACCAGGAATCCGGGTCTCCCACCAACTTTCTGCTGCGGCGAGGTCCTGCTACGGCCAACGCTGACCCGATAGGCGCCTCCGCTGCGAAGTTCGACGCCAGCCCATCACCGTGGATGACCATGTCGAAGTCCACCCATCCGGCATCGGAATCGAAGGCAACTGGGGTGTACTCGCGACTCGGTAACGTCCGCCATTCCTCTGGCTGGGTCGGCGACTCGCTCCCGGCTGGGAACAGCCGAACGTGATCGTCCGCGCCCGGCGAAGTGAACCCGCGCAGGGACTCTCCGGCAACCCTGATCCGGACGTAACCGTCCGTCAACCACCAACGCTCCACTAGCACGGCAGGACGCAGCGCCAACTCCAACGACACGGTCTCGAAAAGATCAGTCACTTATTCACCCCCGGGTGGCAGCCAGGACGCGGGGCACAGCGTCGGCCAAAGCCACGTCCGTCCGCTCCCCTGTTGCCCGGTCGCGCACCTCGACGACACCGGTCGCCAGACCGCGACCAACCACCACCACCGTGGGCATCCCAAGCAGTTCAGCGTCCGCGAATTTCACCCCAGGAGAGGCCGACCGGTCGTCGTAGAGCACGTCAAGCCCGGAATCGGACAACTGCTGCGCCAACTCTTTCGCCGCGTCGAAGACCGCAGCGTCCCTTCCGGTTGCCACAATGTGGACGTCGTAAGGAGCCAACGCACGCGGCCAGACCAGGCCTAAGGCGTCGTGATTCGCCTCTGCGACGGCAGCAACGGCACGCGACACACCCACGCCGTAGGACCCCATGGTGACAGTGACCAGACGGCCGTTCGCGTCCAGCACCTTCAACCCGAGCGCATCAGCGTACTTGCGGCCGAGCTGGAAGATGTGACCCATCTCGATCCCGCGCGCTAGCGTCAGAGGGCCAGAACCGTCCGGTGCGGGATCGCCAGCCCGGACCTCGGCGACGTCCATGACCCCATCTGGGGTGAAATCCCGACCCGCAACGAGGTTGACCACGTGAGCGTCGACCTCATTCGCACCGGTCACCCAGCGGGTGCCGGTTACCACACGCGGGTCGACGAGATAGCGGACGCCAGAGTCGGATTCCTCACCCAGCACCTGCGGCCCGAGATACCCCTTGACGAGAATCGGGTGAGCCTCGAAGTCGGCATCGGTGAAGGGCTCGGCCACAGCCGGGGACACCGCAGCCTCCAGTCGCTTGGGATCCACCTCGCGATCACCGGGTAGCCCGATCACCAACGGTTTCCGGGTGCCGTCGGTATCGACGAGCATGAACACCACGTTCTTCAGCGTGTCGCGTGCCTCCCAGCCGCGGCCGGCTGAAGCGACGTCGTTGTTCAGCAACTCAACCAGCGCCTCAATGGTTCCCGCGCCCGGAGTGGGGACGACCCTGGCTGCCGGCACCATGGAGTAATCGACCGGATCAGGCGCCGCCATCTGCACGGCCTCGACATTCGCTGCGTAGCCGCCGGGGCTGCGGACGAAGGTATCTTCGCCGTCCTTAGCGACCGCAAGGAACTCCTCGGACGCCGAGCCGCCCATCGCGCCGGACGTCGCCTTGACGATGACGTACTCCAGGCCCAACCGGTCAAAGATCTTGATGTAAGCCTCCCGGTGGGCGTCGTAGGACGCCTGCAGCCCGGCGTCGTCCACGTCGAAGCTGTAGGAGTCCTTCATGATGAACTCGCGGCCCCGCAGCAGCCCGGCGCGCGGCCGAGCCTCGTCCCGATACTTGGTCTGAATCTGATACAGCGACAGCGGAAGATCCTTGTGAGAACTGTAAAGATCCTTCACAACCAGGGTGAACATCTCTTCGTGGGTGGGCCCCAACAGCATGTCGGTGCCACGACGGTCTTTAAGCCTGAACAGGTTGGGGCCGTAATCCGTCCACCGATCGGTGGCCTCATATGGCTCACGTGGCAACAACGCAGGGAACCGAACCTCCTGGGCGCCGATGGCGTCCATCTCTTCCCGGACGATGCGCTCAACCTTCGACAGCACCCGCAAACCCAGTGGCAGCCAGGTGTAGATGCCGGGTGCGGCCCGGCGAATGTAGCCAGCGCGGACGAGAAGCTTGTGGCTGGCTAGCTCGGCGTCCGCAGGGTCGTCACGCAGTGTGCGCACGAAGAGGCGAGAAAGTCTGTCAATCACGAGAGACAAGACTAGTGGAGCCGAAGTGGTGAATGGATCGGCTCCCGTTTCGCGGGTTGCCCACCACCGCGTGGATCGCGCTCTTACAGGCTGGCGATCAACCCCAGCACCGAGGCGGCGATGATCTTAGAGATCATGGCCATCGGATAAGCCATCGTGTAACCGAGAGACACCCGGTGGTCGTAGTTGGTCGCTTGGTTCGCGTACGCCAGAAGCGCCGGTTGGGTTTGAGTGCCAGCGATGATGCCCGACAACCGGGTGCCGCCAACCTTCATCACCTTGCGCTGGAACAAGTAGGTGGAGATACCCACGACCATCGTGACCACTGCCCCCAGCCCCACCATTCCGACCCACTGGCCAGACGAGAACGCTTCCAAAATCATGCCTCCGGACCGGGCCCCAGCTTGGGCCAGGAACATCAGCAACCCAAGTTCGGAGATGACCGCGGTAGCTGTGAACGGTAGCGAAGTGATGAACGGGCCCACGCGACCCAGGCGTCCCATCAACAACCCCACGATGAGCGCGCCTAATGCAGCCCCCAGCGTGAAACTGCCACCCCCTGGCAGCGGCAGCGGAATCGCTCCGAGTGCAATACCGGCAGCCATCCCCAACCCGAGCGCTGCCGGGTTGATGATGGTCATTCCCCTGCTTGAATCGCCGAAGAACTTGGTGACCTTGGCCATCTTCGAACGTGGCGCGACGATCCGGACCCGGTCGCCCATCTGCAACACCAAGTCAGGGCCTGCGACCATGTCGATGTCGGCGCGTCGCACCCGAGAGATGGTGGCGCCGAACTCGCGCTCCAGATCAAGCTCTTCGACAGTGCGGCCAGCAAGCGTGGGGTCAGACACAGTGACCCTTCGGAAGTCTAAGGACGCCCGATCCAACACGAGATGGTGCGAAGATAGGTGGCCGAGTTCTTTAGTGACCTGCTTGACCGCTTTCTCTGGGCCAACCACAGTAATCACATCGTCGGGCTGCAGGAGTTCATCAGGCATGGCCAACTCGACCGGCCCTTCCTCCTCGTGACGCACTCGGGAAAGCCGAATCTTGTTGTCGTGAGCCTCTTCGAATTCGGCCACCGTGGTCGGAACGATCGTCTCGATCCGGATGTTGCGTTGCACCAAGGGTGAGGGGGCGTCGGCGTCCTCACTCGCGTGGGAAAGCGCCCGATTCGACACCAACAGCATGCCGATCACACCGAAAACGTAGGCGACCGAGTAGCCAACGGTGGCGGCTGGCGAGTTGCCAGCCGCAGCCAAAGCTGGCGTATTCGTCAACGCTCCTGCGAAGGTTCCCGCCGCCTGTTCACCGGACAAACCGAACACCGGGCCAAGACCGAAAGCGGCAAGTGCGCCGAGCGCAATGATGCCAGCAACGGAGAGCACCGAAGGCAGCGAAGTCTTTATCGTGTGGAAGAAGGTCGGGCCGGACGAGATTCCCACGCTGAACGTGAACAAGGCCAGCCCGAGATGGCCGATCATGATCGGGATCTCAAGCTCCACCCCGAGTGAAGATCCCCACGCTGAGACAGCGATCGCAACGAAGAGGACCGCCGCGGCTCCTAACGCGACGCCGCGAACAGACAAGTGCCCAATAATGGCACCCATCCCCACGAGCGCGAACAGGAGAACCTCCGGGTGCTGCGCGAGCGCCTCGAAGAATGCTTGCACCAATCAGGCCTTTCGCCGAAGTGAGGTCAGATTCAAACCGTCCTTAGCTTACCGGCCCACTAGCCTGAGCGCCCAGGACACATCAAGACTCGGTGATTCCTGTTGCACCCAACTGCTTGACCACCTTACGGGTGCGATCGCGGGCGGTCTTCAGCCGCGCCTGGTCGCCCTTCCCTGCAGAAAGAGCCTCGGTCACATGGAAGATCCGCGCAGGAGTCTTATCGTTGGCGTGTGAAACGAACAGCGGCACGTAGTTGGCTTTGGTCACCTTCCACTTGCCGTCGGCGTCCGGGGCGAACGCGAACCTCGCGATGATGCCTTCGTTGGCATGCGGCGTCGACGTCATCATCTGCCCGACCAGGTTGCTGGTGCCGTAGACCACCCACACTCCGTTCATGTTCACCCACGGTTGCACCACGTGCGCATGGTGCATGTAGACCAGGTCTACGGCTCCGGACGCGGTGAGCTTCTTGGCAAGTGCCGTTTGTCGGCCGTCGGGTGCATGCTGATACTCCGTCCCGGCATGGGCGTTGGCGATCACAATGTCGGCGCCCGCAACCCGGGCTGCCTTGGCGCGCCTAATCATGGTTTCGGCGTCCAGCCTGGCGAGAGCCCAGGGACGCTTGTCGTCCCAACCCACGTTGCTACCGTAGGTTCCCGCTACCAACCCGATTTTCACGCCCTGCTCAGTGGTCACGATGGACACTCGCTCGGCGTCCTTCTTCGATCGTGCCGTTCCGACGGTGACTACCCCGGCATCCTCAAATACATCCAAGGTGTGGACCAGCATCTTGAAGCCACGATCCAACGAATGATTGGACGCCATGGTGCATGCGTCGAAACCCATATCTTTAACCACCCTCATTGTCGACATCGGCGCGCCGAAGATCGGGTATCCGGTCACCTGCTCCCCCTTTGGGACGACCGGGACCTCGGCGTGGCAGATCGCCACATCGACATCGTTGAGGATCGGCTTCACGGCAGCCATGAGCGGCCCGTATTCCTCGCCACGCTTCGATTTGAGCAGCTTGGCGTCCCATCTGACACTCTTCAGCAGCGATGAGTGCCACAGCAGATCGCCAGTCAACGCGACTGTGACCTCGCCAGGATCACCGAACAATCTGGCCTTGGGCTTCGGCCACTTCACAACCAACGGTTCGGGCGTCGGGGTAGCTGGCGACGCAGCAGTCATGACTGCGACCGGCGCATCAGCGGGGGAAGGCTGCGGCACATTCGTTACCCACAGCACCAACATGGCCACAACAAGACCAACAACCACCCTGTGCAACGCGCCCCCAAACCGCTCCCAGCCCGATCGGACTACTCAGTGACTTCTTAGTACAACACGGTTGTGTTCTGACCACATCGTACGTAGCCACAGCGCAAATAGGTGGCAATGGCCGGAAAATTGAAATCGTTGACGTACAAAGACACGGCTTCGTGGTCTTGCAACACCAGATTGGTGACGGCGGCCATTGCAGGGGCAGCAAGCCCCCTGCCGCGGTAATCCGGTCTGACCCACACCCCCTGGATTTGGGCCACACCCCCTGCACTCGTCCCAATGTCGGCTTTGAAGATCACCTGACCGTCCTCCACGATCGAGAACGAGCTTCCTTTCATGACCGACCGCCAAACGTGATGCCGGTACGACGACGGGCTGTTCACCAGCGGGCTCTCTTGGAGTTCTTCGGTATACATGGCAACCGCGGCGGCGAAGAAGGAATCGAAGTGCGCCACCGTGGTCCGTTCAACTCGCGCATCGGGAACAATCTGCGGGGATTGCGAGGTCATCATCACAGGCTGGGCCCACCTGATGATCCGCGTCCGACTCCAAACCGCACCCCATCTGTCGGATAGTGCCCGCCACAACGGGACCACCTCGGTTGTGGGCCCGACGAGCGCAGCGCTGGGACGCCAACTGCCTAACTTCTCCACGAACGAAGCCCGAGACTCCGCGTCCGTCCGATAAGGGACCACGTTGGTTCCGACCTGAAGCAGCGAGGTGGGGTTGGCCGCCGGGAAACCCCACAACTGGCCTGGGCCTAAGCCGGAAAGCAGCCCGTTCTCAACCCTCGACCGGATGTAGACCGCGGCGACCGGGTCGAGCGACAGCAGCCTCTCAACCTGGTCGCGGTCGTGCTCGGTTAGCCGCCGCACATTCCAACTGTCAGCCAACACTGATTTGGGGTGGCCCAGCAGCCTCCATCTCCGCTGCGAGCCGATTCGCTTCTTCGATTAACGTGGCCACGATCTCGGATTCGGGCACCGTCTTGATGACCTCACCTTTTACGAAGATCTGGCCTTTACCGTTTCCGGACGCCACCCCAAGATCCGCCTCGCGGGCCTCCCCGGGGCCGTTGACGACGCACCCCATCACCGCCACTCGGAGCGGGACGGTCATGCCCTCCAACCCCTTGGTGACGTCTTCGGCCAACTTATACACATCGACTTGCGCTCGTCCGCATGAGGGGCAAGAAACGATCTCGAGTTGCCGGGTACGCAGGTTCAGTGACTCCAGGATCTTCAGCCCCACCTTTACCTCTTCCGCGGGCGGAGCGGACAGCGAAACTCGAATGGTGTCTCCGATGCCTTCGGCTAGCAACGCGCCGAACGCCACCGCCGACTTGATGGTGCCCTGGAAAGCAGGGCCCGCCTCCGTCACACCCAGATGGAGGGGGTAATTGCAGGCCTTCGACAGTTGCCGGTACGCGTTCACCATAACGACAGGGTCGTGATGCTTCACAGAGATCTTGAAGTCTTGAAACCCGTGCTCTTCGAACAGGGACGCCTCCCACAGCGCGGATTCCACCATCGCCGCCGCGGTTGGCCCTCCATGCTTCCGCAGTAGCCGGCGATCCAACGAACCGGCATTCACCCCTATCCGGATCGACACCCCAGCGTCAGCGGCTGCCTTCGCGATCTCACCCACCTGGTCGTCAAATTGCCTAATGTTTCCCGGGTTGACTCGCACTGCAGCGCACCCAGCGTCGATCGCCGCGAACACGTACTTGGGCTGGAAGTGGATATCCGCGATTACCGGAATCTGACTCTTCTTAGCGATGATGTGGAGCACATCGGCGTCGTCCTGACTGGGGACTGCGACCCGCACGATGTCGCATCCGGTGGCGGTAAGCTCCGCGATTTGTTGGAGCGTGTCATTGATGTCGGTGGTTTTCGTGGTGGTCATCGACTGCACCGAGATTTGCGCGTCTCCGCCCACCTTCACCTTGCCGACGTTGATCTGCCTGGTTGGACGCCTTGGCGCCAGCACCGGGGCTGGGGTGGCAGGCATACCTAGGTTGATGGTCATTACTTCCTCACAACAGTTTGATCGGCGAGACGATGTCGACCACGATCAGTGCGACACCAGCCAACAGTAAGAATCCTGCCACGGCGTACGTGAGTGGCAGCAGTTTGGCAGTGTCAACCGGGCCAGGATCCGGCCGGCGCCCCAGCCGAGCCACACCACGTCGCACACCTTCGAAGAGTGCGCTCACGATGTGCCCACCATCCAGCGGTGGCAGCGGAATCAAGTTGAACAACGCCAGGAACAGGTTAACCGAGGCCAGCAGCATCGTGAACATGACGACCTTCGCTGCCGCATCGGCCTCCGAGGTGGCCACCTCACCAGCGAACACGCTGGCTCCGACGATGCTCACCGGACCGTACACGTCTCGTGGTTTGCCCGTAACCATGTCGGCGACCGCGTTCCAGACCTTCACCGGGAACTGAGACAGCGCAACCACCGACTGTTTCGTCATTAGCCACAACTGGTCAATCGCCTCCAGCGGCCCACCCTTCACCAACTCGTAGGTTGGGACGACCCCGAACCAGCCCGCCTTCACCGTCTTACTCGGATCGAGGGTGTCAGGCCGGTCGAGCACCACCGTGTTGACCGGCTGCAGTGGCGTCCGAACGCCATTCCGCTCGACAACAAGCACGGCTTCGCCATCAAGGTTGTCGCGAATCAAGTCGGTGAGCTGTGGGTAAGACGTTATTGGGACGCCGTTGAACTCGACGATACGGTCACCTTCAGCGAGCCCGGACGCCGCAGCGGGTGTCTTTGGGTCTGCCGGAGTGCAATCACGGTTCTCAGTGGTGATGCAAGACTGGATCGAAGACACGACCGGCTGCGCCTGCCATGAGCCATAGAAACCAAAAATCCCCCACATCAGGACGAACGCAATCAGCAGGTTCATTGTGATGCCACCCGCCATCACGACAACCTTCTGCCAGGTTTTGCGTTCGTACAACAACCGACCGTGATCGGCTTGCGTGATTTCGTCCCACTCAGCAGAGCGGGCATCATCTGCCAGTCGCTGCAGCCAGGTTTGCTTCCGGGTCGGATCACGCGGAGGGTACATGCCGAGTAACTGCACGAAGCCCCCAAGTGGGACCAGCTTGATGCCGTACTCGGTATCGCCACGCTTCACCGACCACAAAGTGCGACCAAAACCCACGAAATACTTGGGCACCTTGACACCGAACAGCTTCGCCGGAGCCATGTGCCCAATCTCGTGTAGCGCGACACTCACCATCAGCAGCGCAAAAAACAGCAACGCGTACAGCGCGGTCACCAGGCCACTCACGCGATGCCTCTTTCTGACGCCCGCTTGCGCGCCCACCCGTCAGCACTAAGCACCGCGTCCAGAGTCAAGTCGGAATCTGGGACGTGCCCGGACTCCAGATGATCGTTCACCACGCCCTCTACGGTATCCACGATGCCAAGGAACGAGAGTTGGCCGGCACAGAAGGCGTCCACACAGACCTCGTTAGCCGCGTTGTACACGGCTGGGGCGGTACCGCCCGCCTTCCCGCAACGGCGAGCCAACTCGACCGCTGGGAACGCGTCAGAATCCAAAGGTTCGAAATGCCAGGATCGGGCAACCCCCCAGTCATACGCCCCGGCGGCGTCCGGCAGCCGATCTGGCCAGGCTAGGCCGAGCGCGATCGGGAGCCTCATATCTGGTGGGCTGGCTTGGGCGATCGTCGAACCATCGACGAACTCAACCATCGAGTGGACGTCCGATGTGGGGTGAACGACCACCGTGACAGCGTCCAAATCAACACCGTAGAGCAGGGCAGCCTCGAGCAACTCG
>CAYMMF010000005.1:5655-40185 GCA_964391475.1 uncultured Propionibacteriaceae bacterium | reverse complement strand
CCAGATCGCCGTCCTTCAGAGCCGCCTCTGCCGCCATGAACGCAGTCTGAGCCTTCTTCAAGTGAGCTCGAACCACCGCGTTGTCGACCATGCCTGGTTCGGACGGCTTCACCTCGTCAGGCTTCTTTTCGCCCTCCTGACCTGGCTCGGTCGGCTTTTCTGTAACAGGAAGCTCGCCCGTCTCAGCGCCAGCATCCCCGCCGAACACCTCGTCCAAAGCCTCTTGCAACGTCACCCCGATACCCACATGCTCGCCGAACCGGACCACCACGAACGTCAACGCCGGATACGAGCCAGCATTGCCCGTGCGCTCGGTGTAGATCGGCTCCACGTACAACAACCCGTTACCCATCGGCAGTGTCAGCAGGTTACCGAACGTAACCGAGGCCGCACCCTTGTTCTCCTGGTAAGGAAGCAACTTGGACGCCACCGCCGGATTCTGGGTGATCGCGTTCTGCGTCTGCCCCGGCCCATCGATCTGGTGGGTATCCGACATCCGCAGCATCCGCAACTTGCCGTAATCGGGGTGAGCAGCGTCCGCGTTCACCGCCAGATAGGCCGCCAAGTTCGCTCTCTTGGTGGGGACATAAACGCTGGTTTGGCTGAAGATCGGGCCAGGGTCGCCCGGCCACTTGATCGACAAGTAGTAGGGACGTTCCTTGATCGTGTTGTTGCCTCGCACTGGATCCACAGGCACCTCCCAAAGGTCGGTACCGCCGTACCAAACGTATGAGCTGTTCACGTGGTAGCGAGCAAGTAAGTCTCGCTGAACCTTGAACAGATCCTCCGGATACCGCAGGTGGCGCATCAGGTCATCTGGGATTTCCGACTTGGGTTTGACCGTGCCCGGGAACGCCTTCGAATACGACGCAAGTAGCGGGTCAGAATCGTCCCACGCGTACAAACTGACAGTGCCGTCGTAGGCGTCCACCACAGCCTTCACGGAGTTCCGAATGTAGTTGATCGTCTTGTCCATCTGGCCACCCAACGTTTGGGTCTGGACGTCAACCGTCGCCTGAGCGAATGACACTTTCTGGCTGTTGGGGTAGTTAGCAGAAGTCGTGTAGGCGTCCACAATCCACACCAGGCGGCCATCAACGATGGCCGGGTACAGGTTCGAATCCGTCTCCAGCCAGGGGGCCACCCGCTCGACGCGCTCCCGCGGCGTCCGGTTGTACAAGATGCGTGATTGGGAATTGATCCGGTCCGACAACAAGATGTTGATGTCTGAGAACCGGGCCGCGAATAGCAGCCGACCGAACGGGTTACCCATGGGAACCCCACCCAAGCCGTCATACACGTTGTACTTCTCGCCGCCTCCCTCAGCACCACCTGGGGAGTCGAGCTCGATCGCCTTTTGGCCCTCTTCGCGACCGACAATCACGAACTGAGCCGACTGCTCACCGTGATAGACCCTGGATTGCGTCTGCTCGATCTTGCCAACAGGAGGAATGTCGCGGGTGATCCACACCGGCTCACCCAACGTCTGCCGCCGGTTACCGTAAGACGAAACCAGCCCATGGCCGTGAGTGAAAACCGTGTGCAAGTTGTTCCAGTTACGGTCAGGGATCCCAGCAAGGTCGAGTTCGCGAGCCGCGACCACGACGTCCGTATCTTTACCGTCCACCTGATAACGGTTAACGTCGAGAATCTTGGGGAACGAGTAGTAGCCACGCACCTGCTGCAACTGATCGAAAGTCGGACCAATCACGTCCGGATCCATCAGCCGAATGCCGGGCAGTGCCGCGGCGTCCTCCCTCAACTGGCCGGGTTGAACCTTGGTGACAGCCTCGTACTCGTCGATATCCACGTCAGCTATGCCGTACGCCTTCTTGGTCATGTCCATGTGCGCGGTGATGTACGGGCCTTCCTTGTCGGGTTCGTTCGGCTTGACGCCGAACGCCTGCACCGCAGCCGGGTACAACAGCGAGAGAATCAGCCCGGTCACCAGCATCAGCACGACACCTGCCGCTGGGATGAACGTCTTGTTCAACACAGCGTTTGCGAAGAACAAAGCCGCGACGATCAAGGCAGCGACCGCCACGACGAGCTTGGCGGTCATTCTCGCCCGATCATCGGTGTAGTGCATACCCGTGAACAACGTGCCCTGCTCAACAAGAAGCCCGTAACGCGAAAGTAACTGCTCGATTCCGTAACCCAGGACGATCAAGCCACCAAGAATCGAGAGGTGCCGAACGGCGACCGGTGTGACCACCCCAGAAGCGCGTCCGGTCAAGATATTGCCCACAGCGAAGTGAACGACCAGCGCAGCAATCGCCCCAAACACCAACGCGCTGAGCACCATCGACGTAGCCAGCCGCCAAAGCGGGTACTCCAACATGAAGAACGAAACGTCCATGTTGAAGTAGGGATCCGTGGTGCCAGCGGGAACCCGGTTAAGCCAGGCCAACACCGGCAGCGTCTGGGTGGCAAGTGAAAGGCCAGCCATCGCCCCCAGCACACCAGCTGGGAGGATCATCGCTGCTACCACGTTTTGTTCAAGCAGATCGCGGTAGCGATCGAGAACTTCACTAGCTCCCGTTCGTCGGGTAACGGGCCTGCTTCGATAAGCGATCAGCATGTTCAGCAACACCGAGCCACCCATCAAGGCAAACCCGACGGTGAAAAGTGCCACTCGAACGCCTAGCTGAGTCAGAAAGACTCTCGTGTACCCCAGGTTGTCGAACCAGAGTTTCTCGGTCCACAGCGAGGCGAACAACATGAACAGCGTTACACCCACCACCAGGATGATCGTCGTCGCCAGTAACGGGTTCCGGCGTGGTCGCGGGGCGGTTTGCAAAGTTCAGTCCTCCAACGTTTGGGCTAAGGCTTCGGTAAGTCCGGGAACGAGATTATCTGCTCCCATCAGGTCATCAGGATTTGATTTCAGTCGGGCTAGCCCGTGGGTGCTGCCGTCACGAAGGACGCCAACTATCACCCTGACGTCTTGGCGGCGCGAGTGACCTGCCACGAAGGACGCTGCAGCGTCCGGATCCGATGGGATTTCGGGTTCTACCTCGGACGGAACGAACACCCGCTCCAGGGCTAACGCGCACCCTGCCACCGAAGCGGGCCACGTGATCCGAGATAGTTCGTCCAGAATGTCGCCACCCGACCTGAACTCGTCTTGTTCGACGGCGCTCAGTGACGTCGGATCCGCCGGATTCCGAGAGTGTTGCGCCAAAGAGGGCTCAGCGGAGAGCAACTCCACAGTGGGAACAAGCGCAAACAGCCTCACGGGCTGATCCCAACCCACTCGTGCCACGTGCCGATCGATCTCCATCAAAGACCCGACGAGTGCGTCTGAAGTCACGGACAACTCCTAACCTGGTTCGCTTTGTCTGGATCGGCTAGAGCTTCTAGAGCGCCAACTGCTTCCTCAAGTGATTTTACCGGGACGACCTGCATTCCAGGTTCGGGGAGAACCTCGTCGCAATTGCCTTCCGGTACCAAGAAGACTTGTGCACCATCCCTTTTGGCTGCAACAACCTTCGACTGCACAGCGGCCACCTCGAAGACTTGACCGTCTCCGTCGATCTGTCCGGTTCCAGAGACAACTCGTTCCGCGATTAGACCCTCTTCGACCGTCCGTTCATAAACCGCCAAGGCCATGATCAACCCGGCGCTCGAACCCCCGATCGCAGGGTCGATATCGATCTCCACATGCGGCTGGAAATGGTAACCCATCCCCAACCTGATACCCACAACGGGCACCCCGGCTTGAGTCTTTGACGCGACCGTCGGAACACGCACCTGGGTCTCAACCCGATTGCGAAGCACCGTGAAAACCACCAAGTCACCGACGGCTCGATCACCAATGGCTGCGCGGACCGCCACCTCGGTTGGCGTTTCTTTCCCGTCCACCTGGAGGATCAGGTCCCCTGCTTTCAGCCGTGCTGCCGCCGGCCCTGTGTCGGTGACTGACACAACGATGGGAACTCGCTCGACCGTTAGGCCAGCCAACCGCAAACCGGCGGCGGCGGCGTCCTGTTGAGAAGTACCCATGAGTTCCGAATCTCGAGAAGCTAGATCGCCAGCTGATACACCTGCGGGGAAGACCGCCCAGCGTGGCAGCACCTCGTGGGCGGAACTCCACCAGGCAAAAAGCGCCGCTGGCAACGCCACGGATCCGTCCACCGGCGTCACCTGAGCAGTAGTCACTAGCAGTTTTCCCGACGCGGGGTAGATGGTCTCTCCAGAAACTCGAACAGCAGCCCGACCATCAATTTCGCCCAGCAGGTCTATCGTTCTGCCAGGGCCGTAAGTCACAAACGGAATGGGGACGAGCGCTATCACTGCGGCAGACAGTACGAACAGCAGCGCAGACACAGCCGCCGTCCAAGTCTGTCGTGTCACCGGAAACCCCTCTCACAAGTCTTGTCGATCCTACGACATTGGTCCAATCTGCTCTTGTTTTGCCAATACGACAGAATGGGACCTCAAGCGAAGGGAGCCAACATGGCCGACCGGGATCCTTTTGATCCAACACGAGGCGAGTCTGACGACGAGAATCCACTCGCGGAATTCATGTCCCAATTTGGGATCCGCCCTGGTCCGGACGGCACCTTCAACCTTGACCAGTTGATGGGACACCTCCAGCAGGCGATGAGCGAGTTCACCCGGCAGATGTCTCAAATGGGGGCTGACGACGGAAACCTGAACTGGACATTCGCCAAAGACGTCGCTAGGAAGACCGCGGCCGCGCGTGGCCCCGACCCATCACCTGACTCCGCCGATGCGATGGCAGTGTCGGACGCCTGCTCGTTGGCCAACCTGTGGCTGGACGCCCACACGAGTTTCGCCCGGGTGAACGCGACTCCGGTCGCCTGGAGCCGCGCCGATTGGATCGAGCAAACATTCCCCACCTGGCAGCGCCTGGTAACGCCTGTCACCGCGTCATTGGCTTCGGCTATCGCGGGCTTGATCGGACGCCAAGCGTCCGAAATGGCTGGGCTCCAACCGATGTTGGAGCCGATGATGAAAGCTGCCTCGCAAGGAATGCTTTCTGCCCAAATCGGTCAGGCACTTGGTGACCTGTCTACCGCCGTGGTTGGCGCCACAGACATCGCGATCCCAGTGACATCGACGCCAGTGGAGGCCCTGCTACCCCACAACATCACCCAGTTCGCCGAAGGCTTGGACCAGCCCCTGTCTGACATTCGGCTTTACCTGGCCCTACGCGAATCGGCTCGAGTGAGGCTATTCAGCCGCGTTGGTTGGTTGGGTCCGCAACTGCACGCGTCGATCGAGCACTACGCCCGTGGGATCACCATTGACGCTTCCGCGATCGAGGATGCTTTGGAGACACACCTGAGCGGCGATCTGACCCCACAGTCTTTGGAGGAGATCGGGAACACCGTGGCTGGAACGCTGTTCCAGCCGACTCAAAGCCCAGAGCAAACCGACATCCTTGAAAGACTCGAAACCCTGGTTGCCCTCGTGGAGGGTTGGGTTGATGATGTGGTGAGCACCACCACCGCAGAACTAATGCCCGAGGCTGATGCACTCTTAGAGACCGTTCGACGCAGACGTGCTGCCGGTGGGCCTGCTGAGAACGCACTGAAGATGCTTCTGAACCTGCAGTTGAGGCCCCGCCGGGTGCGAGATGCCGCCAATCTGTGGGCTGCTGTTCGCAATGCACGCGGGGTAGAAGCTCGCGACGCCGTTTGGGCGCACCCCGACCTGATTCCCACCGCGGCCGACCTGGACGACCCACTCGGGTTTGCCGAACACGGACGAAAGCCCGAGACCTCCGCCGCAGACGACGACATGGAAGCCCAGTTGCAGAAGCTGCTGCGCGAAGAGAGCGGCGAATCGGGGGCACAGACCCCCTGAGTTGCTGCTCACCATAGGGTTTCGGGGAGCGCTTCATCTGAGTCTTCGTTGTTGGTCTGCCCGTCGATATAAACCAACGCCTCCAGAAACCCGCGCGCCCGTTCGGTTTTCGGATAAAGGGTCGCCAACCGCCAGAAACGGGGTGTGTGGTTATGTTCGGTGAAGTGAACCAACTCGTGGATTAGCACGGCGTCCGTCACCCACCCGGGTAACTCTTGAAGCCGCTTGCTCAACCTGATCTCACCGGTCGACACGGTGTTTGACCCCCACCGCTTGGTCTGGTTAGCAGCCCACCTGACGCCGAACCTGGGGTGCTCCCCAAGCTCTGCCCGCAAGTAGGAGTTCCACAACTCACAAGCGCGCGTGGTCAACTCTTGCTCCCCACGCGGCCCCTTCCTAGCTTGCTCTTTCGCCAAGAAACTGGATACCAGCGACGGGATCTGACGCGCCCTGGCCGCAGCGGACATGCTTGCGGGCACCACAACGACGATTCGACCATTCTCTCTGAAGGCGGTCATCGTCTTCTTCCGGCGTGCGCTAGCGCGCACATCGTAGGGCTCGGAGTTCAACCGCTGATTCATGCACAGAATCAAACCCCATGGGTCTGACATTTCAGTGAAAATCCCACAATCGTTTGACCAGGGGCGTCCCCGGCACTACCTTGTGGATACAAAGCTCCCGTCGGGGCAGCCGCTGCAGGGGAAGGCATGCGGCAACAGCGCTGGCGGGGGCTTTTTCTTGTGTCACCGACAACTGTGCGTAGACTATTGGCCGCAATGCCATCCATCGTTCGCGTTGGGAGGCGCCAACAGACCAGGAGGTACAACGTGGCCGACACCTACAGCGGCAAGTTCTACTGTGTGAAGTGCAAGGACCACCGCGAGGCCAGTGGCAACGTGGTTGTCAACGAAAAGGGCACCCGGATCGCCAAGGCGAAGTGCCCTGTTTGCGGGACGAATCTCACCCGCTTCCTTCCGAAGGCTTGATTCAGCAGAACTAGTGGGGGCGTCGCAACACAGTGTGCGACGCCCCCACTAGTTTGTCTTGTTGTCCGGTTGTCTTCCGGTTCGGCGTTTTCTAGCACGAACCCCTCACCACGCGGTTTGCTTCGGGTATGTCAAAACTGCGGCTCGTCGAGTGGGCAATCCCGATGTGGCGCTCTCCTGGTGTGCTTCAACTCGGTATCGAGGCAGGGTCACCGATCATTGAAGATGCGCCAGACCAAGCCCTCACGGCTTTGCTGCTGCTGCGTAAACCTTCTACTACGGAGGATGTTTATCGGTCCGTGCCAGACCTTCCTGGCACGTGGTTCGAGTCTACTATTCGCGCTTTGACAGATGCAGGCGTGGTCGTCAACGTCCCCAATGAGAAACCTAGCCAGATCCTGCTCGCTGGGTCAGGTCTGATGATGAATGACATCGCCGGGTTACTGGCGCGCGAATCCGTCCAACTTTCATGGCTCCAAGGGTCGGGCTTTCGACCCCCACCCGGCGTCCGCATCAAAGTCGTCGAGCATTGGGAGGCCGTCCTTGACATGCCCCCGCTGACCCTAATCGTCCCCCGCACGATCGAACCCGATCGCGCGTTGACCGACCTGCTGGTCCGCGAGGGAATGGCTCATCTCACCGTTCGCTCTGAAAACTCCACCGCGGTGGTAGGGCCCATGGTCGTGCCTGGCGTCTTCCCATGCACTCGTTGCCTCGATCTGGGAAGGCGAGACCGCGACGAAGCCTGGCCGTACCTGCTGGCCCAATTGGCACTCAGGTCGTCCCAAACATCGCGGTCTCTGCGTTGGTGGGCGGCGGCTACCGCAGTGTCACATGCCCTAACGTTTCTTGCCGGAGAAATTCCGGAATCTGCCGGACGGACGGTCGAACTGGCCTCGCCCCCAACTGGGGTCTGCGCCAGGGAATGGAGCCATCACCCGGAGTGCTGGTGCACTCAAATATGGTCGGCGACGATTCCGAGCACAGCATCGGCATAACGATCCAACTTTGCCGACCCCACACCAGGAATCTTGTGCATCTGCTCCCGGCTGCGCGGGAGACTCTCAGCTATCGCCAATAAGGTGGCGTCAGTGAACACCACAAACGCTGGAACCTTGGCTTGCTCCGCCTCGGCCTTGCGCCACTGCCGCAACGCCTCCCAAAGGGCCTCGTCGTAGCTGGATTCGCAGTCCAAGTGGCGTCCGATCTTGCGCTCAGCGCCGCTGGTGAGACCGCGTCCACAAACTCGGCATACAGCGGTCAGTGCCGACTTGCGATCGCCACGACGCCTTCTGCTCGGCTGGCGTTCGCTCACCTGCTCGCCCGCCAACCCATCGAGAAACCTGCTGCGGGCTCTACGCGTTCCGCCTCCGTTTCGGGTCACCGACCATGAAATCTGCAGATGCTCTCGGGCGCGAGTGACACCCACGTACAGCAGCCTGCGTTCCTCTTCGATTGCCGCAGGGGTGCTGGCTAGGACGAACGGCAAGCTGCCTTCGTGAACTCCTGTCACAGCGACGGCGTCCCACTCCAAACCCTTAGCTGCGTGCAGGCTCGACAACGTCACCCCTCCCCCGGTTGGCGCATGCTGGACGTGGGCTCGGTTCTCTAACTCGGCGACAAGGTCGTCGGTGGTGACCTCAGGGTGGGACGCCACGAAGTCGTCGCCAAGGTCGACCAACGCAGACCAGGACTCCCAACGCTCCCGGAGGCTTCCCTGGCCGACAGGTGGCTCCGTCGTCCACCCCATGCCAGTCAGCACCGATTTCAGCAGGCTGTTGGGTGGCGCATCACTTTCGACCTTCGACGCAGCAGCAAACGCCCTGAGCGCCGCCCTCACCTCTGGCCGTTCGAAGAAGCCCTCACTGCCGCGGGTGTAGAACGGGATGCCTACTTCGGCCAGTGCGGCTTCGAAGGTCGGCGATTGGGCATGGATTCGATACAACACCGCCATCTGTGACCATTCGACCCCACGTTTGTTGAGGTTGAGAAGCCAAGACGCCGTGTCGGCAGCTTCTGCCCGCTCGCTGACGGCTTGCCGCAATACGGGTTCCGGCCCTGCGGCTCGCTGGGCGACGAGTTCAACCGACGGACCTCGCCCTCGCATGATGTGGTTTGCCAGCTTCACGACTTGAGGTGTGGAGCGGTAGTCTCGAACGAGTTCGACCTTGGTGGCATTCGGATGGCGAATGCCGAACGTCGTCAGGTATTCAGCCTTCGCTCCGGCGAAGCTGTGAATCGTCTGGGCCGGATCCCCAACGACACACAACTCTTCACCCTTCCCTCGCCACAATTCAAGCAACGCTTGCTGAAGCGGGCTCACGTCCTGATACTCGTCAACGATCAGATGCCGATACTGCCCGTTGACCTGCGCTGCTATTCGAGGTTCGGTGATCAGGAGCGAGGCATTGCAGAGCAGGATGTCTTCGAAATCGACCACGGCGTGGGCTTGCTTGACCGATTCGTAGCGCACCAGCAGCCTGGCAACCTCGTCCGGCTCCCGCCCCGCCACGTACCGGGACGCGGTGACTGCGGTTTCCGCGTAGTCGGACGCACCCACGTTGTTTACCTTCGCCCACGAAATTTCTGTGGAAAGGTCACGCAGGACGGCGCTGTCGGGCGTAATGCCCTCCCGCTTGCATGCCTCAGCCACTAACCGAATGCGCGAATCCGCCACGGGTGGGAAGTCTTTGCCGTGCACCGTCGGCCAGAAATGTTGCACCTGCCGCAGTGCGGCAGAGTGGAACGTCCGGGCTGCCACCCTTGGCACGCCTAGCCTGCGCAGCCTGGAGCGCATCTCGGACGCCGCGCGGGTCGTGAATGTGAGCGCAAGCACAGAATTGGGATCAAACGCACCCACGGCCACGCCGTAGGCGATCCGGTGAGTCATGGCTCGGGTCTTGCCTGTGCCCGCACCGGCAAGCACCACCAGCGGCCCTGCCAGCGTCGTCGCAACTAGTCGTTGCTCCTCATCCAGGCCTTCCAGAATCCGCTCAGGTTCAATCACGATGCCCACCATATGGTGCGCGACTGACAGTTTCGTCGCACTGTCAGTGGGGCCGTCTAGTGTGAGACACACCATGGAAGAGATGACCACCGGGTTACACCTGACGCGAAGCCCTCGAGCTGAATTGCTGGCGGCGCTTGTGGCTGACTACCTCAACGAGCCGGTGGATGATCCATTCTCAGAACCGATCGTCTTCGTCCCGGGGGCTGCGATGAGACGATGGCTGAGCCAACACATTGCGAATTCCATGCCTCAGTCGGTGTGTGCGGGGGTTAGATTCGCCACCTTGGCTTCCCTTGAAGCTTTGGTTGCCGCCGACGACTCCGCCGACGATCCCTGGGCACCTGGGCGTCTGGTCTGGCAGATCATGAGTTTGGTGGCAGAGGGCGCACCGGGTTTAGAGCCGCTCATCCGTAATCTGGACGCTAACTCGCAGCGGCTCGCCAACGCCGAACGGATTGCAGACCTCATTCACCGATACATCCGCCACCGCCCGGCGATGTTGGCCCATTGGGCGTCCGATGTTCCTCCAGACCTCGGCTTCGACTCATGGCAGGTTCATCTTTGGCGTCACCTGAAATCCCGAATCGACTCACCTGATCCCGCTCTCCGCCGAGCCCAGCTTGTCGAAAACATCTCATCCGGAGAGATCCTCGTGCCGTGGCCGCGGGTGTTCCTCTTCGCACCTCGCCACTTGATTCCTTCCGACATAGAGCTTCTGACCGCGATCTCGCAGCAGGTTCGGGTGGACGCCCACGTCGTCACTCCAGCACCCGGAACCGCCACCGAGTTGGCGAGACGGATCGGACGCCGTGGCGCAGCCGACCTGAGCTTGCTAACCAACGCCGCCGTCACAGAGCGGGAGTTACCTGCCAGCGTGATCGAACCTACGATCAACGTTCACGTCAGCCACGGGCCACGCCGCCAAGTTGAGGTGCTTCGCGAGGTCTTGACGGGCTTGTTCGCTGACGATCCCACCCTTGAGCCTCGCGATGTCGTGGTCGCGAGCCCGCGCATCGAGGCGCTGGCGACGCACCTGGCCGCTGCATTCCCGGACGCCTCCCAGATGAGTGCTGGCAGGCACCCGGCGTCCGAACTGAGACTGCAGGTAGTCGAGAAATCCGCTGCAGATGAGAATCAGCTTTACGCGTTGTTGAGACAACTACTTCAGCTAGGCAACTCTCGGGCAACCGCTTCGGACTTGCTGTCGTTGTGCTCGAACCCATTTGTTGCCCAGCGGTTCAGGTTCTCAGGGCAAGGGCTAGAGCGACTCGCCGAACTCGTGGCGCAGTCGGCCATAAGTTGGGGGCTCAACCATGCCAATCGCAAACTGCACGGGCTGGGCGATGTGCGGCAAGGAACCTGGCAAGTCGGGCTTCAGCGGCTCCTGCTGGGCGTTGCGCTGAGCGAAGAGTCTCTCGCCCACGTTGGGGTGGTTGCGGGTGTCGATGACGTCGAATCAACCGACGTTGAACTGCTCGGGTCGCTGTCAGAGCTCGTGACCCGGGTTTCGAGTGTGGTTGCCGATTGCGCCGAACCGGCACCGGCCGCGGCATGGGTCAGCAGGTTTCGTTCAGTGTTGGATCTCTTGGTCGAGGTACCGCATGAGCAAGGATGGCAACTCACACAACTGTGGGAGGCATTCGAACAAATCGACCAACGCTCAGGGCAATCGACGGTGCACCTTCGTATCCCCGACGCCCTGGCTTTGCTTGAAGCCGAGTTTTCCGGACGCAGGGCTCGTCCGTCCTACGGAAACGGCTCGTTGGTTGCAACCTCGCTGCATGCGGTCGGTCAGACGCCCCACAAGGTGGTATGCGTTATCGGTTTAGATGAGCAGAGCTTCCCTAGGAGCACGATCGCCGACGGTGACGACGCGCTTGCGGCCAACCCCCAGCCTTGGGATCCGGATCCAGGGATCGATGATCGGCAGGCGCTACTTGATGCCCTTGGTGCGGCCTCCGACCGACTGATTCTGGTCTATCAGGGTCACTCCAGCCTCACCAATGAGATTTACCATCCACCAGCAGGGGTCATCGACCTCATCGAAGCCCCAGGCGCCACGGTGGTGTCCGAGTCGCTCCAGGCACACTCCCCTGCCTATTTCGAGGGTGCACCCCGAAGCTTCGACAAGGGCGCCTTGGCAGCCGCAAAGGCTTTGGTTGGGCCCAGGCTTCCACCCTGGGATCCCTTCGCCGTCGAGTCGATCCCGCTGCCTGAACAACCCCAAGCGGTCGAACTGGACACTTTAAAGCAGTTCGTCTCCCACCCCGCTCGCTACTTCCTGAAAAACCGGGCGCAAGTGACGTACATCTCCGAAGACCAACCGACGCGCGAGCTGCCTCTGGAGTTAAACGGTTTGCAGAAGTGGGCCATCGGGCAGCGGATGCTCACTCACGTGATTGCGGGTCACCCTATGGATACGGTCCTCGAACATGAGTGGCGTCGAGGGGATCTACCGCCAGGCCGTCTTGGCGAACGGATCTTGAACGACATCGCGGCTCGGGTTCATCAGATCGTGAGACACCGCCAAGACCACATCGGCGAAGCGCAGGAGCACCACGTCGTAGATCTGAGTATCGGCGGTGTCCGATTGACGGGCAAGGTGACTTGTAGAGGGTCAATCACTCTTGCCTGCCAATATGGTCAGGTCTCCGCCAAACATCTAGCTGAGTCATGGTTGGACGCCCTAGCGCTCGGCTGCCACCAGGGGCGTCCAATCGGTGCGGTCGTGATCGGGGGTAAGAAACGGCACATGCTCGCCGGGGTGGCCCCGAAAACCGCCGAGGCGTTGCTCACCGATTTAGTAGAGCTATCTGCGCAAGGCCTTCAAAGCGTGCTCCCAATGCCACCTCGAGTAGCCCACACGTGGGTTATGGCTCGCCTGTCTGGCCGCGATCCGCTTTCTGGGTGGGAACTCGGACGATCCTGGCAGTACGACTCTGACGAAACTTGGCGAAAGTTCTATCCAACCGACCGCAAACCCTGGGATCAGAAAGTGGCTGGGGAGCCTTGGGCTCAGCCCGGGGAACCGACCGCGCTCGGTTCCCTGGCTGCACTAGTTTGGTCCCCGATTGTGAGGGCAGAGCAATGAGATCGTTCTCGCTCCACGATCCCCTGCCCAGCGGCACTACAGTGCTCGAGGCGTCCGCAGGCACGGGAAAGACCTACACAATTGCGGCGCTCGCCGTCCGGTTCCTCGCAGAAGGACGCCACACGGTAGCCGATCTGCTGATTGTGACTTTCTCTCGGGCAGCCACCGCGGAGTTACGCTCGAGGGTGCGCGAGCGCGTCCGCTCGTCCGCTGTTGCGCTGAATGCCGCGTTGGCTGGCTCCACACCTGACGATCCGCTCGATGCGTGGTTGGCGGCTACGGACGCCAACACGCTCACCGAGAGAGCAAAACGACTCGACGACGCGTTCAACAACTTCGATCGCGCGACGATCATGACCACCCACGAGTTCGCCCACACGATGATTCGTGGGCTCGGCGTGTTGGCAAATCAACAACCACAGAGTCGACTCGTGGAAGATCTCCGTCCGTTGGCTGACGAGGTTGCCGCCGACGTCTATCTGCAGCGTTACGCGTTCGCTGAACGTCCCCCGCCGTTTACCTTCTTCGACGCGCCGGGCAGCAAAGCATCCGACCCGGGAGCCCGCACGTTTGCGCGCGACGTCGCCGAGAAGCTGGGCAGTCTCGAGCCAACCGATTCCCAACCGCCAGCGGCGGAGCGAGTGGCGTTTGCTACGGCGATTCGACAAGAAGTTGAGCTTCGCAAATCTCGGCTCAACTTGTTCTCATTCAACGACCAACTGCTCCGACTGGACGCTGCCCTAAACGACCCAGACACCGGACCACTCGCATGCGCAAAACTCGCCCGCAGGTTCCCGGTTGTCTTGGTGGATGAGTTCCAAGACACCGACCCGGTGCAGTGGCGAATCTTACGGTCAGCGTTCGGAAACCACAGCGACTCGACGTTGATCTTGATCGGCGATCCGAAACAAGCCATATACCGGTTCAGGGGCGCGGACATTCACGCGTACACCTCGGCTGTTGAGCAGTCTGACTCGATCAATACACTCACCACGAACTACCGTTCCGACAAGTCGGTAGTGGATGCCGTCGGTTCACTCTTTTCTGGTATCAGCTTGGGTCCCTCGATCACGGCACCCGCGGTCTGGGCCGCCCAACAGGAGTCGCGACTGGTGGCACGAGATCATCCCTGGAGCGCAGGCCTACAGGTTCGGTGTCTGGAAAGCGACAACCCAGTCAACCATTGGGTAGGCAGTCGGCGGATCACTAGTGACGTTGTCGATGTGGTGGTCACCTTGCTCTCCAAAGACTCCCCTCTGAGGCACAAGGAGAGTGAACTACGCGCAAACGATGTCGCGATTCTTGTTCGTTCCAACAAGCAAGGCCAACAGATTGCACAGGCTTTGGTTGCTGCTGGCGTCCCGACATCGTTCAGCGGCACAACCAGTGTGTTCACCTCTGAGGCCGCCACAGACTGGGAGACCCTGCTCACGGCGTTGGATCGACCTCGACGCCCCTTCCTGACTCAAGCGATCCTCACACGATTCTTCGGTGGCACCGTGACCGCTCTGGCGACCGCGACCGATGCTGAATGGGCAGCCTGGTCGCTGCGGTTGCACACCTGGGCGCGCACCCTGCAACGCGACGGCGTCCCCGCTTTGGAAGCTGCCATCGAACGTGACACTTCGTTCGCACCACGCCTATTGGGCCAGGCGTCCGGAGAGAGACTGTTAACTGACTATCAACACATCGGCGAACTCCTTGCCCACCAAATGGCGCCCCCAGCGAATCGGATTTCCGACGCAATCGCCTGGCTCCAAACAGCAATCAGCGAGGCTTCCGCAGACGAACGCACCCGCAGGCTAGAGACCGACGACTCCGCTGTGCAGGTGATGACGATCCACAGAGCAAAGGGGCGCCAATTCCCAATCGTCCTGCTGCCCGAGGCTGCAAGCGCATTCGCGGCGTCATCGGATAGCGGCGCGACCCTCGACCTGCCGACCCCCGGTGACCGCATCCTGGACGTCGGTGGTTCGGGGCATCAGTCCCGAGCAGTCAACTTCAAGCAAGCCCAAATTGAGGATTTAGACGAGGCGTTGCGCACCTTGTACGTCGGGGTGACTCGTGCGCAGTCACACGCGATCATCTGGTGGGCGAACACCACAAACACCCCCTCCTCCGCGCTGCATCGACTGCTGCATGCGCGCCGCGGGGCAGACCCGATTCGTCCTGAGGTGGCCTACCCACCCAGTTCACCACTCCAACTTCCGTGGCTGGAAGCCGCTGGAATTGCCACGGTTTCCGTCCCGCCCTCCAATTCGAACCGGAAAGCCAAGAAGCGATCCACCACCAGCGAGTTGACGTCTCGTTCTTGGATCAGGTCGATCGACCACTCCTGGCGACGGACCAGTTATAGCGGTCTGACTGCGAGCGCCCATTCCGAGCACACAACCAATGACGAGCCAGAGGCAGAAGTGTCGCCCGCGCCTGATCCCGCTCTCTCCCTGCTCTCGCCGATGGCGCACCTCCCCAGTGGAACGACTTTCGGCACCTTGGTACACGCTGTGATGGAGCGGGTGGACGCCCGCCTCACCGACTGGCAAGACCACCTGCTGACGCAGTGTGACGAGGCGCTGCGACGCCGGCCTCTTGAGAACACGACACCTCGGGGGTTAGCGGACGCCCTTACCCCGGTGTACCAGACCCCTCTTGGGCCGCTAGCTCCCGGAGTCACGTTGCGTGACTTCGGCCCCGGTAACAGATTGTCGGAACTCGATTTCGAATTCGGCCTGAATGCTACCGGTGCGCTTGGAGATCTGGTCGAAATCCTGCGTCCGCACCTGTTAGGGACACCGCTTGCTAGTTACCCCGAACGGCTGGCGTCCCCAGAGGTAGCCACGCAGAGCCTTCGGGGGTTCCTGACCGGCTCTATTGACGCCGTGCTCCGATTACCCACCGGCCGTCACATTGTTGTTGATTACAAGACCAACCGGTTGGCCGGGTCGGAGGTTCCAAACGAGGAGTTGACCATCGGCCATTACGCACCGACTGCGCTCGCACAAGCAATGATGTCGAGCCACTATCCGTTGCAGGCTCTGCTCTATTCTGTGGCGCTCCATCGCTTTCTTCGGCAGCGTTTGCGTGGCTATGACCCATCGCAGCACCTTGGCGGAACCGCGTATCTTTTCGTCCGTGGGATGGCGGGCCCCGACACACCGACGGTTTCAGGTTCTCCTACTGGGGTGTTCTCGTGGCAGCCGTCGGTGAGGGCGATAACGCAGGTGTCTGACTTTTTGGCGGGCGGAGTGGTGACATGATTTCGTCCGATGTCGCACTCAGAGCAACTGGTTTGCTCCGAGCGTTCAATGAAGCGGGCGTCCTAGGGCTAGCCGACGTCCACCCCGCGCTTCACATCACACACCTCTTCGGTGAGAAAGACGAAGCCGTCCAACTCGGGTTCGCACTAGCCGTCCGTGCGCTGCGCGCTGGCTCGATGTGCGTCGATCTAAGCACGATCGCAACTGAGGTAATTCAGGACACCGACGAACAGCTAGCGTTGCCGTGGCCTGATACCGAAGCTTGGTTGGCGAAGCTGCAAGGCAGTGCGTGCGTAACCATCGGACACAACCCGGGGCCGACCAATAGGCCGCTCCGACTCATCGACAACTTGCTCTACCTTGAGCGTCATTGGCGTGACGAAGAGACGGTTCGCAACCATCTGACCCGATTAGCCGAATCCGCGCCACGCAACGAGCCGATCCCAGAACCCAGCCCAGAGTTGGATTCCGACCAGCAACACGCAGTCCGCACCGCGCTGCTTTCCAACCTGAGCGTTGTGGCGGGCGGCCCCGGCACCGGGAAGACCCGGATAATCGCAGAGATCCTCGCTGGCGCCAACGTGCTCGACGCGAAAGTCCTGATCGGCCTCGCGGCTCCCACTGGCAAAGCCGCCGCAAGGATGACCGAAACGCTTGGGGCGAGCGGCATGGCAGCCAGCACCGTCCATCGGATGCTGGGGTGGCGTCCTGGAGCCCGGAACCGGTTCAAGCATGACCGAACCAATCCGCTTCCCCACGACCTGGTGATTATCGACGAGACCTCAATGGTCTCCACCACGTTGATGGCAAGGCTTGTTGAGGCACTCAAGCCGACCGCTCGACTCGTCCTCGTTGGCGACCCGAATCAGCTCTCCTCGGTTGAGGTAGGTGCGGTGCTAGCAGATCTGGTCTCGGCTGCTTCTTTGGCTTCGAATGTAGCAACGCTGCACCGCAACTATCGGTTCGCAGGTTCGATCGCTTCGCTGGCGGACGCGATCCGCAACGGGGATTCGGACGCTGCACTAGATGTTTTAGCCTCCTCTGATTCGCCCGCGAGGTTGTTCGACGAAGCTGAAGGCATGGCAATCGTGCGAGCCCAATCGGTCTTAGCTGGGACGAACCTGTGGCAAGCTGCACGCGAATCCGATCGAGAACTCGCATTGAAAGCGTTAGGCGCCAACCGCCTGCTGTGCGCTCACCGAACCGGACGTTGGGGGGTTGGCCACTGGTCCCGCATTGTGCATTCCTGGTTGACCGAGGCTATTCCCGGGTACGCCACCGATGGCGAGTTCTACGTCGGACGCCCACTGATGATGACTCGGAATGCTCCAGAGTTCGATCTGTACAACGGCGACACAGGGGTGGCCCTGCCGCCGGAGAACGGCATGGCGGTCGCAGTGTTCGGCACTGGTGGTGGGCCTCGCGACTACTCCCCCTGGCTGATCGATGGGCTCGAATCAGTGGACGCCATGACAATCCACAAGAGCCAAGGCAGCCAGTTCGACCAAGTTAGTGTCGTGCTGCCTCCGCTAGGTTCTCCACTGCTCACCAGAGAGCTGCTCTACACGGCGGTCACCAGAGCCGTTGAGTCGGTGACGATTCTCGGAGATAAGGAGGCCGTGATCGAGGCGGTAAACAACCCGACTCACCGCACCAGCGGCCTTGCTCGACGCCTATGATCCTTCCGGCGATGGTAAGGAACCATCCAGCCAGAGTTGAATCATGCGCGAGGCGATCGATGACTGCGCGGGCAACCGCAAAGACCCGGCTTTCACCTTGCGTTTCACCTCTTCGGTGTCGAAGAAACCAGCCCACTGGAGTTCGCGGCCATCAACGTTAACGTCGGTCGTTTCCGCCCGAGCGAGGAACGCCAGCATGAGCGAACGCGGGAACGGGTGAGGTTGACTGCCGAAGTAGCGAAGCGCTCCCAATTCGATCTCAGCCTCCTCCCGTACCTCACGCCTGATGGCTTGTTCGAGCGACTCCCCCGATTCCACGAAACCCGCAAGAAGCGAAACCCGACCGGCGTCCCATGTCACCTGGTGCCCTAGTAAAAGGCGATCGTGTCGGTCGAGAATCGCAACGATGACCGCAGGATCGGTTCGCGGATAGCGCTCCCGTTCACATACCGGGCACCAGCGAACGTGACCACCGCTGTGCACCTTGGTCTGCCCACCACAGATTCCACAGAATGGGGCGACCTTGTGCCAATTCGCCAAAGCCACCGCGGTCGTGACGACGTCCCTATCTGTGTCGGACAACTGATGCGCCAACTCCCGAAGTGTGGCCGCGGGCAACTCGTCGCTCACCACCATCGCGAAGTACGGAACCCCGTCCACCGTGCCGATGCACAAGACCGTCTCGGGGTCGAATGGACCTTGCGGCTCTAGCCACAAGACGCCACCTCGCTCCGGATCGACCAACACCATCTGATCCCGGGTGATTCCCGCCACCCGTGCTTGCGGATGCTCCCACTGGCTGGCGACCCAGCGCGCGTCCTCGCGACTCGCATCAAGTCGCCTTAGCCGACTGTCAGGCACCCAGGTATCCATGCCTTCCAACCTAATCCAGTTCGACTAGTCCAATCATCAGTTGCTCCAAAGCTGCGCGCCCAGGCAAGCCATCGATCTGCCTCAAAACCCCGACGCGAACGTCATAGAACGCGGCGGTCACGTCGTCGGCTGACACCCCTGAGAGCTCAGCCCAAGCCAACCTGTAGACCGCGAGTTGAAGCGGGTCGGGGACGCGGCGTCCAGTCTTCCAGTCAACGACCAACGCTCGCCCACCCTCATCGAACACTGCGTCGATGCGACCGCGCACCACTTGCCCGGCCAGCACCAGCGAGAAGGGAACCTCCGCTGCGACTGGCGTCCGATCGGCGAATGGGCCTCGCTCGAACGCGGCAATCAGTTCAGCCAGATCTGAATCGTTGTGTTCCTCGTCCGGTTCGAGTGCCAAGGTCGCTTCCAAAGAAAACCTGCTTTCCAACCATGCGTGAAACTGATTCCCCACCAGGGAAGCGCGAACTGGTGGTCGCGGCATGGGACGAGCTACCGACTTGGCCCATGCTTGCGCATCGGCTTTGAGTGCCATGACCGTCGTGGTTGACAGGTACCGAGGCAGATTCACCTCGACGACAGACGACGTGGCTCGGTGGGCTTCTGCCAGTAGTTGGGAGGCAGCAGAATCCCACATTGCCAACATCGCCGCGCCCTCCCGGCTGACTGGATCATCGACGACCTCCTCCCCTCGCCGCAGTGTCGCCCTCGCCAACTGGACGCCGGTAGCTATCTCTTGGCGTCTACTGAGCGACTCCGGGTCTGGCAGGATCGGCCATGTATGCCGTTCGGCTCCCACCAAAAGCGGGTTCTCGTCGGAGACTTCTTCAGCGAGCACCCGATCTTCGGCAGACTGAATCGTGTCGAGGTACGGCGAAGGTTTGCGATGGTTCGCCCGCGTACCCTCCCAAGCGTGCGTGGTGGCCACCAGCACATGTTTAGCTCTGGTTACCGCCACATACGCCAACCGATCTTCACTTCGCCTGGCCTCGCGCTTCAACGCGGCTCCGAACTCGTCAGCCGCAGCACCGGTGACATCAACCAACTGAGGGATTGAATCGGCATCCCCTCTAAGATCGGCCGGTAGAGACTGCGCCGATGTCAGCCAGTTGTCCGAGACCCGATCGTTGGGAAAGACACCTTCCGCCAGAGCCGGGAGGAACACGACCGACCACTCCAGACCTTTCGCCCGGTGGACCGTCGCCAGCCGCACCGCATCTTCCGGCTCAAGGCTCGCCAATTCAAGCCCCACATCGTATTGCTGCTCGGCATCGAGGTAGGCCAAGAAGCCAACCAACGAGCCATCGCCATCAACGTCGGTGTAATCGCCTACCGCCGCCAAGAACGCGTCGATTTGGGTGGTGCCTTGTTGGCCTAGAAGTAGAAGTTCAACTTCTAATCCGAGGGTTGAAATTACCCGTCGCACCAGGTTTTCCACAGGCTCGTCGGAATGTCGGCGAAGGTGCTTCAACTCGATAGCAAGCTGTGAAATTCGGTGACGGCCCTGCTCGCTATACGGGCCCTGCCCAGGATTGCTCAGCGCCTCGACCAAGCTTGCCGCCCAAGACGATTCAGCATCAGCACGCACTGAACCCTCCTGATCGGTGTTCACGCCGACCCGCCGCGAGTCAACCAGCTCACCCGCCCTAGCCCCCAAGACAGCCAGATCGCCCGGGCCAAGACGCCAACGGGAGCCTGTTAGCAGCCTGATCAGCGATGAATTCGCGGTCGGATCAGCGATCACCTTTAGCGTTGCCACCACGTCCGCGACTTCCGGAACGCTCAATAACCCACCTAGCCCGACGATTTCGGCGGGCACTCCGCGCTCCACCAACGCTGAGTAGATAACGCCGATCTCTGCGTTTTGTCGGGAAAGCACCGCGATGTCACTCCAACGCTTAGCCCGACCCGAATCGTGCAGCGCCACTATCTGGTCTGCTACCCAGGACACTTCGTCATGCCAAGAATCGAACGCGGCGGTCATAATCTCACCCGACGCGTTGCCAGGAGGTGCCTGAAGTTCGTTGTCAACCTGGCCTAGCTCGCCCGGAGCAGAACCTCGCAACGGCTTCGCGAGCCGGTTGGCGGCGTCCAAGATCACTTGCCCTGAGCGCCGGTTCACGGTCAGGGCATAGGTGAGCGCAGGGCTGCCGTCAGTTCGGTTAAAGGTGCTCGCGAACGACAAGATGTTGGACGCCGCGGCACCCCGCCAGCCGTAGATCGCCTGGTGGGGATCACCGACGGCAGTGACTGGGTGGCCGCCACCGAATAGCGAACGCAACAGCAGCGCTTGCGCACTGGAAGTGTCTTGATACTCGTCTAGGAGCACCACCTTGAACTGCTGTCTCAGCGTGGCACCAACTTCCATGATCTGGCTTGCCAGTCGGGCTGCAGTCGCCATCTGATCTGCGTACTCCACGAAACCCAGGTCGCGTTTGAGCTTGCGATATTCACTAACTAAATCGACCAACTCGGCCCGCTCTGCTGCGATGCTGGCGGCCTTGCTCAAATTCTGGAATACATTTTTCATCCTGTTTCGAGGCGACTCGTCAACGGCTACGCAGAACTCGGTTGAATGCCCAACCAGCAGATCAGGTTCCACCAAGTGGGAAGCCAACTCGCTATCGAGTTGCAGTAGACGTTCGATCACAGTCGTTGGGTTCAACCGGGAGAGCCCGGGGAAAGGCCCGGGCGCGGTGGTAACCACACGCTCAGCAAGCCGGTGCCGACCAGCCCGAGTCAGCATGCGCGGTGCGCCATCGATTCCCAGCCGGAGCCCGTGCTCAGCAACAAGGCGGTTGGCGAAGGAGTCGTAGGTGGAGACCACCGGATCGCCTGCGTCCTCCAGTTCTTCTGAGTCGACGATTCCCGACTTCAGCAAGGCTTTCCGTATTCTGCTGCCCAACTCGGCGGCAGCCTTACGCGTGAAAGTCAGCCCGAGCACCTGCTCTGCTCGAACCTGCCCTGTTCCAACCAGCCACACAACACGCGCTGCCATCACAGTCGTCTTTCCCGAGCCGGCACCAGCGATAATCGCAGCGGGTTCCAGGGGGGCGCAGATCGCTCGAAGCTGCTGGTCGCTGAATGGGATTCCGACCGCTTCACTGACATCTGACGGTTTGATAAACCTCACATCGTCACCTGGCTTCCCTCTTCGTGCGCGGGGCAACTCAACTTGAATGGGCACCACTCACAATGGCGACCCGGCGTCGCATCGAATCTGCCCTCACGCAGGATCGTCACAGCATCGTCGACTCTGGCGTGTACCCAGGTCGGGTGCGCGTCATCTATTGGATCGTCGGCCAACCGGGGGTGCTCACCCAACGGATCCTGATGCCGCAGCTTCGGGAGGCCCTTGTCGTCCACCCGCAAAAACACCAACGACGCCCCAGCCGAGCGACTCGCGCCGGGAGCGATCCCTTCAAAAGCTCCGGATTCGACAGCCAACTGGTACAACCCGAGTTGAGCATGTTCGCTTGCTTCTTTCGCTGTGACCACCTTTTTCGACGACTTGAAGTCGAAAACCCTCAAAGCTCCGTCTGGTGTTCGCTCGACCCGGTCGGCCTTGCCCACGATCTCGACGGTTAGCCCACCGGCCTCCAACTCGAAAGAGAACGCCGCTTCGACCCCGACCACGTCCGCACCGGCATGGGCTTCCTGCCAGGCTGCGAACCGTTCTAGGGCGGCAACCACGGTGTCGCGTTCGGCAGCAGACGCCCAAGGAACGCGGAAACCGACCGCAGGCCAGAGAAGATCCAACTCAGAGATCGCCTGCTGGAGATCAAGCTCACCCCTGGCCATCCGTTCAACCAAGCCATGAAGCACCGAACCAAGGATCATGTTCGGAGTCGACTCTTGGGCTTTCACCCAGCTGTTCAAAAAGTATTGGCGAGGGCAGGTCAGAATTGCGGTCAACCTGCTCGGCGAGAGTCGGACGCGCCCAGAAGACACAACCGGAGCACCGGAACTCAACTGGTGCAGCCCCCACCACTTCTCAGGGTCAGCGTCGGGCACCAGTTGGTTGCCTTGCTCGTCAAGTTCTTCAGACAAACGCGCAAGGCGGTTCAAGGCTGCCTGCCGCAGGCCTGGTTCCGCTGAAGGATCCTCAGCAGTGGATCTCAGGCTGACGACAAGGCCACGAAGAGTCGCGATACGCGGTGACGGCTGCTCGCGCACGCTCGGTGTAACACCTAACTCCGAGAAAAACCGTGACGGCTGCTCGGAATCGTCTCCGGTACCCGAGATCGCGGTCACCAAGAGGCGGCGAGCCGCTCGGGTACACGCCAAGTGGAACAGCCGTCTTTCAGTGCTTATCAGTTCACCGGTCGTGGTTCCAAGACCCAATCCGCCCGATGTCAGGCGTTGCGGGTCGAGCAGCGAGCCCCGGCGGCGCACATCAGGCCAACTGCCCTCCTGCACCCCCGCAACCACAACGAACGGCCACTGTCGACCCTTCGCCCGGTGTGCAGTCAGAATCTGGACTCCGGACCCTCGAACCGACGATTCCCGTTGATCGTCAGCGGGCAACAAGTGCCCTGCAACCTCGTCTAGGAACGCTTGGACGCCAACCCGTCCACCCTTGACAGCCCAATCTTCAGCCAGCGAGAACAGGGCGAGAACGGCGTCCAGCGTTCGATGCGCTACCTGCGACCCTTCGCGTTGGCTGAGCGCCGAGCTTGCCAAACGGTTCGGCCACGCAGTGCGGCTCCAAAGTTCCCAAAGCGCCTGCCCGGCACTTCCGTTGCCATCGATAATTCGCCGTGCCTGATTGATCAACTGCACCCGACTGCCAAGTCGCTGAAGTAGAACGCTCGCACGACCGGTTGCGTCCAACTCAGGCATCGGGGTGTGCCCCCGCAGGAGTTCCGAGGTCGATTCAGCAACGTCGGGGCTGAGACCGGCTTGCCCCAGAGCCCGACCCAGCACCCGCAGATCAACCGAATCGAACTCCCCCCACCCGGAGGTGAGCAGACCGATCACCTGGGATCCGTCGCATTTCGACGTCGCGGCAATCTGTAAGGCGATCAAAAGAGGTCTCACCGCCGGGTCGCGGGCAAGCCCCATCTCGTCACCTGCCACGTCGACAGGGATGCCTGCGTGAACCAGCGCTCTTGCTAACGGCGGGATCTGATCGCTACCAGACCGCACCAGCACAGCCATGTCTGACCATGCGAGCCCAGAATCGAGATGTTCCTCACGCAACGCGGCAGCGATGCCCGCTGATTGCGCAGCACCATTCGGGAAGCTCCACAGCTGGATCTGGCCGTCACCGACCCCGTTAATGTCTCGGAAACCCGCGTACTCACCACCGCTCAGGGGGAGCGGCAATCGCCGGGCGACCGCTGTTGTTGCTTGGGCAATCGGTTCGCTGAGCCTGAACGACTCACCCAGCTGCACGACATCTGCCCCAAACAACCTTGCGAACTCCGCTGCTGCCTTGGGGTGCGCCCCTCGGAACCGGAAAATCGCCGAATCTGGATCAGCCAACCCCACTGTGGGGACGCCGTCTCGCGCCAGCGACCTAACCAAAGCCAACTGGGCGGGGTCGAACTCGGGCAGATCATCAACCCACACCGCGTCGAACCACCGGCTCACCTCTGTGACCACCTCGGGGCGCTCAAGGAGCAGCCGCACCCGATGCACCAGTTCGGCGTAGTCAATGGCCTGTTCTGCGTCCATGACGTCGAGGTACTCATCCATGAAGTCGCCCAACCCGAACCAGACCGGATCGCCCGCCCGTTCGCCAGCCGCCATCACATCGGCGGGGTCAAGGCCCAGTTGTCGAACCCGAGCAATCGCGCCTCTGACCTGCTGCGCAAAACCACCGGTGGAATACGCATGCTCCAAGGATTCCGGCCAAGCTGCCGCACCTCGTCCGGCTAGAATCTCGCGGATCCGAAACTCCTGCTCCGGGGCCGTCAGTAACCGCGGTTGTGAACCCGGCTCATCTGTGAAACGGCTAAGGATAATCCGGCACAGCGAGTGGACGGTCATCGCCGAAGGTTGGATCGAGGTACGTGCCGAAAGCGCCGTCACCCTATCGCGCACCTCAGAGGCAGCCTGCCGACTCACTGTCAGCACGAGTGCTCGCTGCCCCAACTCAAGCCGCTTGGCTGCTGCCGCCACAGCAAGTGACGTCTTGCCCGTTCCAGGGCCGCCGAGGACGAGGAGCCCGCCTGCCTCGTGAGCCAGGACGGAGGCTTGCGCTGGCGTCCACGAAGACGGCTCGGCTGGCGCGGTAACCGGCTTACGTAAACGCACTGTTCTCTGCACGAAACCCATCCCACCACACACCTCTGACATTTCGGTCTGCACGTCCGCACCCGCCGCCTGGTGTCCCCCCGAAGCCCCGCGACACTCAGCAAGTTTCGTCAGCAACCGCAATATTTGAGTGTCCTGAGCAAGGTTGGTGAGTGTCGCACCTCTTCCGGGGGCGGCTACAGTGGCTGGCGATAAATGAAGGAGAACCAAATGGAAGTCAAAGTCGGAATCCGCGACATCCCGCGTGAGGTCATCGTCGAGACCACCGCAACCGCCGATGAGGTTCAGGACGCCCTGGCAGAGGCATTGTCTGCTGCGGACATGCTCGTGCTAACCGATGAGCGAGGCCGGAAGGTGCTCATTCCCGCAAATGGCATCGCTTATGTTGATCTTGGTTCAGAGCATGTCCGTGCAGTCGGATTCGGTGCCGTCAAAGAGTAGCGCTAAGATCGGTTTGAACGCAGCGGACTAGTTGCGTCCCCGGCGGATTCTGCACGCCTTGTAAAGGTGGTGCGAACCCCGGGTGTCACCCAGCCCGGCTTGACGGCCGGAAAACGTTAGGCACCGAGCTGAGCACCGCAGACCAGACCAATTTGCCCACCGCAGAATCCCCGACATTCGCTGATCTCGGCGTCCACCCCGAGATCGTCGAAGCGTTGAGCGCCATCGGGATCACGCAACCCTTCCCAATCCAGGCGATGTCGATCCCGATCTCGCTGGAGGGCACCGACATGATCGGCCAAGCTCGCACGGGTACGGGGAAGACCCTCGCCTTCGGTATCACGTTGTTGCAACGCATCACGCTGCCCGGCGATCCCGGGTATGACGACCTCAAAGACCCCGGCAAACCTCAGGCGCTGGTGATGACACCGACCCGCGAGTTGGCCCTCCAGGTCGCCCGCGATATCGAGACGGCGTCCACCATCCGCAATGCACGCGTCCTGACCGTCTACGGCGGCGTCGGGTACGAGTCGCAGTTGGACGCCCTCGCCGAGGGCGTGGACGTTGTCGTCGGCACCCCAGGACGCCTCCTCGACCTCGTCAACCGCCGCAGCCTCAACCTGTCGCGAGTTTCTGTGCTGGTGCTCGACGAGGCGGACGAGATGCTAGATCTGGGTTTCCTCCCGGACGTGGAGCGGCTCATCGCCAAGACGCCGGCGTCGCGTCAGACAATGCTTTTCTCAGCGACTATGCCCGCCCAAATCGTCGCTTTGTCGCGAATGCACCTGTCTCAGCCGGTGAACATCCGCGCTGAGGCCCTCGATGAGTCCATGACGGTTCCCGACATCAACCAGTTCGTGTACCAGGCTCACAATCTTGACAAGCCAGAGATCGTGGCCCGCGTTCTGCAGGCCGACCACTGCGGCAAGGTGATGGTTTTCACCCGCACCAAGCGCTCCGCCCAACGACTCGCGGACGACCTTGAAGAGCGTGGTTTCAACGCCACCAGCATCCACGGTGACCTGTCTCAGATCATGCGTGAGAAGGCCTTGAAACGCTTCCGCGAGGATCGGGTGAAGGTGCTGGTCGCGACGGACGTTGCTGCCCGCGGTATCGACGTCGCCGACATCACCCACGTGATCAATTACGAGTGCCCCGACGACGAGAAGACCTACGTGCATCGCATTGGACGCACCGCTCGAGCTGGTAAGAAGGGCACGTCAGTCACCTTGGTTGATTGGTCGGACGTCACCCGTTGGAAGGTGATCAACCGAGCACTCGAGCTTGATCTCGCCGAACCCGCCGAGACCTACTCGACCTCGCCACACCTGTTCACCGATCTCGGGATTCCCCAGGGGGTGAAGGGACGCCTCCGTGACCCCCAGCCGTCGCGCGAGTCCGCTCCGAAGACTCGCACCCCGCGTGCTCCCCGCGAAGAGCGTCCGCAGCGGGAGCGCTCCAGGCGTCGGCTGCGCAACGGCGTCCCGGTTGACCCGGCTCAAGCTGAGGCGGGCCAAGGGCAGGCGTCCGTTCAACAAAACCAACCGGTCGCGACCCAGACCGAAACCGCCGCACCGGACGCCCCCCGTCGCCGTCGCCGTCGTGGCGGTCGAGGGCGCGGGCGCGGTGAGGCTGGCGAAACTCAGGGCTCACCGACGCAGGGCTAACCTCGGCTGACCCCTTGCGGGGTTGCCTGAACTAGTTCACAGGAAGCGGTCTGGTTCTTCGGCGTTGAACAGCGTCGGCCTGAGCCCTTTCGCAGTGACAATGAGTTGGTCGAAACCCAGGCCGACGGCGTCCCGGCGCGTGGTGGTGTGTGGTTCGAGCAGCGCGACGAATCCGGTGGCCACGTCGGGTGATCGTTTCTTGACGACTCTTAGCCAGCGACGTCCGTCCATAACGATCGCTAGGTCGACCTTGCGGCGGGCAATAACCTGGATTCGTTCGCCGGATTCGTTCTCTCCGTAGTCCAGCAGGATCGCCGAGGAAAGCCCCGGGTAGCCGAACTCGATCCATGTTCTAGTCTCTGGTTGCATTCCGGCCGCAGACTCGATTTGCTTCTGCACGCTGGTTGCGGACGTCTCGATCTCGGCGGTTAGTGCTGCTCCCAGGTCGACACCGGAGAAATCCCCCGCAGCGGCTTGGGGAGCCCAGGCCAGCAGTCCCGACACCAACGATCCGGCGTCACGTTCCGACGCGAACGCACCGAACGTATCTTGCCCAATGGGGAAGTCACCGTCATCGGAGCGCAACGCGACCGTTGGGGCACGTTGGCCTTCGATCATTCCGGTGCCGACGCGCACAACAGTCTCCCACGGGCGCAAACCGCCAAGTGGCCTGCGGTATCCGCTGGCGTCGCACATGACGATCGACGACGAGACTGACTCGAATGCCATCACCGCCACCACCACGAACCACGACGAAGCGATCGCCGCCACCACTATCGCGGGCATGTCCACACGGCTGATCGCTGCGGCCACCGTCCAAGCGGCAGCGGCTCCGAACAGTGACACCGCCAGCGCGCTGACTGCAGCCCGCAGCCCGATCTTTTCGCTGACGATCTTCGTTGGGCGCATCAGTACTTCATACCCATGGCTGCTCGCACATCGGCCAACGTCGCGTCGGCTACCTCATTTGCTCGCGCGTTGCCTTGGGACAACACCGACTCCAGGTAGCCCTGCTCCGCCTCGACTTCGGCGCGACGGGCCCTGATCGGCGCCAGTTTCTCGATCAACGCTTCGGTCAGCAGCTTCTTCAAGCCGCCCCCACCGCCGTTCCCGATCTCGCTAGCGATGTCTTCGGCGGGCCGCCCGGTGGACAACGCCGCCAGGTTGAGCAGGTTCGCCACTTCAGGCCGGTTTACCGGGTCGTATGTGATGAACCGCTCCGAATCAGTGACCGCTCTCTTGATCAGTCGGGCAGTTTCGTCGGCAGTCATCCGCAACTCAATGGTGTTGCCCTTCGACTTACTCATCTTCGTCCCGTCCATCCCCAGGATCAAAGACCCGCCACGCGCGAGCAGCGCCTCAGCCTGCGGGAAAACCGGCTGATCAGGACGCGCCCGGCCGAACCTCTCGTCGAAACGGCGCGCGATCACTCGGGTTTGTTCCAAGTGGGGCAGTTGGTCTTTGCCGACGGGAACCAGGTTCGCCTTGCAGAACAGAATGTCGGCGGCTTGGTGCACCGGGTAGGTGAGCAGCAATCCCGACATTGAGCGTCCGCCGGTGGCCTCGTGTTCCGATTTCACCGTCGGGTTTCGGTAAAGCTCCGAGTCTGACACCAACGCCAAGAATGGAAGCATCAGCTGGTTAAGCGCTGGAACCATCGAGTGCGCGAAGATGGTGGTGCGCGTAGGGTCGAGGCCCACAGCCAGGTAGTCAGCCATCAACGAGTAGACGCGTTCCGCGATCGGACCGGTGGCGTCGCGGTCAGTAATGACCTGGTAGTCGGCGATCACAACAAAGGTATCCACCCCAGCGTTTTGGAGCCGGACCCGATTTTCAAGCGATCCGAAATAGTGACCGATGTGCAGATGCCCGGTCGGCCGGTCGCCGGTGAGCATCCGGAAGCCCGACGGATCGCGATCGATCTGATCCTCGATCTCTAAAGACCTCGCTTCGCTGCGCCGCAGCGAAGCGTCCGAAGTGGACGCCGCCAGTGCGGCTTCCGCATTCTCGGCTTCCTGAGTTTGCACCTGTTCGGTCATGGTGTCTCCTCGCGCGTAGAGTCGGGTGAGCATACAAAACGGCCGCCACCAGACGGCCGTTTTAGGGTGAGAAAGCTAGGACCGTCCTTCGGACTGCCACCACTTCCTTCCCATGATCACGGGCTCACTGTAGCGCAACGCAAACGCACGAACGGTTGCTGCTCACAGGGCGCCGCCGCGCGAATGAACCAGCGATTCCAACGCTTGCAGCACCTCGGGGCTGGTGGTGTGACAACCCAGCGGGTGCCCGGTTTTACCCGTCCCGTGGTAGTCGGATCCGCCAGTGGCGAGCAACCCCATGGCAGCTGCTAGCTTTCTCAATTCCGCCGACGTTCGCGCGTCGTGGTCGTTGTGATCGACCTCCACCCCGTCCAGCCCGTGGTCGAAGACCAGGGATCGCAAAACGGACGGCGACAGTATCGAACGCCCCCCGCGTCCCCACGGGTGAGCTATCACCGCCACGCCACCTGCCTCGCGGATCAGGTCGATGCCGCGTCCCAACTTTGGTGCATAACGCTCCACGTAGGCAGGCCCTCCGTCGTAGAGGAGTCTTTCGAAGGCTTCCGTCCGGTTTGCGACGTAACCACGCGCGACCAGGGCGTCCGCCACATGGGGACGCCCCACCGACACCCCGCCAGCCTTGGCTTGCACCTCTTCGATCGTCAACGGCAACCCCAGGTCAGCCAGTCGCTCCAGCATCCCCGGAATCCTGCTTAGCCGCGAACTTCGGATCTTCTCCAACTCATGCGCCAACCCGACGTCTTCACCGTTGCAGCCGTAGCCCAGCAGGTGCACGCTCGCACCGTCGAATTGAGTCGACAACTCGATGCCGGCCAGCACCCTCACTCCGCAACGCAGGGCCTCGGCTTTGGCTCGTTCGATGCCGTCGAAGGTGTCGTGATCGGTGAGCGCCACCACATCAAGGCGTGCGTCGAGTGCGGCCTGCACGAACTCTTCTGGGGTGTCGGTCCCGTCGGAGACGGCAGAGTGCGCGTGAAGATCAATCATGGTGTGACTAGGGAACGCACCACCCGCAGGGCCACCGACATGCGCGCCAGGTCAGACTCGCCGTCGCAGATTTGACGCAGAAGTGCGGTCTCGGAGTCAGCTCGCTTGACGACCTGCCGCCACACAGCAACGACGACGTCCGCCTCGTCGGCGTCGGACGACTCGAGTGCGGCTTGCGTGAGCAGCCCCATGAGCGCCTGAAGATCGTCCCGCAACGCTGCCCGCGCCATGGTCGCCCAGCGACTCGTGCGGGGCAGGACGTCCACCGCGTCGATCAGCGTGTCGAGGCCAAGGGACGTCATCAGCTTGAAGTGCACATCGGCGACCAGTTCTAGTGGCCGTCCGGTGATCCGGGCTGCCTGCACGACCGGGAACGTCAGATGGGCGAACTGAGCCAGCGACATCTCGAGCGCGAAGCGTTCTTCCAATCCCCCAGCCACCAGCTCAGAACGAAGAACCTCGGCTTGAGACGCCAACGCCGGAGATAGCACCTCGGGCAGGATTTGACGAACGTAGGCGATGCCTTCGTCGAACGCTTCCACCTGCGCCTGAACATCGAAATGGGACCGGCGATGGTTGAGCAGCCACCGGGTTGCGCGCTCTACCATCCGCTGCAACTCGATGCGAACCTCCGTGCTTGTCGCGGCGTCGACGCCGGTGAGATCGCGCAGGATGAGTTCGCTGCGCGCCACCCCGAGGATGGACCTGGCAGCCAGTTGGGCTCGAACGATTGTTTCGATGTCGCCGCCGGTCTCCTGGGAAAGCCTGTGGTACGCAGAGATTCCCTGACTGTTCACGAACCGGTTGACGGTGACGGTTGTCACGATTTCCCGACGAAGCGGATGGCCTTCAATGGCATCAGCGAACCGGGATCTCAAAGCCGGTGGGAAGTAGTTCACCAACCTGTCGTTGAAATACGGGTCATCGGGGAGTTCTGAGGCGAGGATCAACTCAGCTAGTCGGATCTTCGTCCACGACATCATCGCCGCCAACTCGGGGCGCACCATTCCTCGGCCTTCGATGATCCGCGAACTCATCTCGTCGCTGGACGGCAACGACTCCATCTCGCGGTTCAGGTGGCCGGATTCTTCGAGCGCCCGCATCCAATCCTCAACCCATTCTGCGAGTTGGACGGAACGCTGCGACGCATTCGACAGCGCCAGGTTCTGGTCGATGTTGTGCGACAGCACCAAGCCGGCGACGTCGTCGGTCATCGAAGCGAGCAGTTCGTTGCGATCGCCCAGCGGCAGCCTGCCGGATGCCACCTCGCCAGCCAGCAGAACCTTGATGTTCACCTCATGGTCGGAGGTGTCCACCCCTGCTGAGTTGTCGATGTAGTCGGTGTTTACGTGCCCACCGTGCAACGCGAACTCGACCCTGGCTTCTTGCGTCCAGCCGAGGTTGCCGCCTTCGACCGCACATCTGGCCAGAATTTGGTTTGCGTCCACCCGGACGGGGTCGTTTGTCTTGTCTCCGACCTGGAGGTGGGTTTCGGTGGACGCCTTCACGTACGTCCCGATACCACCGTTCCACAGCAGGTCCACCGGCGCGGTGAGAATCGCCTTGATCATCTGCTCCGGTGTGACAGAGTCGACGCCTGGTTCCATTCCCAGGGCTGCCGCTACCTGCGGTGTTACCGGTATCCATTTGGCGGTTCGTCTGTAGACCCCACCGCCGAATGAGATCAGGTTCGGGTCGTAATCGCCCCACGACGACCGCGGAAGGTTGAATAACCGCTGCCGTTCGGCGAACGACCTCTCAGCTTCTGGTTCGGGATCGAGGAAGATGTGCCTGTGGTCGAAGGCCGCCACCAGCCGGATTTTGCGAGACAGCAGCATTCCGTTCCCGAACACATCGCCAGACATGTCGCCGATACCGACGCATGTGAACTCGGTGGTCTGGCAGTTGAAGCCCATCTCAAAGAAGTGGCGCTTCGTCGACTCCCACGCTCCCCTGGCGGTGATACCCATCTTCTTGTGGTCGTAACCGGACGACCCTCCAGAGGCGAACGCGTCGTCGAGCCAGAATCCTCTCGACTGGGAGATCTCGTTGGCCAAGTCAGAGAACGTAGCAGTTCCCTTGTCGGCTGCCACTACCAGGTAGGGGTCGTCAGTGTCATGCCGAACCACCTTCTCCGGTGGCACTACGTCACCGCCAACGACGTTGTCTGTCAGGCTGAGTAATGAGTCGATGAAAATGCGGTAACAAGCCTTGCCCTCGGCCAACCAAGCGTCGCGATCGACCGCAGGATTGGGAAGATTCTGGGGTACGAAGCCGCCCTTGGCGCCGGACGGAACGATAACCGTGTTCTTCACCATTTGGGCCTTGACTAGGCCCAACACCTCGGTGCGGAAATCCTCGGTACGGTCGGACCAGCGAAGCCCACCCCTCGCGACTGCGCCATAGCGCAGGTGGACGCCTTGAACCCGCGGGCTGTAGACGAAGATCTCAAACTCGGGCCGAGGTTCGGGTAGAAGTTCGAGTTCCTTGGGTTTCAGCTTAAACGCCAAAGCTTGGATCCCGGGAGCGAACACGTTGGTTCGAATCATCGCTCGCTGCAGTTCGATGTACTTACGAATGATGCGGTCGTGATCCAGCGAGGACACCGCGTCAAGCGCCTTCTCGATGCGACTAACTGCCGCATTGAACGCGCGGTCGCGCGCCTCGACGTCCAGGCCAGTCGCTGGATCGAACTTGGCGTGGAAGGCTGCCACCAACGTCGCGGAGATCTCAGGGTTGGCGGCAAGCGCTGTGGCCATATACCTCTGGGAGTACGCGACACCCGCCTGCTGCAGGTAGCGGGACATCATGCGCAGCCAACTCACTTGATGCCAGGTGAGTTTGGTGTCGACCACGAGCCTGTTCAGCAACCCGGCTTCGCCCCACCCGTTGTAGGACGCCTCGAACGCCTCCCAGAAGCGTCGCCGGTCATCGAGGCTGAAGGTTTCTGGCGTCCGGCCTCCGGGGAGCTTGATCCCAAAGTCGTACAGGTAAATGTCGGATCCGCGCAGTTTCAGTTCGAACGGACGCTCGTCAATTACTTCAACACCCATCGAGCTGAGGTGCGGCATGGCGTCCGTGACAGACATGGTGCGCCTTGTCAGCACCTTAAAACGCAGTTCATTTGGGTCAAGCGCGTCATCGGGCGCGTAGAGCGCGAACCTCATCGCACTTTCGGTGTCGAGTTGGTTGGCCAACTGCAGATCTAGCAACCCTTGGCGCGGGGTGAAGGTGGCTTCGTAGGCACCCCCGAAGTCGACACCCCGATGCTCAGCAGGTAGTTCGGCAGCCAAGTCTGAGAATTGGTCGGCCCAGGTGCGCATCACCTCGGTCAGCTTGTGTTCAAGGTGCTCAACGTCGATCGCCTCGTTCACTGCCGAGTCGGGACGCCGTACAACCAGGTACAGCCGAGCCATCACCGAATCGGTGACGGTGGCAACGTATTCCATCGACTCCCCATCCAGCTCATTCTTTAGGGTGCGTTGGATCCGGTCGCGGGTTTCGGCGTCGTACCGGTCACGCGGCATGTAGATGATGCACGACAGGAATCTGCCGTACACGCCTGGACGCAGGAACAGTCGAACCTCGCTGCGCTCCTGCAGGCTGGCGACACGGTAGACGATCGGGAACAGCGCATCTGCGGAAGCTTGGAAGAACTCGTCACGAGGAAGAGCCACAATCGCCTCGTGGATCGCATGCCCAGCATGCGACGACGGATCGTAACCCGACATTGTCACGATCTGCCCGGCTTTGTCGGACATCATCGGAATCCGGAAGATTGACTCGTTGTAAGCGATCGCGCTCCAAAGGCCAAGGAACCGATGCTCTCCTACCTGGGCACCGGCCTCGTCAAACACTCGAATTCCGAGGTAGTCCATATAGCTGGGGCGGTGCACCGGAGAGCGTCGGCTGTCTTTGGTGATGACCAGGACGCCGTCCGCTCCGGGGCGGACGTCTGCGTTGAACCCTGATTGTGTGGACGCCGAACCACCCAGAATTCCCAGGCCGGTGCCTGCAACTGGTGTGAAGTCGGCGCCGTTGACCCGGTATTCCTGGTAGCCGAGGAATACGAAGTGGTCTTCGGCGATCCACCTAAGAAGGTTGATGACGCCTCGTACCTGATGGGGGGTGACTGGTGCTTTGGTATCTTCCAGCACTTCGATGGCGTGCAGCATTTTGCGACGCATCTCGCTGGAGTCGTTGACTGCAGCCCGGACGCTGCCAAGCCCAGCCAACATGCTCTCTCGTAGTTCGGACATCAGTTCTGCCGCAGAATGACCCAAAGGAGGGTACGCCTCTACCGAGATCCACGACTCTTGGGTGCCCCTACGTTCCCCCCGCTGGAGAATCTCAACGATTGCCCCGTCGTCGTCTCTG
>CAYMMF010000005.1:0-5645 GCA_964391475.1 uncultured Propionibacteriaceae bacterium | reverse complement strand
TCTCTGATCACAGAGAACTGGGGGTGATGAAGGTTCCTGATGCTCCAACCACGCTGGGTGAGGTTCATCGAAACGGTGTCGACCAAGTAGGAGCGGTCGTCGGTGACAACCTGCACGACGGTGCTACCGCGGGCTGCCCAACCGTCCGAGTCCCGATGAGGGGTCAGGATCTCCACAAGATCCTGACCGGGCAGGCGCTTCTGCCCTAGTTCGAGGTGGTTGCGCATCGTACCCGCAAGGTCTTCCACCCGGTAAGACACGAATTCGTCATCTTCGAGTCGGGCGTAATAGTCGTTCACGACTCCGATTCTGTGAATGTCATCTGACGCCCCTGCCATGGGCCCGATGGCCTCCATAACCAGACGTTGATGTTCGTCCTTGGCGGGCACGACTTGCTCGTCAGGTTCGGAAGTCTTCACGGGATTGCTCACGGCTGCTCCTGCACGGGTCAGTATTTCGGGTCAGCCTAGCGGGGGTGATGACCACCCCGAATGATTGCCCACGTACTGCGAACATCGGCTGGCAAGATGGTCGTATGCGTATGACCGCGAGCCACCTGTACTTCGCAGATCCGACCGTTGTGCATTCGATGCTGATCGATCCCGCTTTCCTGCGGCACGCGGCTATCAGCATGGGAGCTAATTCCGCCTCAGTGATCGATGGCGGGCTCATCGCTGTTTTGCCCGCTCCCGACGAGATCGTGGGGTTTGTAGGCCCGACGCTAACTTTGCAGCAACGCATCTTCTGGCGGGTAGCCGAACCGGACGGCACCCGGCACGGAACCCTGGAACTGACGTTCCAGGACGCTCCAGTTCGCGTGAGTGGCGACACGTTGCTTGCTCCGGACGCCGCTGGCACCCGCGTCGACTACGACGGTGACCTCCGGGTAGACATCCCGCTATTGGGAAGGACCATCGAGCGGAAGGCCGCACCTTTGATTCACGAGGCGTTGGACGCTCAGTTTCGCCTCGGACAGGCTTGGCTTACTCGGTAAACCTTCTTGGCGGTGGCTCTCAACTCATGTGTGGGTATTCGGTAGTCGTCGGGGGCAGAAGAGTTTCTTTGATGGATCTCGGGCTTACCCAGCGAATCAGGTTCCACATCGAGCCTGCTTTGTCATTCGTCCCGGACGCTCTCGCCCCACCGAATGGCTGCTGGCCCACGACTGCTCCGGTCGGCTTATCGTTGACATAAAAATTTCCGGCGGCGTGGCGTAACCGGCGCATGGCGCGCTCGATCGCGGTGCGATCCTGGGCGATGATCGATCCGGTGAGCGCGTAAGCGGCAGTGGAGTCGACGAGGTCCAACACCTGGTCGTAATCCTCGTCGTCGTACACGTACACCCCAAGAATCGGCCCGAAATATTCGGTTACGAAGATGTCTGCGGTCGGATCGTCAGACACGATGATCGTCGGACGGATGTACCAACCAACACTGTCGTCGTAACTGCCGCCCGCGATGATCTGCCAGTTCGGTTCGACCTTTGCCCGATCGATAACCGCCGCCAGTTTCCGAAACGCCCGCTCGTCGATGACGGCGGAGGTGAAATTCGAAAGATCTCGCACATCGCCGACTGCGAGCGCGTTCGTGGAATCGACAAGATCGTCCTTGATCCGATCCCAAACACTGCGGGCAATGTACGCCCGAGAAGCCGCAGAGCACTTCTGCCCGGAGTACTCAAACGCGCCCCGCACCAAGGCGACGACAAGCGCGTCGGCGTCCGCGCTGGGATGCGCCAAAATGAAATCTTTACCGCCAGTCTCGCCCACGATTCGCGGGTATCCGCGATATCGGGAGATGTTGGTTCCCACCTCGGCCCAAATCCCCTGAAACACCCGGGTGGATCCGGTGAAGTGAATGCCAGCGAGGTTCCGATCAGCCAAGGCGATTTGAGAAACTTCTGCACCGTGCCCGGGAATCATGTTGATGATGCCTGGTGGCATTCCGGCTGCCTCAAGAACGTCCACGATGACAGAAGCCGCAAGGCTTTGAGTGACTGCGGGCTTCCACAACACCGGGTTCCCCATCAAAGCGGCAGAGGTGGGCAGATTGCCCGCGATCGCCGTGAAATTGAACGGGGTGATGGCATAAACGAAGCCCTCCAGCGGCCGGTAATCCATTCTGTTCCATTGTCCGGCAGGGCTATATGGCTGGTTGGCCATGATCTGGTGCGCGAACGAAACGTTGAATCGCAAGAAATCGATCAGTTCGCAAGCCGAATCGATCTCTGCCTGTTGAACGGTTTTCGCTTGCCCGAGCATGGTCGCCGCGTTAATCGTCGCCCGCCAAGGCCCTGCTATGAGATCGGCGGCTCGAAGGAACACCGCCGCCCGCTCATCAAACCCAAGCCCAGCCCAGGACGCCGCGGCCGCCAAGCTCGTGTCAATGGCTTGTCGGACGTCTTCGCGAGACGACTGCTGCACGTAGCCCAACACATGCCCGTGATCGGCGGGCATCGTCACCTCGTAGCGGCCTTCACCTCGCCCAGGACGCCGCTGCCCACCGTAGGAACCTAGAATCTCAACAGGTGAGGCGCTGGACATCTCGTCCAGTTGCGCCATCAGTTCAGTTCGCTCCGGACTGCCGGGGGCGTACCCCTTAACCGGCTCGTTAGTTGGATGGGGAACAACCGTGAACGCATCCATGCGCCCACGATACCCCCACGTCGAAGCCGAACAATCGCCTTCATCCCCTCGAACCGTCACCCTCACAAAGAGCCGATCCTCAGCGTGAAATGAGCGATTCCCATTCGTCCGGCCCGTACCACAGCAGGTCGACACGAGCTAAGAGTGCTTCATGAGCGAGGTCGTCCCACGCTTCGTTCACGGCCAAGCCGTCGAGGGACGCTCGCGCTTTTGCGACGGCGCCTGCGGAGCCAGCATCGTCGGCAAAGAGGGCAGACACCGCCTCGAAAGTAAGCGTAGGCACGATCACTTCTCCCAGGCTTGTGCTGGCGCCCTTCGTTGAGGTCTCAGCCACCACCACGACGCGGCTCCCGGTTCTCAACAACCCTGCCAACCCGGCCAAGTAGGCGGCGGTGCGCTCGGCGTCTTCTGCATCTCGTTCGGTGAGCCCGAACGTCTGCAGGAAGTTCGACGTCGTGGCGTACGCCTCAACGTCGTGAATTGCACCACCGGACGCGAGGGTGGCCAGTTCTTCGTGGGAAACGGGGCAGAACACCAGCACGCGCATAGCGTATCGGGCCTGGACCGCGGCCGTCCGACGCGAAACCGGACGCGAACTCCCGCACCCATGCGCTTCGTCGGGTTGTCGCGCGGAACGAAGAGTTATCCACAACCAGGTCGGGGTGGGTTGCCCGCCTACGAACCGGCGGGCAGAGTTGACGCCATGCCCACCCCGCTGAAATTTGCACCGGCTAATCGTCCCCAGGCCAGGCACGTTCTCCCTCCCAGAAGGATCTTGCGAACAGTGAGCGGCCCGCGTCCTGACCTGCTGCCACAACCTTCGAGCGATTCCTCAGTTCCGGCAGCCATGCAGCGGTACCTGCGCGGGGTGGTGGTGGCGATGCTTGAGGTATTTCAAGGACGACGCCCGATGCAGCAACTCGGGTCTGTGTTCGATCAGGACGCCCAGGCCGCCTTGAAACAACTTCTGGACGAAACGACCGGGGAGTTGATCGGGCTCCGCTCCCTGCGCACCCAGATGCCCACACCCTACGTAGTGGAAGTCGTTTCCCACCTAAATTGCGGCACCCGTTCCCGAGCGGTCGCGTTCAGGTTGAACTTGCGCGCTGGCAAATGGCATTGCACTAATCTCGAACTCGCATCCACCAGCGGCGTCGTCACCTACGCGGCCGCCTCTTCTTCGGCTTAGATTTCGGTTTCCGAGCCTTGGACGGATCCGGTGGAGCCACACGTTGGTCTAAATCTGGCTGCTCGGCATCTTTCCTCTGCCCAGCAGCCGGTTTCCTAGAGGTGACCTGGCTACCGTCCTCTGAGGGTGCGGAGTACGTCAGATCGCTCGGTTCCTCTCCCCGGGAAAGCCCCTTCGCCTTGAGCATCTCGCCCACCTCAACAGGGGCACCCGACTCATCGGTGACCAGCCCCACCTGCGGTTGGACTGGGGTGATCTCGACCTCGAGGTTGAACAGGAAGCCGACGACCTCTTCCATGAAGGCGTCCATCATCGCGGTGAACATGACGCCACCCTCACGCTGGTATTCCACCAGCGGGTCACGTTGAGCCATCGCTCGCAGGTCGATGCCTTCCCGTAGGTAGTCCATCTCGTAGAGGTGTTCGCGCCACTTGCGGTCGAGGACGCTGAGAAGCACCCGCCTTTCCAGCTCGCGCATCAGGTCGGCGCCAAGCTGCTCCTCGCGTTCGTCGTAGGCGCGTGAGGCGTCAGCCGTGAAGTCTTCGACTAAGGCGTCTGCCACCAGATCGTTACGACCCTTGTAATCCTCGAGTTTCAAAGCCACCGGGTAGAGAGTCCGGAGCTCAGTCCACAAGGTGTCGAGCTCCCATTCCTCTTCGAAGCCCTCGGTATGAGCCCGCACGACCTGCTCGACAACCCGAGCCGTGGCTTTGCGAAGCTGCTCCTCCACGTCGGCGCCTTCGAGCACCGCCCGGCGGTCGCCGTATATTGCGTGGCGCTGCCGGTTCATGACGTCGTCGTACTTCAAGACGTTCTTGCGCATCTCGAAGTTCTGAGATTCGACTTGCTCCTGGGCGCTTTGAACAGCCTTGGAAACTTGCTTGTGCTCGATGGGAACGTCGTCTGGGATCTTCAGTGCCAGCAGCATCCGCTCGATCATGTCTCCCTTGAACAACCGCATCAGGTCGTCCGCCAACGACAGGTAGAACCGCGACTCTCCAGGGTCGCCCTGGCGTCCTGATCGACCTCGCAACTGGTTGTCGATTCGCCGCGACTCGTGCCGCTCCGAGCCGATCACGTACAGCCCGCCCAACCCGACGACTTCGTCGTGCTCGTCTGCGACCTGTTCCTCGATCTCGGGCAGGATCGCGTTCCACTCCTCCTCGTACCGCTCTGGGTCTTCGGTGGGGTCGATTCCGCGATCCCGCACCACCGCGTCGGTGAGGAATTCCGGGTTTCCGCCGAGAATGATGTCTGTTCCGCGGCCAGCCATGTTGGTAGCCACGGTGACGGCTCCCTTGCGTCCGGCAAGCGCCACGATGGACGCCTCCCGCTCGTGGTTCTTGGCGTTCAGCACTTCGTGGGGGACGCCGGCGCGCTTCAAACGTGCCGAAATCACCTCCGACTTGGCCACCGAAGCGGTACCGATCAGCATCGGCTGGCCCGCTTCGTGGCGAACCACAACGTCATCGACGATCGCGTCGTACTTAGCCTCTTCGGTTCGGTAGATGAGATCGGGCTGGTCTTTGCGGATCATCGGCCGGTTCGTCCTGATAGGTAGGACGCCCAACCCGTAGATCTTCTGGAACTCGCTCTCCTCGGTCTTGGCCGTACCGGTCATGCCGGCGAGCTTGTCGTACATCCGGAAGTAGTTCTGCAACGTGATGGTGGCAAGAGTCTGGAACTCGTCCTTGATTTCGACGGATTCCTTGGCCTCCAACGCCTGGTGCAAACCTTCGGAATAGCGGCGTCCTTCGAGCGTGCGTCCGGTGAACTCGTCGACGATCAGCACCTCGCCCTCGCGAACGAGG
>CAYMMF010000004.1:35838-40369 GCA_964391475.1 uncultured Propionibacteriaceae bacterium | reverse complement strand
CCGCTACTGGGCATGTGCGCGAACTCACGCCCTTCGAGTCCAACGTCCTGTTCTCGAGCCATGGGCGTGCGGGGGCGACGATCGCAGGTCTTGGGGGCCCCTGCCTTGTCACACTCCCCGACGGCCCACTTCGCCCCGCGTCAGCCGACTGAGCGCTTGGTGCGGGTGAACCAGGCGTGTTCGATAATGAGGTCGTCGGTGCGTTCTGGGCGTTCGGTGGGGCTGGGGAGGTCGTCGTCGCTGCGGTTGCGCACGGTCTCGCGGAGGTGCTGCTCGGCGGCTGCGTGCTTGCCCTCGGCGGTGAGGCAGGCGACAAGGTCGAGTTGGGAGATCTCGTCGTGCGGGACGGCGCGCTGTGCGGTCTCGGCGGCGGCTCGGGCGGCCTCGATGTCGCCTTGCTGGAGCCGGCCGACGGCCACGAGGTGGGCGGCGTCGACGATGGCTGCTTCGAGGATGTGGTCGTGCCGGTCGCCCTCGAGGAGCCAGGTGCCGCCCTCGGAGCGCAGTTGGTCGTAGAGGCGTCCGGTGACCAGTGAGAGGGCGAGTTCGAGGTCGTCCAGGCCGTGGGTTCCGCGGGTCTGGGCGCGGGTCCTGAGCCGTCGGAACAGGTCGGCGTCCACGAGGAGGTCTTCCACCTGGTAGGTGGACTGTCCGCGCAGGGACGCCGCTTGAGTGTGGCGGGCGTCGGGTAGGTGGGGCCGGCCGGTGCGCGGGTTCTTGCCGATCCATTCGCGCAGGATGGACATGTTCTTGGGGACGCGCTGCTCGGGGGTGTTGATGGCCTGGGACATCTCGGCGGTCGTGGCCCCGTGGGCGCGGGTCGTGAGGAAGGCGAGCATGTCGAGCAGTTGGGGTTGGCGTCCTTGGGCGGCGGTGCGCGATCCGGTGGCGGCGACGCGCAGGGCGACGGGTCCGAGGACGGTGAGTCGGGGCAGCGGGCAGTGGTCGTCGAACCAGGCGGCGAGGTCATCGTCGAGGGTGGGGTCGGCGTCGGCCACGGCCCGGCTCACGTGGTCGGGGACCTGAGGTGCCAGGACAGCCAGGTCGTCAGCGGTGGTGGCGGCGACCCGGAGGTAGGCGGCGTCCGGGCCGGGGAGCAGGCTGGTGGCCGGTTCGAGGGACGCGACGTCGCGCGGCAGGGTGAGGTCGGGGTGCAGTTGGCCGGCGAGGTCGGTGGGGGGCCGCGTGTCGTCAACGAGGGCGGGGATCTCGATGTCGGTGCGGTCGTCGGCCTGGGCGAGCAGGAGGGCGCAGCCGTTGGCGTCGTCCTCGGGCAGCTCGACGCACGTCAGGGTGGGGATCGCGTCGACGTCGACGCGGAGGGTGCGGTTGGCGTCCAGGGTGACGGTCCACCCGCCGGGCAGGCTGGCGCCGGGCAGGGCCAGCACGGCGCAAGCGGTGGTGGTCGCCGGCTGGGTGGTGATCAGGTTGATCAGCTCGGCCAGCGCCGGGGTGGTGTCGCCGGGGGCGCACACCAGGAGGCGGCTGTCCCAGACCTCTTCGCCGTGCAGGTAGGCCCGGGCGGTGGCCTGGTCGAAGGGTCCGACGGTCTGGGCGGCGTCGGCGGCGCGGTCGAGGGTGAGCAGCCCGCCCGCGAGGACGTCGCCGGCAGCCTCGTCGAGGCGGTCGGGTTCGTAGGTGCGGACGCGGCGATCGTCGAGCTGGGCGACGCCAGCGCCCAGGTGGGCGTAGCGGACGAGGACGTCCACGCTCCAGAAGTTCACGGCCAGCTCTGCGCGGCCGGGGCTGACACTTTGGCGTCCAGGTCGAAGCACAGGAGCCGGAACCGGCCGTCGCGATCGGCGAGGTGGACCGCCCACGGGGTCCGCGGCTGGTGGCCGCTGATCGGGTGGACGAGCGGGTAGGAGTTCAGCACCGCTCCGGCCGGGTCGGTGGCGGCCGCGCGCACGAGTACGCGGGGGCTGATGGCGCCGGTCAGGGCCCAGGCGTCCGGCCATGTCGAGGCGGTCATGGGCGCGGCGCCATCCGGTCGGCTGGGAGCGCGCTGAGTCTGATGGGCTCCTCGTGGGCACGGCGGGCACGCGGCTGGAGGCGTTCGGGTTGCTGGGGGTCGGCGTCAGTCGACGGTCCGCGCAGTCCGGCGGTGCGATCAAGGGCCGCCGTGGCTTCAACCGAGGAGGTGAGTGCCGCCCGGGCGTTGTCCAGGAGGAGCCACGCGGTCGGTTCCTGGGCAGGCATTGGCACGAAGCCGCCGCGGCGTCCGTGCTCGAGGATCGTTCTGCTGCGCTCCGCCCGGTCGGCCATCGCGGCCGGGGCGATCCACAGTCGTCCCGGGCCACGCACCAGCGCGTCCATGGCCTCGTAGTGGGCCACCGCGACGTTGGCGACCGTGTGCAGGGTCCGTCGCATCGTCGTCAGCAGCTGGTCGAGCGGCACCTCCTGATGCAGCGCGGCCGCGGGGCGCCAGTCCCCGCCGTCACGCAGCAGGTCCGTGACCCGCTGCCGCAGCTCGCGGGAGGCCGCCAGCTGCTCGCCGGGGTGTTCCCCGTCGAGGCGAACGCCGGCCGGCCACCGGGCGACGGCGCGCCAGGCCTGGTGCGACGCTGCGAGCGGGCCCAGCGCTGTTCGTGCCGTCGTGCGGTCGAGCTGCCCCAGCTCCGCGGCCGCGGTCAGCGTGGTGGCGGCCGCGGCGGTCAGGATCAGGCAGTCACCGGCGGCGGTCAGCAGACTGCGGCCGGTCACCGTGAGCCGGGAGGCCAGGGCGCCCGTCGTGACGCGGAACCAGCGGGCGACCACCGCGTCCAGCACCGTGTCGTCGCCGCGGACCGCCGCCACGTCGGCGTAGCGGCCCCACCCCTGGCCCCCGAGAACGGCCGACCCGTCGGTCGCTTCGGCGATCCGCCACAAGGCGTTGACGACCCACAGGTCGAGCCCGCCCGCGCGGCCCGCGGCCGCGCTGATCCGGGCGACCGCGTGCACCGGCGCCATGGCCGCGGCCCGAAGCTGCCGCGCCGCCGACACGTCCTCGAGCGAGGCTGCGCGTGGGACGCCCACCAGCAGGTCCGCCGCGGCACCCAAGCGCATGGCGATCTCGACGGCGGCAGGATCTGGATCGGGCCGATGACCTGTCGCGTTTGGGAGCGGCCGGCCGCGAAACCGCCCAGCGCCCGCCGCAGGCGCCCCGACTCCGCGTCGGGCGGCAGCGGGAGAGCGTCGACCAGCCGAACCGCCGACGCTGCCAGTGCCGGCCACGCGGCCACCACACTGTCGAGCTCAGCGCTGGACGTGCCGGCCGCAAGCCGGCGCACCAGGTGCCGCGCCAACGCGTCCGCCCCCGACAGCAGGTCGCCGACCGAGGTCTTCACGACCCCACCCGAGCGCGGAGACCCTGAACCGCCGCCCACACCCCGAGCGGCACCGGGGGTTGCGCCGCGTCCACCAGCTCGCAGGCCGCCGCCAACGACTCAGCCGGCGACAGCCCCTCCGGCACGAACACCGGGGCCACGCCCAGGCTGCCCAGCAGCCCCTCAACCTCGAGGCACTCCGCGAACACGAACGGGCCCTCGCCCGTCGGATCCTCCACCGCCAGCAGCCCCGACGCCGCGTTCCGCAGATGCCCCAGCGCCAACCCCACCGACTCGACCATCGGACCCACCCTCCGCGATGACAGCTCTCGTCATCCCAAAGCCCCATGGAGAGCCCTCAGCGGCCACGAGGGCCGAAACCGGCATCGCAAGGGCAGCGTTGAGACAGGCGCAGAGGCCAGTTGAAGGCTGCTTGGGGCACGCCGAAGGGGCGTCAGAGGCGCACTAGAGCGGCCCGCGAAGATACACGGAAGCTACACACGGAGGTGTGAGGATTTGCATTTCCCTAGTGGGAGGGGGTTTTTCGTGGTGGGCCTAACTGGACTTGAACCAGTGACCTCCGCCTTATCAGGGCGGCGCTCTAACCGTCTGAGCTATAGGCCCGCAGCCCCAGGGGGCACCGCCACACATTACTCGATCTGGACCATGGGGCTCAAATCGTGGATCGTTTACACTTTCTCAATGGCGCACATGTTCGAGCGGATGGTGGACGCGGTGTTCGCGATCCTATTCGCCGGACGCCGCAAGGCCGCCTACGAACCTCTGATTGATCTGCTTGATCCCAAGCCGGGCGAGCGAGTGCTGGACGCCGGTTCCGGCAGCGGATGGTTGGGACGCCGTGTCGTCCGTCGCGTCGCTCCCGGAGGGTCCGTGATCGGGATCGACCCGTCGGCGTCCGCGGTTTCGTACGCTAAATCTCAGGCTGGGCCTAACGAGCGGTACCTCCAGGCGTCCATCACCGACATCCCGCTGGCTAGCGAATCTTTCGACAAAGTGGTGACCAGCCTCGTCTTGCACCACGTCGAAGCCGACTCCCAGCCCACCGCGTTCGCCGAAATGGCTCGCGCGTTGCGTCCCGGCGGTACTCTGCTTGTCATCGAACTGCTGCGGCCCACGTCAGCGTGGTCGAAGCTCGCGTTCGGTTGGCAGGGTTGCGTCCGCGCGTCGCTGCCGGACGCCGATCTGCGGTCTTTGGCTGCGGGCGC
>CAYMMF010000004.1:30876-35738 GCA_964391475.1 uncultured Propionibacteriaceae bacterium | reverse complement strand
CACGGCGGTTGGTTCCACGAGGTGACTGGCGGCAAGGTGACCGACGATTCGAAGTCGGCGTACGACCATGCTCACGTTTTGATGGCGGCTTCGACCGCGCTGCACGCTGGTCTCGATGGCGCGAGGGACGTTCTCGACGAGGCCACCGCGATTGTCGCTGGTGCTTACTATGATCCGAAGTTGGGGCTTCTCCGCGACGGATATGACCGCGCTTTCTCTGTCGCCGACGACTACTTGGGCGCCAACGCGAACATGCACGGGGTTGAGGCGATGCTTGCTGCGTTCGACGCCACCGGCGACGAGGCGTGGCTCGAGCGCGCGCTGAGGATCTCCAAGTTCTTCATCTCACAGGCCGCCGCTCACGACTGGCGCCTCCCCGAGCACTACGCAGCCGACGCGACGGCGCTGCTTGATTACAACGTCGACGCCCCCGACGATCCGTTCAAACCGTACGGCGCCACGATCGGCCACGCGTTGGAGTGGTCGCGGCTGCTGCTGCACCTTGAGGCGGCGCTTGCGGCGTCCAACATTGAGGGCGGGCATTCACTGCTCCCTGCGGCGACAAGCCTGTTTGATCAGGCTATCGCCGACGGGTGGGCCGCCGATGGCGAGCCCGGTTTCGTCTACACCACGGATTTCGACGGCGTCCCTGTCACCCGCGACCGGCTGTGGTGGGTCGTCTCAGAGGGGGTTTGCGCGGCTGCCGCGCTCGGACGCCGAACCGGCGAGCCCCGCTTCGACCTCGTCTACGCCCAATGGTGGGATTACATCGACCAGTTCGTGCTCGACCGGGTTCGCGGCAGTTGGCACCACTCTTTGACGCCCGACAACAAGCCCGACACCGGTATCTGGGCCGGTAAGCCCGACTTGTACCACACCGTTCAGGCGACGCTGATTCCGCGGTTGCCGCTCTACCCAGGGTTGGGTAAGGCGATCGCGGACGGCTTCCTCTGATTTTCGGACGCCTACGCCGCCGGTTGGCTGCGGTCACATTCGGGCCGCGGTCACAACCCGATTGCGCAGGCGAGCGGTGACATGGGGCCTTCCAAGCCTTTGGCCGAGAGCGCGGACACGGCGTAGCAGCGTTCCGCTGTCGGGTCTGCGCCGGTTGGCCACGGCCAGTAGTCGGGTGCATCCACAATGCCTAGCCGGTCTGGTTCGAGCAGTCCGAGCGCTTTGGGGGTGACCACCGCGAGTAGGTAGTAGATTCCGCGGCTCTTCCGGCGGTAGACGCGGTATTGCACTACCGATTCATCTGCGGGCAGTGGATCCCATGTGAGTTGGACCTCGCCACTGCCACCACCTGTAACAGCAGTTAATCCGGTGGGCGCGGCGGGGGGCTGGCAGCACTTGGGTAACCGAATTATCCTGCGGAGTTTTGTTGTCAATCTTTTCATCGAGAGACCCCCTTCGTCCGGACGGGGATTGCCCGGTGAGGACGCTCGGGCACCACTCCTAGGATACCTGGGCACCCCGGCGCGCCACCATGGCCAATCGGCGCCGTGATCAGCGAAGCAGCAGGTTTTGGATCAGCATGAAGACCCCCACTGCACCCATCAGCGACGCGAACAGCAGGGCTAGCGTCGACGGTTTGGCGCGTGATGAGAGCGGCCCGCCGATGATGCCTCCCAGCGCGCTGCCCAGTGTGAACAGCAGTGTTAGGGGCCAATCGATGACGACCGGCGTCCCGATTCGCGACAGCAGTGAGACCACTGTCACCACGATCATCACGATCAGCGATGTGCCAGCGGCGCGGCGCATTCCGAGTCCGAGGGCGAATACCATCGCTGGCACCACGATGAAGCCGCCGCCGACTCCGAAGAACCCGGTGATGAAACCGGTTGCCGTGGCGGCAACCGCCACCCGTCCCCACCGGACGCCCGGCTCGTCCGCCGCCGATTCGGGACGCCCCTGGCCCGACTCCCAGCGGCGAAGCGCGAACCCGCGCCTGGCCATCAGGGTTGAGAACGCGACCAGCAGCACCGCGAACAGCACCAAAAGCACCTCACCCGACACGAGCATCGACGATCGCGACCCCAGAAACGCCCCCGCCACAGAGAACCCGGCGAACAACAACCCCGTCCGCCACTCGACGTGCCGTCGCCGGATCCGGTGTGGCAGGCTGGTCAGGGCTGTCGCCATGACGATGACGAGCGAACTTGCCGACGCCGCGTGCGGGCTTTGGCCGAGCAGGTAGATCAGGATGGGTATCGACAGGATCCCACCGCCAGCGCCCAGCGCCCCGACGACCACGCCAACCGCCAACCCGATCAGTAGCGCTTCAACTAGAACTGACATCGACCTCTACCCGGGGCTTGGGAAGTCGGTTCAGTGGTGATTTTGATCATCAGCGTTGACGGAAGTGGAGCTTGTTGGGCTCAGGTTCGCCGAGTAGCTCGGGCACGGTCACCATGTGGTAGCCGCGCTTGTTGAGTTCCCGCAAAATGGCGGGTGCGGCGTCCACCGTCGACTTGTGGACGTCGTGCATCAGCACGATCGAACCTGGCCGGACGCCGTCCAACACTTTCTTGACGGTAGTAGAGGTGTTGAGTGTCTGCCAATCCTTGGTGTTCACGTCTTGAAGGACGACCGCGAACCCCAGCCGAACGGTTTCGTCGTTGAATGCAAGGTAGGGCGGGCGCATCATCGTCACCGGCTGATCGCTCAACTCACGCAAAAGCGAGGCGGTTTTGTCGAGTTGGGCCTTCTGTTTGGTTCGGCTCAGGGTGCGCAAGTTCGCATGATCCCAGGTGTGGTTCGCGATCGCGTGACCTTCCGCGGCTGCGCGTCTGACCACCTCGGGCCGGGACTTTGCGTTCTTGCCCAGCATGAACAGCGTGGCTTTGGCGTCTGCGTCGGCGAAGTGGTCGAGCAGTTCTTCGGTGTGTTTGCCTGGGCCGTCGTCGTAGGTCAGCGCAACGCACTTGGCGATCGTGCAATCCACTTGCGGTTTCGGCCAGGCGAGTTGGATCGGCGTGGCCGTCGGAGGGGGGACGCCCAGCCGAACGTCGGCTGCGGCTTGCGGGGCGGCGTCCGAACTCAGCTGGGGGGCTTGTGGTTCAACCTCCGACCCGTTTGGGGACTGAGATTGGGCGGTGCACGCCGAAGTGCTTAGCCCCAACGCAGCCAGCAGTGCCATCGAGGCGAGAGTCGTTACGGCCCTAGTCCGGAAGCACTTCATGAACCCATGGTACGAGAGAGCGACCCGGTTGCCAGTGTGGGGGTGTCGCCTGGGGAGTGGTTACTTCTTGTCGGTGTAGACCTTTCCGGCCTTGGCGCTGCCCAGCAACTGCGGCACTGTCACCAGGGTGTAGCCGCGCTTCTTCAGCTCTTTGATCAGCTTCGGAGCGGCGTCCACCGTCGGCTTGTGAATGTCGTGCATTAAGACGATCGAACCCGGCTTCACACCCGCCAACGCCCGCTTGATCGTCTGGGAGGTGCTTCGGGTCTTCCAATCGTTGGTGTCGACGTCCCACATGATGAGCGACACGCCCAACTTCTTGGTGTTGGAGTTGTACGCACCATAAGGGGGGCGCAGCATCGTCACGGGCTGCCCGCTTAACTTTTGCAGGAGCTTGCTAGTGTCGTTCACCTGCTTCTTCTGCCCGGCGAGGCTGAGCCGCCTCAGATCCGGGTGGTTCCAGGTGTGGTTCGCGATCGCGTGGCCCTGCGCCGCCACCTTTTTCACAACTTCGGGACGCGCCTTCGCCATCTGCCCCACCATGAAGAAGGTCACCTTCGCGTCTTCTTTAGCCAGATGCTTCAGCAGCGTTTCGGTGTAAAGCCCTGGGCCGTCGTCGTAGGTGAGCGCGACGCACTTCTTCTTCGAGCAGTCGACGCCCACCACCTTGCGGGTGTTCTTGGCGCCCAGTGAGACCACCGCGGATTCGTCGTCGGACGCCTCACCTTTCGACTCTTGTGGCGCTGGCCAGTTGACTTTCGTGGGGGACGCGGCAGGCGCCGGTTTGGCGTCCGGCGTGGTGGGGGCGGCGGGCTGCGCAGCAGGAGCCTCCGCCGGAGGGGCGGGGACGGCCGCAGGTTGGGTCGCGCACGCAGACAAGCTGAGTGCCAGAACAGCCAGGAAGCTGATTGCGGTGTTTCGATGCGATCCCATCAATCCATGGTACGTGAGCGTTCGCCGGTTGCCGCCACGGGACGTCGGCGCGTCCCGACGAGCGGAAACCTTCCGAAGTTCAGAAATGTGCGCTTAGCAGCCGAAATGGGCAAGCGGAGGCGGGCTAGCCGATCATTTGCCCCATCAGCGCCATGATGGCGATCGACTCGTCCAGCGGAAGAAGCGGCGACTCGCGGCGTCCTTGCGCGACCAGCGACGCGAAATGGGCGGCTTCGAAACAGAGCCCTTCGTGGGCGTGGATCGTCGGGGGCGCGCTCTCTGCGACAGCCCCTTCGCGGGTGATCAGCCGGATCTGCTGGGGTGCGTAGAACGGCCCGGGGATCTCGATGCGAGCCAACGTGCCCGAGATCGTGGCGGTGGTTGGCGTCTTGGCAGCCAACGTGGTGTTGATCAAAGCATGGGAATTAGGGTTCTCGTAGCCGTCGAACACCGCAGAAACCTGACGGTCGACGCCGGTGAACGCCCTAGTCACGCGGGATGCGACTCGGGTTGGCGTCCCCAACACGAAGTGCGCGAACGACACCGGGTAAACCCCCAGATCGAGCATTGCGCCGCCCGCGGCGTCCGGATCATAGAGCCGATGCGAGGCGTCCTCTGCGAACGCCTGCCCGTGATCGGCCGTGACGATCTCGACATTGAGCGCGCCGAGGCCGCCCGCGATGCCCATGAAGAAGCCCGAAACCATGAACGCCCGATAGCGCACCGTCCGCGTGCGGTAGCCGATGAA
>CAYMMF010000004.1:0-30866 GCA_964391475.1 uncultured Propionibacteriaceae bacterium | reverse complement strand
TCACCGAGAAGTCCATCGGCGAGCGACTGACGGACGACGTCGATGTGCGGCAGGAACCGCGTCCACATGGCCTCCATCGCGGTGACGTCGGCGTTCCGGGCGGCTTTGGCGACAGTCTCTGCCTCGGCGGCGGTTTGGGTGAACGCCTTCTCGACCAATACGTGCTTGCCGGCGGCGATCGCCATCAGGGCGTGCTCGGCGTGACGGCTGTGGACGGAGGCGACGTAGACGGCGTCCACCTCCGGGTCGGTGACCAATTGCTCATAAGTTCCGTACGCGCGGGCAATGCGGTGAGTGGCGGCGAACATCTGGGCGCGGGCCAGCGACCGGGAGCCGCACGCCACGACGACCTGGTCGGTGTGCTTGGCCAGCGCGTCCACGAACGCGGTGGCAATGAAACCGGGAGCGAGAATTCCCCAACGAAGAGGCGGTGCCAACCGAGGATCCTGGATGCGAGTGACCGGAAGAAAAGCCATACCCCGACATTAGCCCTCGTGGGAGCGCATAGGGGTGATGGGTGTCGCACCGCTTCGGGAGACGGCTGCCGGAGCAGGCCGCCGGAGCAGGCCGGAACCTAGAGCGCAGGCTCTTCGGCGTCCCACTCCCATAGGGTTCCTGGGCGTCCGCGTCCTAGGACGACCCTCTTGTGGCTGATTCCCAAGCCCTTGATCCCGGCCAGGCGGCGGTTGAGGTTGCCTCGGTCGGGGGCGACCCCGGAAAGTGAGTGCGTCAGCCCGACCGCGGCCGAAACCGGGAACGACGGTCCAGTCAACGCGCGCGTAAACTGCAGGTCGCGCCACAGTTTGTCGACCAGCATCGGACGACAGTGCGTCACGATCGACTCGTGGTCGAACGCCAACTCCGGAATCGCACCGATCGGGAACCACTGGGCGTCCCCGTTGGCGACGGCCCACATAGCCACCGACATGGTGAAGCCGCGCGGGTCGCGGGTCGGTTCGTCGAAAACTTCCAACTGGCCGAAGGCGTCCACATGGTCGAAACCGAGCTTCTCGCGGACGGCGCGCTGGGCGGCGTCGGCAAGCCGCTCGCCTTCCCAGAGTAGGACGCCGGGCAGCGCAAGGCGTCCGAGGTACGGTTCGCGCTGACGTGGCGCCACCGCGATCTCGACTTCGCGGGATTCGGGGTTGTACCGCAGCGTGATGACGTCAACGGAGACGTGAGAACTGGGTGGCCGATCCATTGCAGGCGTCCTTGTCGCGAGAGGATTTTTAGTCGCCGGTCACTCTACTGGACGATTTGGTGCTCCAGACAAGATTGCAAACTGTGGACGGTCGGGTGCCACCCAAACGCAGTTTCGAGTTATCCACAGGCGTTATTGGACACTCTCGACGATTGTCAGTGCCTTCGCCTACAGTCCCTATTGCAAACCCACCCCCGGGGTCTGCGTCTTGTATCCAGACGAAGGCGACATCAGATGACAAGTCCTACTGCGTCCGTACCCTCTCGCGCCCAAATGAGGTTGAAACGGCATCCGCGCTGGCTGATTGCTGGCGTGATGGTGGTCACGCTGGGTGGGCTGGGCACGTCGTTTTCCATAAATTCGTTGGTCGCGTCCGAAGACGTGCTCGCCGTCACCCGGACTATTCACCGCGGCCAGACCGTTGCTGCCTCCGATTTGACTGTGGTGTCAGTGAACCGTTCTTTGGGGCTGTCGACGGTGCCGGCGGCGCAGGCGTCCTCTCTAATTGGGCAGGTTGCCGCCACCGACCTGCCTGGTGGCTCGCTGCTGGTGTCTGAGTCGGTGGGCGCGCCCGAGATTCCATCGGGTATGGCCAGGGTGGGTTTGCGGTTGGCGTCGGGGCGGCTTCCGGCTTCTGGGTTGAATCCGGGGTCGCCGGTTCTGGTGGTCGCGTTGGCCGAGCCCCAGGCGTCCGAAACTGACGCCGAACTGCTGGAAAGCGTCCCCGCGACCATCGCCTCGGAGCCCGCCACCCAACCCGATGGCACCGTCGTGGTTGACGTGCTGGCTCCCAACGAAAGCGCAGAGGCGGTGGCTAGGCTGTCGGCGACCGACAGATTGGCGCTCGTTCGCCAGGGGGACGCTCCGTGACGACGATCGTGTTGGCAAGCGCCGCCGGCGCTCCCGGCGTTACCCTGACCGCGCTCGGTCTCGCGTTGGCTTGGCCAAAAGACGTCTTGCTAGTCGACGCCGACACCAACCCTTCGCAGTCGCTGCTCGCCGGGTATTTACGCGGCCAAGCCGCTCACGGCCCCGGCTTATTGGCGGTTGCGAGAGCGCACCGCGAGATGGCCGATCTCGTCGGGGCGATCACCGACCATCGGATTGAACTCCCCGAACCCCCGAGCCGCGAGCCAGCAAGCAATGCAGTCAGGCACTTCCTGCCGGGGTTTGCCCACCTGCAGGCGATCGACTCGTTCGCCGGGGTTTGGGGCGCATTCGGCGGCGCACTGCGTGACGCGCCCTTCGATTCGATCGTGGATGCCGGACGCCTGGGGCGTCACGGGTTGCCGGACGGCTTGGTCGAAGCCGCACATCAGGTGGGCGTCGTGACGCGGACGTCGCTGCCGGCGCTCGCCGCGCTGAGGCTCTACCTGCCGATGCTTGTCGACCAGTCGGGCATCGGACGCGTTGGCCTGATTTTGATTGGGCCTGGGCGTCCTTACCAGGCGGGTGAGATCGCAGACCAGTTCGGCGTCCCCGTTCTCGCAGAGGTTGACTGGCAGCCGGTGGCTGCCGAAGAGCTAGCCCAAGGCCAGCGGTTGGCTTCCAACTGGGCAGCAAAACCGCTTGCCCGCTCGTACGCGCGAGCCGCGAGAGCGTTTGCGGTGTTCGACGAGTCGATTTCACTGGGGGTTTCGGCATGAGGCGATTGGCAGAGGTGCCGCTGTTCACAGCAACCGAGGAGTTCCCGATCCCGGCGAGCCAGGTGCCACACATTCCGGCTCGAGCCAGGCAACCCGAGCAGATCGACTGGGGGCTGGTCGTCGCGCTGCGCCGCAAGGCGTCCGAGACGCTCACCGACGAGATGCAAGCACACACCGAACAAACGGGCTTGACCATGGGCGACACCGACCGCCGGCTGGCCGGTCGTGCCACCGTCGGCCGAGTCATCCGCGATTATGCCGACGAGCAGAGCCAACTCGGCAACCTGTGGCCGATCGAAACCGAACGCGACTACGCCCGCGCCGTCGAGAACGCCATCTTCGGCTACGGACGTTTGCAGCCGCTGTTCGAAATTCCGGACGCCGAGAACATCGAGATTCACGGGTGCGATTCGGTCGTCGTCCAGTATGGGGATGGGCGCCGCGAGGAGCACCCGCCCGTCGCCGACAGCGACTCCGAACTTGTCGAGGCGGTGCGCTTTCTGGGGGAGTCGGTGCAGCCATCGCGTCCGTTCGACGACGCCCATCCGACGATGACGCTCGCGCTGGGCGACCGATTTCGGCTGCACGCGATCGGGTTCGGGTTGGCCTATCGCCCATCGGTCACGATCAGGCAGCACATTCTCACCAGCATCGATTTGCCCGGGTTGGTCGCCCGCAGCATGCTGCCGGTGGAAGTCGCCCGGCTGTTGTACGCGTCCATCCTGGCGCGCAAGTCGATCGTGATCTCCGGCGACCAAGGGGCTGGCAAGACGACGCTGCTGCGGGCGCTGATCGACGCGATCCCCGACAACGAGCGGTTCGGCACCCTCGAAACCGACTACGAATTGCTGACCCACCTTCAGCCGAATCGGCGCAACATGCTCGCCCTTCAAGCCCGGGTGGGGCTGGGGGAGCGTGTCGATGGGCGGGCGCTGGGCGAGTTCACGGTGGCCGACCTGATCCCCGAGGCGTTGCGACAGAACCTGTCTCGGCTAGTCGTCGGCGAGGTGCGCGGCAGTGAGGCCGGCGCGATGTTCGAGGCGATGACCTCGGGCGCTGGCACGCTCAGCACGACGCACTCGCACTCGGCGGCGTCCACCATGGACAGGCTGGCCTCGCGGGTGGCCCAAGGTGGGGTGTTGAGCGTGGACGAGGCGTTCCGCCAGATCGCTCAACACATCCACCTGCTCGTGTACGTGCAGTTGACTGACGACACTTGGCGCGGCGGCGTCCGCACCAGGCGGGTGGCAGAGGTTCGACGGCTGACCGGCGCGGTCGAGGGCAACCGACCTGTGAGCCACCTGGTTTATCGGGCGGCGACGGCAACCAGCCCGGAGGTGTTCCACCCAGAGGCCGACTTCTTGGCCGAACTCGAATCGTTCATGCCGAACTGGGGGTCGCGATGACCGAACTGCTGGCTGTGTTTTCGGTGATGCTCACCCTTGCCGGCGTACTGGTCTTGGTGGGTTGGTGGCGGGGGGCCTTACCCGAGACGACACCGCGCTCGTCCACAGGGTTGTGGACAGTTTCTGTGGATAACCTCGACCAGCGGACGCTCATCCGGTGGTCCGTGTTGGCCGTCATCACTTTGTTGGCTACCTGGTACACCGGTTGGCCACTCTTACTGGTGGTGGTTCCGGTCGCGGCGCTCGGCTTACCGAAGCTGTTGAGCGAACCGACGCAAACTGACATCGAGTTGCTTCAATCCCTCGACCGGTGGGTTCGGATCATGACCGCCACCATGGCTTCAGGTAAGTCGATCATCGATTCGTTGCGGCTCTCGGTGAGGCAGGTTTCGCCGCCGTTGACCGACCCGTTGGTTCTTTTGGTTCGGCGATTGGACGACCGCTGGACGCCGGAGCAGGCCTTGCGGGCACTCGCCGACGAGTTGGACAGTGCGGACGCCGACGCGGTGATCGCCAGTCTGATCTTGGCCGTCGACCGGGGAGGCATCGGTGCGACCGCAACCCTAACCGCGCTGGCCGATTCGATCCAGGAGCGTTTGCGAGCCCTGCGAGAGATCGAAGCCGAACGCTCCAAACCTAGGGTCGTGGTACGCCAAGTGACGATGGTGACCACCTCGGTTCTGGTTCTGGCGATGATCTTCAGCCGCGAATTCTTCACCCCGTTCGGCACCGGAGTTGGGCAGGTGATCCTGGCCGTCCTAGTCACTGGCTACGTGATGTCGCTGGCATTCCTTCGGCGCATGACGTTGCCCAGACACCGCGAGCGAATCCTACGGGAGGCGCCATGAACACGCTTGCGATCGTGGCCCCCGGCATGCTCATCGGGCTCGGGTTCTGGCTGATCGCGTCGGCGTTTCGTCCCCAACACCCCCAACTTGCCGACGCGTTGGCGTCCCTAAACGCGGGGGAGCTCCCAACTGAAGAAACCGGGCCGGTCGAGCACACCGACAGGCTCGGGGCGTGGTGGCTCAGGCGTCGTCCGGTGGCCGTCACACCGGCGTTGCAGCGTCAGCTTCAGCTCCGCGGACGCACCCTGACCCGCCATTACACGCTGAAACTGGCGTTCGCCAGCATCGGCTTCCTGCTGCCGCTCGGCGTCGGAATTGGGCTGTGGGTTATGCGCACCCCGGCCGCCGGGATCCCTGCGGTCTTCAGCCTTGTCGGCCTCGTCGTCGGGTTCGTCTTGCCGGACGTGCTGCTGCGGCGGGCCGCCGACGAGACCACATCGGACGCCACCGAATCGCTGCTCACCTTCTTCGACCTGGTGACCCTTGAGCGGTTGGCGAACCGTTCCGCGACCCAGGCGCTTCACGCCGCAGCCGAGCTGTCCGACGTCGCCATCTTCGCCACGATCAGGGCCGCGTTGGATCGCGCGCGTCTCGAACAACGGATGCCGTACACCGAGCTTCGAGATGTCGGACGCCGCCTCGAACTCCCTGCGCTGGTCGACCTCGCCGACGTCATGCGCCTCGACGACACGGGCGCGTCCCTGGCCGAACCGCTGCGCGCCCGCGGCAAAGAGTTGCGCGACGCGCACCTGACCGCAGAGAAGATCGCGGCCGCAGAGGTCTCGGAGCGCATGACCTTCTTCATGGTTATCCCCAGCATGATCTTCGGGCTGTTTTTCCTAATACCACCCCTGCTCAGGCTCATCGGGGCCTGACGAAAGGAGAAAGAAATGAACACCATTTGGCACCGCCTCGTCGGCATCCTCGTCGCCGCGCACGAGCATGGCGAGCGCGATGAGCGCGGGCTTTCGCAGTCGACAGAGAACGCGATCCTGCTCGCCGGAGCCGCCGCGGTGGCGATCACGATCGTCACCATCGTCACCACGCTCGTCTCGAACCGGCTGGGCGCGTTGACGTGAACGAACGGGGCATTTCAGAATCGTTGCAATGGGCGATCCTGATGCCGTTGGTCTTACTCACGATGCTGGGCACCATCCAGGCTGGCATCTGGCTCTACGGGCGAAGCGTGGTGCAAAGCGCCGCGGTTTTGGCGGCCGAGCAGGCAGCTTGGCTGCACCCGGCGTCCGACCCGAAAGAGGCCGCCGTCAGGCTGGCCGAACGGAGCGGGGTGCAAGGCGTCGCGGTGAAGGTCATCGCGTCCGGCGCGGACGTCCGGGCTGTCGTTTCCGGGCAGGTACCAATGTTCTTCGACGTCGGGCAGTCGCACGTCGAGGGGTCGGCCACTCGTCCTCGCGAGCGGGTGAGCGTCCCATGAAACGCGACGAGCGAGGCGCAGCCGCAGTGGAGTACGTCATCATCCTTCCCGCGCTGCTGCTAGTCATCGGCGTTCTAGTCGCAGGGGGACGCCTCGCGCACACCCGCGCCGTCGTCACCGGTGCAGCCGAGTCGGCAGCGCGAGCTGCCTCCCTGGCTCGCGAGCCCGCACTGGCGCTAGCCGACGCTCGGGCAGTGGCGACGTCCGAGTTAGCCGTGCTGGGCTGCCAGGGCAACCCGGGAGTGAAAGTCGACACCTCCGGCTTCGCCGTCGCGGTCGGACGCCCCGCATCAGTCAGCGTTGAGGTCTCTTGCTTGGTCCCACTGTCAGGGCTAGTGCCGGGTGTCAGCGGGCCGCGGCTCGTCGAAGCAAAATCCGAATCAGTATTAGATCGCTACAGAGGAAGATCCTGATGCGACGTTCATTAGCACTTGCGCTGCTACTAGGGATCGTGGTCGGGCCACCGGCGCTGCTGAGCGTCGTTGGTTTCTACGATTGGGGCTCGCTCGATCTGTTGATCCCAGGCGACATCCGGCTGCTGTTGGCTGGGCTCACTGCGGTGGCCTGGGCTGCGTGGGGTTTGTGGATTGCCATGCTCGCGATCGAGCTCGTGGCCCGGCTTACGTCTGGACGGTTGCGCATTCGGTTACCTGGTCTGGCGATGCCGCAACTCGTAGTGGGGGCGTTGCTGGCGGCCGCGTTGGCGTCCAGTGTGCCCGCCGCTCAGGCGAGCGCGCCCGCTCAAGCGGCGGTTTCGGCGTCCGAGCTCGCGCACGCGGTTGCCGCACCCAAAGCGGACGCACGCCAGGCTGAGCGGAAGGTCCCCGGCCACCGGGTCGCGGCTGGCGACGACCTTTGGACGCTCGCCGAGCGCTACTACGACGACGGACGCGAGTGGCGCCGAATCGTTGCAGCCAACCCCCACCTCGCGGATGATCCGACGGCGGAACTGCTAGTGGACGCCTGGTTGTCGATCCCCGATCAGGTGAAGCTGGTCAAGGTGAACAAGGACGACACGCTGACCGCGTTGGCGAAGAAGCACCTTGGCGACGGCGAAAGATGGCCCGAGATCCACAAATTGAATCGTTCTCGCGTTGCAAACCCTGATCAGATCGACGTCGGGTGGGTGCTGAAGGTTCCGCGCTTAGCACCCGAGTCGGCGCCGGAGAAGCCGAGCAAGCCGACCGAGGTGACCAACAAGGAAACTGCTGAGAAGCGAGCATCGATCAGCGAAGCCACGCCGAGGGTTCCGCCAGCGTCGTCGGCGTCGTTGAGGCGACTCGAACCACCGAGCTTGCCTGAACCGGTGACCGCACCGGCCCCGAGCGCCGCTGTCAGTGAACCTGATGCCCACCCGCCCACAGTCGCCACTCTGAGCCCCGACGCCGAATCGGACGCGGTGGGCGCCCTGGTTGGAGGCATGTCGTCATTGGCTGCCTCGATGGTGCTGGGTGGGGTGGCGTTCAGGCGCAATCTGAAAGACAGGTCAAGGCCAGCCGGACGCCGGTTCGCTCACCCTGACGCGCTCCAAAAGCGAGTCGAAAGCGCGATGGGCATCAGGCAAGCTGCCGGGCGCGAGATATTGATCGAGCGAGCGCTTCGCCACCTGGCAGCCCATTGGTTCGCAGGCGGAAACCCCGCCCCCCGGCTAGAGCAGGCGGTCATCGGCGAGACCTCGATGGAGTTCACGTTCGCCGACGAGGCCGATCTTCCAGCTGGGTTCACTCGAATCGGTCGGCGCGTGGTCGTCGGATGGCAGACGCTGGCGTCGCTGCCCCAGATCGATCATCCGGCCGCGTACCCGGCGCTGGTCACGCTGGGTGCCGACGATGACGGCTCCTTGATCATGATCGACTTGGCGACCTCCGGCGTCCTGGGGGTCAGAGGACGCGCCGCCGGGCTCGCACGGGAGTCGCTTTCGGCGATGCTGATCGAGCTCACCTTCGCCCCGTGGAACGACGAGCTTGAGTTGCTGGTGGTCACCACCGACGATTCGTTCGCGCGCGCAGCCGGTGGGCCTTCCGTGACTGTGATTGCCGACGAGGCGAGGGCGGTCGCGGCAGTCGAGAAGTGGGCGTCGCAGCGCCGACTCAGGCTCGGCGATGCCGATTACGACGCGGTACGGCTCGACCCGGTGGTCGCGGAGGCTTGGCGTCCCAAGATCGCATTGTTCGAGGTTGTGCCCGGTGACGACCTGGTCGCACGGCTGGAGTCGGCGCTGACAGACACCGCGTTCGGGGTCGCCGCCGCGTTACCCGTGGGGGACGACGCTGGCAGCGCAACCTGGGTTCTGTCGGCGTCCGACGACAGATCGCGAACTGCGCTTCAGCGAGTGCGAACCACACACGGCGTCCCCGACGACGCCAGGGCGGCCATCGTCGACCTGCTGCTTACCGCAAGCGACACCACAACAAACCCGGCTCCCTGGTGGAAGGGGAAGGAGGACGATGAAGTGAGGATCATCGAGTTGCACCCGTTGCTGAATGAGAACGGTCCGCGGGTGCGACTGCTGGGCCCAATCGACCTGCAGGACGCCGCGGGTGCGCCCCCAGAGCGGGCGGCTAGGCAGTGCCTGGAGTACTGCGCTTGGCTACTGGAACACCCGGGGTCGACCGCGGTAGAGATGGCCAGCTCCTTGATGATCGCCGACGGCACGCGGCGTTCGAACATGAGTCGGCTGCGCGCCTGGCTTGGTGAGGACGCCGACGGTAATCCCTACCTGCCGGAGGCTTATTCGGGGCGCATAGCGCTGGCGGACGCTGTTGGCTCCGATTGGGAGCAGTTCCAGGCTTTGGTAACGCCAGGTGTGGCCAGGACACCCCCAGAGCGGCTGCGACTCGCGCTCGAACTGGTGCGGGGCGCTCCGCTGGCCGACGCCGCCCCCGGCCAGTGGCATTGGGCAGAAGAGATGCGTTCCGACATGGTCGCGATCATCAGAGACACTGCACTCGTGCTGGCGAGGCACGCTCGCGCGGCAGGTGACTTGGAGTTGGCTACCTGGGCGACCAACCGGGGGCTGGTGGCAGCACCAGAGGACGAGTTACTCATCTGCGAGCGCATCCGGGTGGAACACGCCCACGGCAGTGTCGATCAGGTGAATCGGCTGGTATCGCGGTTGACCAGATCGGCGCGGGTGCTCGGAGTTGATCTACTCCCCGAAACCGTGGAGCTTTGCCAAGAAGTCATGGAAGGCCGGGTGCGGGCGCGCCGGGCCTAAGGGGTCAACTCCAGACTGAGTCACCACCTCAGGCAGGCCGAGACTTTCGAGCTAGAGAACGCACTAACACGCCGGCTCCAAGGCCGACTAGGGCGAACACGATGTAGAAGACGCCGTAGATGAGCGCGGAATCGTTGTAAACCAGGTACATGGCAGGAATCCAAGCCACGGCTGCCAACGGGGCGAACACCCAGGCGAACCCGTGTCGGTATCCGACCAACCCTGCAGCAAGGACAGTCACGGCGGGGTTGACCGCAACTAAGAGCACGAGCCAAAGACCTTTGACGGTCACAGCGTCCACAATTTCAAGCCGAACCGCCCATGCCAGCGGAAGCGGAGCGAGGTAGAAGATGCCAAGCCCGAGGGCCCAAGGCCAGGTTTTGCGAAGCATTCGGATCATGATGGTCCTCCCTAATTCCAGTAGATGTAGCTGGCTAGCCAGAACCCAAGCCAGATTGCGAAGAAGACGAGGGTGGCGGCACCCACGAGTTTGAGCACAGCGCCAAGCGTCCAACGTGGAGTGTGAGCCAGCCCGATGGGTTCGGCGACGTCAGCCGCGTCGCCCATGCGCTCCAAGACGGCCACGATGGCGGATCGTCGGTCTGCCCCGGCAGTGATCTCTTCGTCTAGCGAGGCAAGCAGGTGTTCGATCAGCTCAGCTTGGGCGTCCAGCCGCTCTCGGCGTCCGTCTATTCCGGCGGTTGCGGCACGAGCGTAAGCCTCGAATTCGGCTGGAACCGCAGTCATGACTTCACCTCCGCGATCGCGGCCACGGCGTCCACCAGTCGTTGCCATTCAGCCCGGCGGGATTCCAGGTTCGCCATGCCAAACGCAGTGATCTCGTAGTAGCGCCTGCGGCGTCCGCCTTCGCGCCCATCCCAGAAGCTAGAGACCAAGCCGTCGCGTTCCAGCGCGTGGAGCACCGGGTAGAGAGTGCCCTCTTTGAAGGTGAGCACCCCGCCGGAACCCTCGGCGAGATTCTTGATCAACTGGTAGCCGTACTGCTCTTCGGCGGCGAGTTGGCTGAGCACGAGCATCGGCAGCGTGCCCTTCAGCAGTTCTCTGTCGATCGCCATCTCAACCCTCCTCTTCCAGCATGCATCGAACCTGGATGCATAGAACCAGAATACATCGAACACAAATGCATAGCAACACTAGGTATCGAAATCCAGATCGTTCACCTGATCCGCATTAGACCGATCCGCAGAAAGCGCCAAGTCAGCCCCAAGTCAGCCCAAGTAAGCACTAAGTCAGCCCCAAGAAGGCGCACAACAACACCCCAAAACGGGCGAAACAGAAACCAGAGTCGACTAGCGGACGCGGCGTCGCGCCCGGTAGTCGCGCACCAGCCAGGGCCACTCGGTTTGGATGGCGTCGACTCCGAGGTCAAGCAGAAGGCCCCAGGCGGCGTCCGGGCCGTCGGTGAGCGCAAGTTCGTCGTCGTGCCCGCCGAACAGGGGGACGCCGGTGGTCAGCGTCTCGCTGTTCACCCAGGTCAGAAGATTCAGATCGCGGAGTCGGTCGAGGGTGTCGCTTCTGAACCACGACGAACTGCTGTCGTGGGCGATTAGTTCGGCGCCGACTACGTTGATGGCTTCGCGACCGAGAGCGTCTTCCACGTCAGTAAACTCACCGCAGATCACCAGGGTCGGGTATTTTACCTTGTGAGCGGCCAATCGACGAAGCGCTTCAGGTTCCCAGGCGGGAACCTTCAATATGATTTGGGACGCCATGTCGAGTGAGTCAATGGTGCGCAGCATCGCGGGCCATCGCCACCACGACCTGTCCAATGCGAACACAACTTCGGCGCCTCGCCACTGTTCGAGCAGCGGAAGCAGCGCTTCGACGGGGGCGCGGCGTCCGGGACGGTTGATCCAGCGGTACGAAAGCTGCGCGATCTCTGCCGACGATAGCGACTGGATGTTGCCTCCAGCCTCGCCAAGCAACTCCTCTTCGAAGCCGTCGTGGAAGGCGAACAATTCACCGTCGGACGAACTGGTGACGTCCAACTTCACCCAGTCGGCGCCCGACGCCAAAGCGCCGGTGATCGCGAGGGAGGTGTTTGCTGCCACGCTGCCGACCGCGACGCCGCCGTGCGACACGATGATCGGATGCCGTTTCTGTGCGCCCGAGTTGATTACTTCGTTGACGCCAGAATGAGTCGGTTTGCCGAACACGGATTCCTTCCTCGGGGTGCGGCACTGCCAACCCCCGTCTTACGACTTTACCCGACGTCCGGTTACCCCCGACGCGAAACGATATGGGAAAATGGGCAGGCCAGCGACAAAGGAGTGATGATGGCGGAGTTCCTCTATGAAGACATGTTGCCGATCGGTGCCGACGATACCCCGTGGCGGTTAGTGACGACTGAGGGTATCGAGACGGTGGAGGGCCCGGACGGGCGAACCTTCCTGAAGGTGGCCCCAGAAGTCTTCGAAAAGCTCGCGGAAACCGCGATCCACGACATTTCGCATTATCTGCGTCCGGCCCACCTCGCCCAGCTGCGCAAAATCATGGACGACCCCGAGGCGTCCGACAATGACAAGTTCGTCGCGCTTGATCTGCTGAAGAACGCCAACATTTCGGCTGGCGGCGTCCTTCCCATGTGTCAAGACACTGGCACGGCGATCATCATGGGTAAGCGTGGCCAGCACATCCTCACCGAGGGGACGGACGAAAAGCCGCTCAGCAAGGGCGTTTACGACGCGTACACCAGGTTGAACCTGCGCTATAGCCAGAACGCGCCCATCACCATGTGGGAAGAGAAGAACACTGGCACCAACCTGCCAGCGCAGATCGAGTTGTACGCCGACACTGCGCCTGGGCACGAGAACACCTACAAGTTCTTGTTCATGGCGAAGGGTGGCGGGTCTGCCAATAAGACGTTCCTCTACCAAGAGACAAAGGCCGTCTTGAACCCGGATTCGATGATGCGGTTCCTCGACGAGAAGCTGCGCTCGCTCGGCACAGCCGCCTGCCCGCCCTACCATCTCGCGATCGTGGTCGGCGGCACTTCGGCTGAGTTGGCGTTGAAGACTGCCAAGTACGCCTCTGCGAAGTACCTCGACACGCTGCCCACTGAGGGGACGATGGCGGGCCATGGCTTCCGTGATGTCGAGTTCGAGCAGAAGGTGCTCAAGCTCACCCAGGATTTCGGTATCGGCGCTCAGTTTGGCGGAAAGTACTTCTGTCACGACGTGCGGGTGATTCGGTTGCCGCGCCACGGGGCATCCCTGCCCATCGGCATCGCGGTGAGTTGCTCGGCCGACCGCCAGTGCCTGGCGAAGATCACCCCCGAAGGTGCGTTCATCGAGCAGCTTGAGTTCGAACCCGCCAAGTATCTGCCCGAGACCACCGACGCCGAGCTCGATGCGGACGCCGTTGGTGCGGCCTCTACCGGCAAGGGCGCGGCGGTGAAGATCGACCTGAGCAAGCCGATGGACGAGATCCTCGCCGAGCTGACAAAGCATCCGGTGAAGACCCGGCTGTCTCTCACCGGCACGGTCGTGGTGGCACGTGACATTGCACACGCCAAGATCAAGGAGCGTCTCGACGCGGGCGAGGGCATGCCGCAGTACTTGAAGGATCACCCGGTCTACTACGCCGGCCCTGCGAAGACCCCGGCGGGGATGGCGTCCGGCTCGTTCGGGCCGACGACAGCTGGTCGCATGGATTCGTACGTCGAGCAGTTCCAGGCTGCGGGTGGCTCGAAGGTGATGCTCGCCAAGGGCAATCGCTCCCAGGCTGTGACGGACGCCTGCGCTAGCCACGGCGGCTTCTACCTCGGCTCGATTGGGGGGCCGGCCGCTCGGCTTGCCCAGGATTGCATCAAGAAGGTCGAGATTCTGGAGTACCCCGAACTCGGCATGGAGGCGGTTTGGAAGATTGAGGTTGAAGACTTCCCGGCCTTCATAGTGGTGGACGACAAGGGCAACGATTTCTTCGCAGAGGTCACCAAGCCCGTCCTGTTGCAGGTAGCCAAGCGGTAGTTGTATCGGACGCTGGCCTGGCGGCGCGCTTTGGCGCCCGCCGGGCCGGTTTCGGTTAACCCGCGGGCGTCCGGCTAGCCTGGGGCCATGAGCCTTGGTTATTCACCTGAACAGCCCGACCGCGACTGGATCAACTCGTTGGAGGGCAAGACTGTCGTGCAGTTCGGCACCGACTGGTGTGGTTACAGCATCGCCGCCGAGCGGTTCATCGCGCCGGCCATGGCGGACGCGAAAGACGTCCGTCACATCAAGGTCGAAGATGGCAAGGGACGCCGTCTTGGTCGGCTGTTCGGTGTGAAGCTGTGGCCGACGATGGTCTTCTTGCGCGATGGTGAAGAGGTTGCTCGCGTCGTCCGCCCGAACAACCGGGCTGTGATCGACGAGGCTTTGGCGAAGCTGGACGCCTGACCAACCGTTCTCGTTGGACCTCTCTTAGAGGTGCTTTTCGATCGCCCTGACTAGCGCGCCTTTCGGCTTTGCGCCGACGATCGAGTCGACGACGTCGCCGTTGACGAAGACCTGCAGCGTGGGCAGCCCCATGATTCCGTATTTGGCGGGGGTGTTCATGTTGGTGTTGGTGTCGAGCTTGGCGAACACCATCCGCCCTGCGTATGTCTCGGAGAGCTCTTCAAGGATGGGCGCGATCTGCTTGCACGGCGCGCACCAGTCTGCCCAGTAATCGACGATTACTGGCTTGTCGGATTTCAGCACGATCTGGTCGAACGTGGCGTCTGTTACCTCGACGGTGGCCATTGGCTTTCTCCTAACCTTGAATTGGTGCCAGCGTAGCTTGCGTCACAGACAGTCAGTTACTTGATGGCTCGGTTCGGGTAGCGGAGGCTCTTGCTCGGTTGGCTGAGGAGCATCCGAGGGATGCTTCTCGAAGCCTCGGACGGCTGAGGAGACTACGTTCGGACGGCTGAGGAGCATCCGAAGGATGCGTCTCGAAGCCTCGCGGTTCCGCGGTCGTCCCCGAGCCGCCGGTCCCGCCCGCGGTCGGTCTGCTGTCGCAGACTGACCGTTTTATGCCCGGCCACGCCCTGACCGGCGCCTCGGGGCCGACCGCTGGTTTGCGTGGTCGCGTGCGGTTGGCCATCGGTTGGCTGAGGAGCACCCGCAGGGTGCGTCTCGAAGCCTCACCTAACCCTTCGAGACGTCGCTACGTTCCTCCTCAGGGGTCCGCCGTTCGGGACGTCACTGCGTTCTTCCTCAGGGAGCCACCCTTCGAGACGTCGCTACGTTCCTCCTCAGGGAGCCGCCCTGACCAGACGTCAACAAACCCCAAAACAGTTATCCACAGGTTTGTGCACAGAGTGTGGAGAACTACATCAATGTAGTTCATCGGCCCAACCCGGTTTCCCACCTCGGTCAGCCCGCTTCGGGGCGTCCTTCGTCTGGCGTCTTTTCCTCACGCAGCCTTGGTGGGGTGAAGTCCTCGGGGTGGATTCCGTGCTTGTCTGCGTAGAACTCCCGAACCTTGTCCATGTCTTTATCGACGTCACCGGTCAGTGTGATCATTTGACCCAAGCCAGCGGTGCGGGTTGCCGAGTCGACGTATCCCAGCACGACCGGCAGCCCGGCTTCCTGAGCGATCCGGTAGAAGCCGGATTTCCAGTACGTCTTCCGCTGCCGGGTGCCCTCCGGGGTGACCACCAAGAAGAATCGTTTGCCCGACTTTGCCATCGCCACCAGGTCTGCGACGAGTCTGCCTGGGTTCTCTCTATTGACCGGAATCCCGCCAAGCGCCTTCATCAGACCCCCGAAAGGTGCCTTGAACAAAGTGTGCTTACCTAGCCACTTCGGCGAAAACCCGTGTGCCCAACTTATCGCGAGCATAATCACGAAATCCCAGTTTGAGGTATGAGGGGCACCAATCAGAACCGCCGAACCGGTGGCGGGTGGCGGTTCAGACTGCAGTCGATAGCGCGAGACCGTCCAGAACGCGCGGGCAAGTAATGGCCGAACAAGCATGAGCCAAACCTATTGCCTGCTGCGGCTGGGCGATACCCTCCGGTAAGACGTGGGCACCTATAGAGTGCGGCCATGGGGTCGTCGGATTTCTCCGCATTGGTGCGCAGCCGTCACAGCGTTCGTGATTTCCGGAGCGATCCGATCCCGGACGAAACCCTCAATGCAATCCTGGACGACGCCCGCTACAGCCCTAGTTGGAGCAACACGCGCCCGTACTGCCTGGCGGTCGCGTCCGGTGCGAAGCTGACCCGACTGAAGGACGCCTACCTGCGGGCCCTCGATGTTTCGCTCGTGTTGCTGCAGCGGAAACGGCGCGGCTTGCTACGCAGTCTGCTGACGGGTGGAATCCCAGACGGCGACTTCCGCACCTGGCGACGCTATCCACCCGAGCTGCGGGAGCACAGCAGGAAGGTCGGTCTCGGGTTATACAAGCATCTAGGTATTGCAAGGCATGACCGTGCGGCCAGGGACGCCCACCTGCGCCGCAACTGCGAATTCTTCGGTGCCCCGACCGTCGTCTGGGTTTTCGTGCACGAGCAGATGCTGCCGTTTTCGGCTCACGACGCCGGGCTGATGTTGCAAACGCTGATCTTGTCCGCGCAGAGCCACGGAGTGGGCAGTTGTGCTTTGGGAGTGCTGGCCACCTGGCGTGGACCAGTGGACGCCGAGTTCGACATCCCGCGTCACTACAAGCTAGTAACCGGACTGGCGCTTGGATATCCCAGCGATGCCCACGTCAACGAATTCCGCGCAGAGCATCCGCCGATTCGTCTGGTTCCTGATCGCCTACGCACCTGACGGCGTCCTCACCCGAGAATCTCGAGCAACCCTAGATACCTGCCGAAACCTCAACGCGATTGATGTCTCGCAGGTCGACTACCCGAGTGCAAACCCTGTCGGCGAGGTGTTTGTTGTGCGTCACAACTACCAACCCGAGCCCGCGACGTTCGCAGTCTGCCAACAGATAATGCCAAATCTGGGCTTGGGTCAACACGTCCAACATGGTGCTGATCTCGTCCGCCAGCAGGAACCGGGTGTCGGTGAACAACGCGCGGGCGACGCTGAACCGCTGCATCTCACCGCCAGACAGCTCCCTGGGGAACCGATTCAGCCAGTCACGTTCGATGCCCATCCCGTCCAGGATCTCGTCGCGAAGCTGCCCGGCCTCCTCCAAAACCTTGCGCATGCGCCAGCGCGGGTTGATCGCGTGCTCGGGGTGCTGGTTGATCATCTGAACAGCAGAGGCGCCCTTCCCACTCACTGATTTGCCGTCGAGCAGCACCCGCCCCCGGGTCGGCTGTTCGTAGCCCGCCAGTAGCTTCATAAACGTGCTCTTTCCGTAGCCACTAGGGGCGACGACGCCGACACGCTCACCTTCGTCGACCGCGAAGTTGACAGATTTCAACACCTGCGGCGAGCGCGTCGTGTAACGGAAATGGACGTCGGTTGCCTCAAGTCGCATGGAAACACCTCACTAACCCACCGCGCAGTTCCTCCATGTGGGGGTTGGACTCCCAACACTCGGCAGTCACCATCGGGCACCGTGGCGCAAACAGGCAACCGGGCGGTAGCGCGCCGGGGAACGGTTGGACGCCCGCGATCGGCGTGAAGCCGTGCTGCGGCAGTGCGTCCCAAAGCGCCTTGGTGTAGGGGTGACGCAGAGCGTCCGACCCGGTTCGGAAGTCTGACGTTGGTGCCTCCTCAAACGTGGTGCCCGCGTAGAACACGGCAACTTGGTCGGCGAACCGCACCGCCAGGTCGATGTCGTGAGTGATCAAAACGATGCCCTTGCCAGCGTCCGCCAACTCGCGCAGGATCGTGAGCGCCTCCAGGGCTTGATCGATGTGCATGCCCGGGGTGGGCTCGTCTGCGATCACCAACTCCGCATCGGTGATGATCGCGGTAGAGAACAGGACGCGGCGGGCCATGCCACCGGACAGCTGGAAGGGGTACAACTTTTCGGTCTCAGCAGGAAGACCCAGCCGCTCGAAGACTTCACGTTGGCGCACCGCTCGCTGCGGGCTCTTGTCAGAACCACGAGCCTGGTTACCAATCCGCATCAGCGGGTCGAGGTAGTTGACCGACTGGGGAACCAGCGCGATCTGCTTGCCGCGAAGCTTACGCAAAAGGTTGCTATCGAGGTGCTCTCCCTTGTAGCGCATCTCGCCTTCAACGGTGGCGTTGGACGGCAGCAGCCCGAGAATGGCATGGGCGAGCAGGCTCTTTCCGGAGCCGGACGACCCGACGATCGCCAGAACCTCCCCGGCGTCCAACGTTATCGCCAAGTCTGAGATCACCTTCAGATCAGACTGGTGCAGACCGTCTGTGTACATCCGGAACGAAACCGAGAGGTCTTTGACCTCGAGCAGGGGAGTGGAGGCACGTACGCTCATCGTCGCCTCACTCCTGGGCGCTGAACGGGTCGAGCAGGTTCTTCAGGTTGTCTCCCAACTTGTCGAACGCGATCACGATCAGTACCAAAGCGACGCCTGGGAACACCGCGAGCCACCACATGCCGCTGATCAGGTACTTCATGCTCTCCGCCAGAATAATGCCGATTGCTGGCTGCTCCGGCGCCATTCCGAAGCCTAGGAAAGACAACGCAGACTCGTGCATGATCGCGTGCGGAAACAACAGCACCAACCCGACCACGAACTGCGGGATGGTGTGCGGCAGAATGTGATGCCGCAGAATCCACAACGGAGAACGGCCGAGCCGACGCGAGACCGTAATGTATTGCTGGCCCCGAATTTGCAGCGCTTCTGCCCGGATCAGACGCGCCAGGCTAGGCCAATGGGTCACCGCGATCCCGACGATGATGCCGCGCATGCCACCGCCGAGCGCGAACGAGATCAGGATCAGCAGCACAAGGTGGGGAATCCCCATGACTAGGTCGATCAGCCAGTTGATGAATGAATCCACCCGTTTGCCGCCGATCGCAGCGGTGATCCCGAGGATGGTCGCCAGCACCGCGCTGACGCTCGCCGAGATCGTCCCCACTGTGATGGATAGTGACAATCCCTTCACTGTGCGCAGGAACATGTTGCGTCCCAACCAGTCCGTCCCGAAGGGGTACTCAAGGCTGGGGGCCAACGCCTTTCGCGTGAAGTCGGGCGCGACGTCCTGGGCTGAGGTCAGGTTGCCCGCCACGAACACGGCCAGCAGCGCCGCAAACAGGAATCCGGACAGCAGCACCGTCCGCGTCCGACGATTCAGCCCCAGCGACGGTGAGCCAGCAGCCGCTATTTCAGCCATGGGGCCGCTCCTCACTTATCCGGGGGTCAACTACCCCGTAGATGACGTTGGCAGTCATGTTTCCGGCAAAAACGAACGCCGTGCTGAACAGGGTGATCCCAAGCAGCAGCGGTACGTCCGAATTCAAGCCCGCCACGGAAACCGCAGACCCGAGCCCCGGGTAAGAGAAGACTGTTTCGGAAAGGATGCTGCCGCCAAACAACTCCCCGAATGACGCGAACTGCAAGGTGACCACCGGCAGCAAGGTGTTTCGCAACCCGTGCCGGTGCAGGACCGTCCGCGTGTTGTCACCCCGTGCGCGCGCGAACAGGACGTATTCGCTCTCGAACACATCCACGAATTTCTGCCTGGTGTGCAACGCGACGTTCGCGAACGAGATAAAGCTGAGAGTGAGCGCCGGCAGCACCAGATGGTGGAGCCGCTGCCAGAAGGAAACCTCACTGTTGAGCATGCCGATGGGGGTCGAAAACCCGATAGGGAACCAACCCAGCCATACGGCAAAAACCATCAGGAACATCATGCCCAGCCAGAAGGTGGGGGTCGAAGCGAGCGCCAGACAGAACCGCTTCAAAATCCGGTCAACCCAGGTGTCGCGCCGGATTCCCATGATCGCGCCCATCGTGTAGCCGATCACCCCAGCGAAGACCCACGAGACCGCCATCAACGCCAGCGTGTTCATGAATCGTTGGCCGATCACGGCAGCCACCGGACGCCGGTAGAACAGGGATACGCCCAGGTCGCCGTGGAACAGCGCGGACAGCCAGGCAAGGTATCGCTGCACTGGGGGATCGTTCAACCCCCAGTACTCCGCGAGCGCTTGGCGCTGCTCCACGGACGCACCCTTGCCGGAGCCGATCACGTACTGCTGCACCGGGTCGATCGGTGAGAGGCTGACGAGAACGAAAGCCACAATCGACGCGGCGAGCAGCAGCGTGATGAATCGCAAGGTGTGTCGGCCGACGAGAAGTCCGACCTGGGCGTACCTATTCATAAGTGTCAGTTCAGTGGGTCCTTGGGGTTACTTCCAGGACCACTCGTTAAGGTTCTGCATCAGTTCCCAGCTCGCCCCGTGCCCGTGGAGTCGCTGCTTACCGATGTCGAAACCGTCGGCCACGTAGTAGAGGTGATCTGGGTTGACCATCCACAACCAGGGGGCGTCGCCTCGCATCGAGGTGCCGGTCGTGCCGTCCCACTGGGCCTGCTGCCACAGCTTGTTAGCCTCCTCGGTGGAGGTTTGCTGCAGAGCTTCCTCCATGTACTTGTCAACCGTGGGGTTCGAGAAACCGCCCGGATTGTAGAAGTCGTCCTTCAGCTTGTTGCTGCTGTGGAACAGCATGAAACTGGTGTACGGGTCGGCTGAGCCCCAGCCCATGATGACGCCGTTGGTGAACATCAGCTTCGAGATGTCGTCCCAACTCTTGCCGACCACGTTCATCTTGACGCCGACAGCCTCCAACTGCTGGGCTGCGGCCATTCCTATCGCCTGCCGCGCCGAATCGTCCGCCGGGTAGTAGGCGTCGAACTCTGCCTTCATGCCGTTCTTTTCGACGATGCCGTCGCCGTCGGCGTCCACCCATCCGTCGTCGGCGAGCAGCTTCTTGGAGTACTCAACGTCTTGGTCGATCTTCACCTCGGGGTTGTTCCAGGGCATGCCGTCGTTCTCTGAGTACGCCGGGGTGGCGAAGCCGTTCACGGCGTCCTTGGCGATCGCCTCGCGGTCGAGCGCGTACGCCATGGCCTTTCGGATCGCCAGGCTGCTCGTCACGTTGTTGCCGATCGCGTGGCCGCTCTCGGTCTTTTTGCCTTCGTCGGGGGTGGTTGGCAAAGTGACGCCCCGGCCGTCCAGGGTTTTGACAACCTCTAGTCGCATCCCCGGGATTTCCTTGGTGGCGTGGGTCGGGCTGGTGAGCGCGACGTCCACCTCACCGGCTGTCGCGGCGGCAAAGGCGGCGTCCTCCTTCATGATGAGAATCGTTACCTTCTGCAGCTTTGGCGCTTCCCTGTAGTAGGACGTGTTGGCCTCCAGAATGATCTCTTCGCCCTCGTTACGCTGGACGAGCTTCCACGCGCCGCTGCCGATCGGGTTTTTGAAGTATTCGTCACCGAAGGCGTGCTCAGGGACGATGCCAACCAGCGCCAGCGTGTTGATGAAGGACGAGTTTGGGACGTCGAGGGTGAAAGTGACCTGGTGGTCGCCAGTGGCCTTGACGTCTTTCAAGCCGACAAGTTCCTGGGCCTTTTTCTTTTTGGCGGTCATGAAGGTGAACACGACATCGGACGCCTTGACCGCCTCGCCGTCTGTGAAGAACGCGTCGTCGCGCATGTTGAACGTGTAAGTCAAGCCATCGTCGCTGATCTTATAGTCGGTGGCCAGATCGTTGACGATCCCCATTTCCGAGTTGAACTCCACCAGGGTGCTGTGAACCAGCGCGGCGCTGCCATGGCCCCACCCGGTGGTGGGGTCGAACTGGTTGTCTGCGTCGTAGGTGATCGCAACCTTCACATCGGTGCGGACTTCACCGCCGGGCGACGTGCCTGGTTGGGCCTGTTGTGTTGGGGCGCTGCAACCGGTGACGGCAGTAGCGCCTACCAGGAGTGCGGCGAGAAGTGTCGCACCTGTTCGAATCCTGAGTTTCACGTTACTCCGATCTGTTTGGGGTATTAGGGTGCTTGTCAGCATCCGAGTTCAACGAGGGCTTGTGGTGCGGTATCCGGAGTTTTTTGCTTTGGCTGATGACGGCTGCGAGCGTCTGGGGCTTTTTGGACCTCGGGTGTCGGGGCAGTCGAAAACCCTGGAACTATTGAGAAAATTCGCACCTAGTGGACTGTAGCAGGCGGCGGCGTCGAACGATGGGCAATCTGCGAAGCCCTCTAAATAACAATATTTCCAAAGCGGTTTGACCGATCTGAAAGGCCTCGCAAGCCAGCGACTACCCTTGTTGAACCGACCTGCGGCAAGGAGCGAAACATGAGCCCGACCCCGTCCATCGAGATCAAGAGGGCCGACAGCCGGCGCTACGAACGGCTCGACTGGCTTCACGCCTGGCATTCGTTCTCTGAAGGCGTCTACCGTCCGGGCACCGAAAGCAATTTCGGTGTGCTGGTCAACAACGACCACGGGATAATCTCGGCCAACTGCGGCTTCGACACCCACTACCACCGCAACATGGAGATCGTCACCTGGGTGCTGGACGGCTCGCTGGTTCACCAAGACACGCGCGGCCATTCCGGCATCATCTATCCAGGCATGGCTCAGCGGATGACGGCCGGGCAAGGCATCTTCCACTCAGAGAAGAACGACTCCTGGGTGCTGGAAGGCCCCCGTCACGACATCGACGTCCACATGGTGCAGATGTGGGTCGTGCCTGACGAGATGGGCGTGAAGCCCAGCTACGAGCAACTCGATGTCCGGGCACAGCTTGCCTCGAACGAATTGGTGCTCATCGCGTCCGGAATGAAACGAAACGCAGCCGACGCGGCGATCCGAATCCAGAACCGGTTCGCGGCCATGCACGTCGCCCAGCTAGCGCAAGGCCGCAGCGTTACGGTGCCCGCCGCGCCCTACCTGCACTTGTACGTCGCCCGGGGCAGCGTGGCGGTCGAAGGGGTGGGCGTCCTGGGCACGGCGGACGCTCTGCGCTCCACCGCCGAGCAAGGACGCCGGATCACCGCGTCCGAAGACGCCGAAATCATCGTGTGGGAGATGCATACCGCCATCGCAGCCTGAGGTAGGCATCGTGTCTGGAAATGGGGACGCGGGGCGGTCCGCCGGATTCCCGCCGGCGGACCGGGCAACGACTCAGTCGTTCAACGCCGCCAGGAAGTGCTCGGCGTCCAATGCCGCGCGGCAGCCGGTGCCAGCGGCGGTGATTGCCTGGCGGTAAGTCTTGTCAGCCAGGTCGCCGCAAGCGAAAACGCCGGGGATGTTGGTTGCAGTCGAAACGCCTTCGACCAGCACGTAGCCCTCGTCGTCGGTGCTGACTTGATCCTTGAACAGGTCAGAGCGTGGGTCGTGGCCGATCGCCACGAACACCCCGTCTACAGCCTGCTCGCGGGTCTCGCCGGTGACCGTGTCGCGCAGCGTGACCGACTCGACGGTGTTGGTGCCGTTGATGGATTCCACAACCGAGTTCCAGGCGAACTTGATCTTCGGATCAGCCTTCGCGCGGGCGGCCATAATCGCGGACGCCCGGAGCTCGTCTCGGCGGTGAACCAAGGTCACCGTCTTGCCGAAACGAGACAGGAAGGTGGCCTCTTCGACGGCGGAGTCGCCGCCGCCAATGACCATGATCTCTTTGTCGCGGAAGAAGAAACCGTCGCAGGTTGCGCACCACGACACGCCCTTGCCAGACAGCTTGTCTTCGCCGGGGACGCCGAGCCTGCGGTATCCCGACCCGGTCGCCAAGATCACAGCCTTCGCCTGGTAGGTGTTGCCCGCGGCGTCCTTCAGCGTCTTGACATCGCCGGTGAGGTCGAACTCGACGATGTCGTCGGTGACGAACTCGGTGCCGAAGCGATCAGCCTGGGTTCGCATGTCCATCATCAGGTTTGGACCCATGACGCCTTCGGGGAAACCGGGGAAGTTTTCGACGTCGGTCGTCGTCATCAGCGCGCCACCTGCGTCCAGCGCGCCCTCGAACAGCAGTGGCTTCAACTGCGCCCGGGCGGTGTAGATAGCTGCGGTGTAACCGGCAGGGCCGGATCCGACGATGATTACGTCACGGACGTCGCTCATGAGTTCCTCACTGTTTTAGATCTTGGTTTTCGTTCTTGATCGCCCAGCCTATCGGGGCGTCCTTACTTGCAACGCACGAGGACCCTCAGATATGCCCGGACGCATACCCCGACGCCGCATCAGGCGGGCGGTGCGACCTCAATGGAGGTTATCGAGCCCTGGAAGTACGAGCCTCGATCAGGCAGCTTCGTCAGGTAAACCAGCAAGAACCTGGTAGTGACTGGCTTGTCGAGGGTGACGGTCACCTCGCCGGTGCCTGATTTGATCGCGCCCACTTTCACCCAGTCGTCGATCGTTTTTCGGGACGCCGAGGTGGCCGCCAGGTCTTTGGGCACCCGGATCTCCGCCGTCGTCTCGCCGGAACCGAGCTTGACCCTTACGCGTCCGACCTCGACCGGTGACCCCAGGTCGACGATCAGCCCTGCCCCCGGCTTGAGACCGTTGAACTTGGCCGACTTGCCGTACTTCTCGGTCGTCCAGGCGGTTGAGTTGCTGCCGTCGATTGCGCGTCCAGCAAGGTCGGCGTTTTCGCGGTTATCCCCACCGTCGGCCTTCGGATCGAAATCCCTCACCTGATGGATCGCGTACCCCCCGAACCCGGGAGCCTTCGCCGGTTGTTGAGCCCGGTCGTACGCGCCGATGAAAACCCCGATCAGGCTTACCACTAGCACGGACGCGAACATGGTCGCGAGCACGGCCATCCACCGTCGTCTGATGGGTGGACGCCCACCCGCCAGCGTGCTGGGGCTCGGGGCGGTTCTTGACTCGCCGCCGAGCGTCGGTGTCGGCGGCGGAATCGGCGTGAACGGTTCGGTGTCGGGGCTCGCGGAAGAGTGGAAGTCGGCGTGGAACCCCTCGGTGCTTTCGTCCGACAAAGTACCAACGGACGCCTCCGCCGCAGGCCGATGCACCCACCCCACCGGAGCCGGAGATGTCTGGGCGCTATCTGGACTGTTCTCACCGAACTTCACCGGAGTCAGCGGAAACCGCAGTCGGCGTTCAAGGTCGGGTGCGGCGTCCACCCCGCCGGTCACCGATTCGAGGGCTACGGTGAGTTCAGAAACGGTTGTGATCGGCTGCCCGCGTCCGATCGGAGGGTCGTTTAGAACCCGGTCGACCACACTGTTCAACGCCGCAGGAATCGCAGCATTCACCTGACGCGGCAGCACGGGGCGACCCCTGGCGTCCAACGGTGCCGCCGGAAGTCCGTAGTCGGCGCGCCCGGGGAACTGCCCCACCAGCGTGCAGTAGAGCAGTTTGCCGAGCGCCCGGACGTCCGAGGCCTCCCCGTCCGCCCCGGTTGTGGCGGGGTGCAGCGCGGCCTCCACGAGGAAGCCGACGATCTTCACGTTCCCGCCGGTGGTGATCACCACCGTGTCGGGGTTGAGACGCTGGTGGTGCAGCCCGACCGCGTGCATGGCGACCAGCCCATCGGCAACCTCGTGGACGAGCCACGCGGCTTCGATCGGCGACAGCGGGCCGTGCCGAAGCAGGTGTTCCAAAGAGATGCCCGGCGTGTATTCGCACACGATGTAGGAGCCGTGGTCGGCGTCCTCGGCGAGCACCGCGTCCCAAACCCGAAGGAACCTAGAATCCACCGCCGGCGCAGCCGTGCGAGCCTCGTCAAGGATCGCCAGCGCCCTTTGTTCGTTGGGCGCCAGGACGTGGATCAAAACTGGACGCCACAGCAACTGGTCGAAGCCGCGCCAGGTGAGCGTGCCACCTCGTTGGGTGAGCACCTCCTCAAGCCGGTAGCGGCCATCGAGCACCTGCCCGGGCGTCACGTTTGAGGTCTCTACGTCCTCCTCGGCAGAGCCAGACACCAGGTCGTGGCCGTCCAGCGGGTCGGGGTAGATCAGCGACGGCGGCTCTTCGTCCACGCCCGCCGGGGTCGTGCTCGAGCCGGGGGAGGGTTGGGGGTCGACGACCTGAGACGCACGGTTGCGGCGCATCAAGATAGCAACAACCTGGGTCACCTCGGTGATTCGCATCTGCTTGGCGACGACAAGGAAGACCAAAACAAGCACCAGCGACCCGGCGAGGAAGCTGCCCAGCGCCCTCAGCGTGGTGGAACCGGGCATAAACCAAACGACGAGCGCGGCAGCGATGGCACCGGGAGCGACCGCTATCGCGAGCGAACCCAGGTGTCGCAGCAGCTGGGAACCAGAAAGCTCCGGCAACCGCCGCTTCAACGCCGCGTGGGTGATCAACGCACCGATGGTGTAGGACGCCGAGTAGGCCAACGCGAGCCGAGGTGCGACCGTCGCGGGGTTGGAGTCGATCGCCGTGACACCGAGCGCCAACACCACATTGGAGCCCGAGATTGCCAACTGGATGAAGAACGGGGTGCGCGTGTCTTCCAACGCGTAGTAGCCGCGCAGATACACGTACTGGATGGTGAACGGCACCAAACCGATCGCGAACGCGATCAACGTCCAAGCGATGAACTGCCACTGGTCGGACGCCGCACCATGCCCGAATGCGAGCTTGGTGAACGGCATGCCGAGCACCAAGAACCCGACACTCGCAGGCAGCAGGAAGGTGTTAGCCAGGCGCAGAGTCCGCATCGTCTCGGCGGCCACGCCGGAATAATCCGCCCGCGCCGCCAGCCTGGACGCCGACGGCAGCATCGCGGTCGCCAACGACACCGTCAACAGCGAATGCGGAAGCAGCCACACCAGGTTGGCCGTGTTGTAGGCAGCCACGCCAGCGCCGGGCTGGCCTTCGACGGCGATGGTCGCTCCCGAAGCCAGCTTTTGCACCACGATCTGCACGATGGTGGTCAACAAGACGTAGCCCAACATCCATTTGGCTAGGTGGAACGTGGCGCCCAGCCCCGTCCCTTTCAAGTCGAACCGAGGACGGTATCTAAACCCGACCTTCCGCATGAACGGCACCAGCGCGATCGTCTGGACGATGATCCCGAACGTCGACCCGATGCCGAGCAGCATCACCTGGCTGGTCGTAAACGGCACCTGATGGTTGACGTTCGTCCCCCAAATCCAGGCGTACGCACCAAGAACACCTATGCCCACGACGTTGTTCAGGATCGGCGCCCACATCATTGGTCCGAACATGTCGCGCGCGTTCAGCACCTGACCGATCAGGAAGAACGCGCCATAGAAGAACAGCTGCGGCATCGTCACGAACGCAAGCAACACCAGCATCGTCCAGTGAGGGGCGAGTTCCGGCGTCCGCCAAGACGACGATGTCCACAGACTCATCACCTGCGGCGTGAACGCTAGCGCCAGCGCGGTAACCGCCGCGAGCACGATCAGGAACGCGGTCATGATCCGATTGACGAAAGCCTCGCCTCGATCGGGGTCATTGTGAATGTGGCGCACGATCTGCGGCACCAACACCGTGTTGAGCGCGCCGCCAGCGAAAATCATGTAAAGGGTGTTGGGCACCAGCGTCGCCAACGAGTAGGCGTCCGCCTGGGGGGTGCTCGCACCGAGCACGATGACGAGCAGGGACGCCTTCGCAAAACCAAGGATTTTGCTGATCAGCGTGCCTGAGGCCATGACGGCCGTGGCGTTCAGCAGCCTGCGGCCGGACGCCTGGTCGGTGCGTTGCTCCGTCATGCCGCGTTCTTCCCCTGCTTGCGCCTGATCTGGATGATACGCAGGGCGGTTGTGGCAACCAGCACGACACCGGACACGACCACGATCACCCACCCGATCAGACCCAGATTAGTTGCCTCGACGATGATCGACTTTTCTGGGGTCAGCCTATGGCCGTCCAGAGTTTCCAGATGGATGTGGGCGTTCACCACGCCGTTGGCGGACGCGCGAGCGTGCAGATTTACGGTTTGACTAGCATCGGAGCGTAACTTGATCGGGTCGACGGGGTCGAAGCTGATTCGTTGCGGCTGGTCGGTTGTGATGACGAGCCGAACCTCAGTTACGTCAGAGAGATGATTCGTCAGCGTCACTGGAAACTGCGCCTCTGCCGACGACATCGTCAGCCGAGGGGTGATGTCGAGGGTGATTCCGAGCCCGAAAGCACCAGCGCCGAGCCGGTCGTCCACCTCGGTGAGGAACGCCTCGCGACCATCTCGCTCTGACTCCCACCAGCGGCTCGCTCCGCGGGCGTACTGGGCGTCCACCAGCGCGGACGCCCCGGAATCAGGGGCCACCGCGCCGTAGGTAGTCATGGCTTGCGCCAGCTCGTTGAGACTGGCCGCGAGCTTCTCGTCCGGTTCGGGCGGCGCGGGCTGGGGGAGGCTGGCGGGCGGCACAGCTCCCAGTTGGGTACGGGCCAGCCAGGGCGGGGTTGCGAGCCGGTCCAGTACGAGATCGTCGGGTGTGCGAATCAGCCTGATCTGCGGCGCGATCCTGGCTTGCGCCTGCAGGATCGCCGGGACGGTAACCGGGTGATCGCCGAGGACGCCATTGGACGCCACCTGTGACGGTCGGACGGCGCCGTCCGCCACCGCGTCCGGCAGTTCGGGGAGCCCCAATCCGGTTTCGGCGGACGCCCTCGCGCCCCGGACGCCCGAGTCGCCAATAGCCGGGTTGGCATGCGCGAATCGGGTCTGGTACCCCTGGGCAGCCGGCAACTTCTTGATTCGCTCTAGCAGTTCGCGGGCAACGCCGGAACCAGTGCCAGCGGTAGTCCCAGATTTGGTGATCACCTGGTAGCCGTCCGCCATCGCGTCGAGTTCGGCGACCAAGGCCGGGTCGACAGCGTAGGTGAAACCCGGGTCGTCGGCGGCATCGGCGAACACGTCCAGGCGCGCGGCAATGTCGTCGGCCAACCCGTCGTCGGTGAAAACCCCAGGTGACACCATGCGTGGCCGCGCCGAAAGTTCAACCACGGTCACCACGACCGGGCTCGTCTGACCAGGGATGGTGATCAGCGTGCGGGCCCTGCCCTGACTCACAACACTACTCTTTGCCTGGTCGCGCGCAGAGGCATTGACGCCCACCCAGTACGAGGCGTCCGCCCTAGCCAGATCGAGGTCAGCCAGGGTTGCTCTCACCGTGAACGGTGCGGATTCGCCCGGTTTGAGCGCGGCGTCCTCCTCGGTGAGAGCGGCGGAACTACCCCTTTCGAGCGCGACCGTCACCCCCTCCAGCTCGGCAATAGATTTGCCGAGCGGAGACGTTTGCGTGGTCAACGCGTCGGTAACGATCTCAGGGGATCGCAACGTGGTGGTGGATCGCCACAGATCGGCTCGCGCCGCGTAGATAGGTTGATCGGAACGGTTGGTGACAGTTCCAGAGACGGTCACCAAGCCAGCAGGAAGCGGGGCGCTCACCGTGACCTTGGTGAGGCTGACCTCCAGATCGTCCGCCGTCTGCGCAGCCGCGCTCGGTGCGATCAGCCACCCCAACAAGAGGGCCAACACGACAACGAGCGCTCGCCGCGCAGTCGGCGTACCGCCGATTGTCGATGCCCTCACGTGCCCCATCGTAGGCCGGTAGGCTGTCTGACCGTGTCATCTCTGACCCCCAAACAGCGCGTCGCCATCGAGCGAGTCATCACCGAAGCCCCCGCCATCGGCCGGTTGGCTTCGGTGTTCGGCGAAGCTGGGCACCAACTTTGGTTGGTTGGCGGATCCATCAGGGACGCCCTGCGCGGCGAGTTGGGCAACGATCTAGACTTCACGACGTCCGCCCACCCCGACGAGATCGAAACCCTGCTTCGAAAGATCACCCGATCCACATGGGACGTTGGGCGCGCCTTCGGCACCATCGGCGGGATCGTCCGCGAATCCGACGGCCGCGAATGGATCGTCGAAATCACCACCTACCGCTCGGATTCGTACGATCCGGCGTCCCGCAAACCCGACGTTGCGTTCGGGCAGAGCCTGTCTGGAGACCTTCACCGCCGCGATTTCACGATCAACGCAATGGCAATGTCGGCGGTCACCGGTGAGTTCGCCGACCCCTTCGGCGGGCTCGCCGACTTGGCCGACAAGACGATCCGGACGCCTGCGACCCCGGAACTTTCGTTCAGCGACGATCCGCTGCGAATGATGAGGGCCGCTCGGTTCACGTCCCAACTGGGCTTCCTGCCAGCATCCGAAGTGGTGACCGCGATTTCGGCGATGGCGGAGCGGATCGACATCATCTCTGCCGAACGGGTACGCGAAGAACTGAGCCGACTGCTGCTGACGGACTCCCCGCGCGCCGGGCTGGACCTGCTGGTGCAAACCGGAATCGCCGACCGGGTGCTGCCCGAACTGTCAGCGTTACTAGCCGAGGTGGACGAACACGGCCGCCACAAGGACATTTACCAACACACCCTGACTGTCCTCGAACAGTCGATCGAACTCGAAAAAGCCCGCGGACACGAACCCGACCTGATCGGACGCCTCGCCGCGATCTTCCACGACGTCGGCAAACCCCGCACCAAGCGGTTCGAAGGCGGAAAGGTCACCTTCCACCACCACGACGTCGTTGGCGCCAAAATGACCCGCAAGCGGCTCACCGCGCTCCGCTTCAGCAACGACGAAATCAAAGCCGTCTCGAAGCTGGTCGAACTGCACCTGCGGTTCCACGGGTACGCCGACTCCGACTGGACCGACGCCGCCGTCCGCCGCTACGTCCGAGACGCCGGAGACGAACTCGAACGCCTCCACATCCTCACCCGGGCCGACAGCACCACGCGCAACGTTCGCAAAGCGAACCGATTGCGCACCGCCTACGAGCAACTCGAATGGCGCATCGACGAACTAGCCGCCGCCGAACAACTGGACGCCATCCGGCCCGACCTCGACGGCAACCAGATCATGGAAATCCTCGGAATCAAACCAGGACGCGAGGTAGGCGCCGCCTACAAATACCTTCTGGAAAAACGTTTGGAGGACGGTCCGCTCGGGGAGGAGCGGGCCCGCGAGGTGCTGCTTGCGTGGTGGGCCGACAAGTGGGCCAACAAGGAGTGATCAGACAACGCCTGGCAGCCTCACCTGTGCTGTTAGTACTGGTGGCGGTTGCGTCGGTCCAGACCGGCTCATCAATCGCTAAAGACCTCTACAGCCACGCCACCCCACTGGGAGTCGCGTGGCTGCGACTGCTATTCGCGGCCGTAATCCTCGGTGCGGTCGCCCACCCCAAGCTGAGGGGCAGGACGGCGTCCGAATGGCGCGCGGTGATCGCCTACGGGCTCGCCATGGCAGCAATGAACGCCAGTTTCTACATGTCGATCCAGCGGAT
>CAYMMF010000003.1:25904-40376 GCA_964391475.1 uncultured Propionibacteriaceae bacterium | reverse complement strand
GAGTCTTCGACGAATGCTAGGGAAGACCCTTCCGGTGGCGCGTCACGATCTCAACAGTTTGGGACGGCCCCGACGGTGGTCTGTGACGTTCTCGACTGTCTAATCAGAATCTAGGCCCGAATCCGACGATCTCGCCCAACAGCGTGTCGAGATCGTCACGCACCAGGATCGACGGTAAGGGTTGAACCGCACAAGTGACACTTAAAGGTTGTTTCGGAGGCGCAGGTCAGAGCAGAACCGCACAGGTGACGCTAAAGGTTGTTTCGGAGGCGCCGGTCAGGGCGTGGACGGGCATTTCCGATCAGTCTGCTGAAAGGCAGACCGATCGGGGGCGGGACCGGCGCCACCGAAACGACCGGCTCGGGGCGAGACCGGCGTCCCTGGGGCGCCCGCGGAACCCAAGCAAGCGGCGGCTACGGGACCGACGCCTTTAACAGGACCAAACCCCAGGACGGGGTTGGTAACTGATCAAACGAAAGCAGGCCGGTGACCGCTCCGTCCGATCGTTCCGGGCTCGCTTAGACCCGCACAGAAGTCAGTGAACGGTTGGCGCCTGGGGTGCGTCACCACTGATAGCCCAAGGATGGCCGTCGGCGTCCCAACCAAAGAAGGCGACGTTCGAAGGAAGTCGACAGGCGTCCAGCAAGCGACGAGGGTCGACGCCGTGGGCGACGGCGTCCCGAGCCAGGCGCCCACGAGCTTGCGCTGCGCAATGACCCGGCTCCCAGATCGCTCCATTTACGCGCTCTTGCGGGTCGAGGTCACCTGATTCGATCCCGGAACGGATCCGACTGGCACAGGCATCAAGTTCCTCGTCGAATTCGGCTTGGTTGTCGTAGGCCGCGACGACCATGTTGCGCCGCTGACGTCGAACCGGGTCGAAGCGGTAGTGCATCACGACCCAACGCATCAAATCATCGTCGTCGGGATCAACAACAGCCACCTAAATACACCTCCCGATCGAATCTTCGCATACGAGCCGTCAACGGTCGGACCTCCTACCTATTCAACCGCAACGGGAAGCTGCAAGGATTCCGCTGCGGTCGCCGATGGCTACCACCCAGCTTCGTCCGGCACCACCCAAATGCACCGGCACCACGGTCTCGTAGGAACGACGGTCACGGGGTGTCCACGACCCTGAGAGGGTCCGCAGACCCAGCGCAGAACTAGCGCTCCGCGCCTTCGGTCGGGGCCTCATCTTGGGGCTCATCGGTCGTCGCAGGCTCTGATGGCGTAGCCGTTTGCGACTGCGGAGTTACCGGGGCCGGCTGGAACTGCGGCCCTGGTCCCTGCGGCGGCGAAAACTGCTGTGGCTGATAGTACGGCCCCGGCGGGTAAGACCCCTGTGGGTACGGCGGCGGGTACTGCCCCTGTGGGTACGGCGGTGGGTACTGCTGATAGGGCTGCTGGTGGCTTTGCCACTGCTGCGGGCCCATGTGTGCGACCCTGGCGCCTGGCATCTGGTCAAGAAGTTGGCGCGCTTGCCCGACCACCTTGTGCTCGCACAGCACCTCGTATTTCGTCGCCACGGTCTGGGTGATCGACGTGAAATCTCTGCGTCCTCGGCTCATCGCATAGCCAAGAACCGAGAACAGGATCCCGATCAACACGCCAATCGTCAACGCCAGAAGCGCCGTCGCGAAAAAGTTATTGGCTGGGTTGAGCACCCACATGACGATCGTGATGATCATGCCGGTCGACAGGCCGCTCTGCACACCGGCGAGCAGCGCCGTACCCCAGGTGCGACGTCCGGTAACTCGCTCGACCAACCTCAGATCCGTGCCGACGATTGCGATGTTGGCGACCGGGAAATGCTGGTCAGAAAGGTAATCGACCACCTTCTGCGCCTCGGCATAGCTGCCGTAAACCCCAATCGACTGGGGATACTCCAACTCGAAAAGCTTGCTCATCGTCGGGTTGTTACCAATCGGCGTCTGCTGCGTCATTTCGTTTCCTTCATTCCGGCTGCCCGGCCTCTGGCGAGAATCGCGGCCGCCACCTTCACCCCGGCCTCGTCAACCATCTCGTCATCCACCACGATCGCCCCCACTGCTCCCCCTGCTTCGCCGGTCGCCTGCGCGTAGGCGTCCATGATCCGACGGGCGCGTTCGAAGTCGGACGCGCTGGGCGAGTAGATCTCGTTGCCCAACGCCACCTGGTCTGGATGCAGCACCCACTTGCCGTCGTAACCCAAGGCAGCAGACGCTGCGGCCGACCGCCGGAACCCCTCGGCGTCCCTGATCGCGACGTAGGGGCCATCAATAGCCTGGAGCCCGTACGCTCTCGCCGCTACCAGAATGCTCATCAGCGCGTGGTGGAAGTGATCGCTCGGGTAGGCGTCCATCTGCCCGCCGACCGACAGGCTGGCCATGCCAAGGCTGGCCATGAAATCTCCCGGCCCGAAGACGAGCGAGGCGAGTCGCGGGGACGCCTGCGCGATCGACCCGACGTGGAGCAAGCCGAGCGCGTCCTCGATCTGAACCTCCAGATCAATGCGCCCCACGGGCAGCCCGGCGGCGTGTTCCACCTGGGTGAGCAGCAGGTCGAGTGCCTGCACTTGGGACGCCGACGTGCACTTCGGCAGCACCAGGGCGTCCAACCGGGCGCCTGCCCCGGTGACTACCTCTATGACGTCGGCGTACGTCCAGGGTGTCGTCCAGTCGTTGACTCGAACGGTAACGGTCGGCGCAATGAAACCTGCCGGGTCATTGAGCGCTTCCACGATCCGCTGCCGGGAGGCGGCTTTCACCGCGGGGGCCACGGCGTCCTCCAGATCGAGGAACAGCGCGTCCACTGGTTGGGAGCGCGCCTTGGCGATGAACCGATCGGACGATCCGGGAACGGCAAGAATGGTTCGCCGGACAGCGGTGCGCGTGCTCATGGCACCCAGCCTACCGAGCCGCCGAATTGTGCCCAGGTCAGCTGACTTGCAGGTTGAGTTTGCGCCCAGCTAATCCGCGTTTCCGGGACGCCAACCGCTGCGCCAACCCTGCGAGCGCCGCAGCCGCAGGCCGCTCCGCGTTAGTTGCTACCAGTGGGACGCCCTCATCGCCAGCTGCGCTCATCGCGGCGTCCAGCGGCACCTCAGCAAGAAGAGGAACGTCGTAGCCCAAGCGAAGCGTCAACGCCTGGGCCACCTGAGAGCCTCCGCCAGCGCCGAAGAGGTCGATCCGGTGTGTCTGGTCGCAGTGCGGACACTCAGCATCAAGGTAAGCCATGTTTTCGACCACTCCGAGCACCCGCTGCTCCATCATGGAGGCCATAGTTCCGGCTCGCTCAGCTACCTCGGCCGCCGTCTGCTGCGGCGTTGTGACCACGATCACCTCGGCGTTGGGCAACTTATTGCCCAAGCTCATGGCGACGTCGCCGGTACCCGGCGGGAGGTCGAGCAGCAGGAAGTCGAGGTCGCCCCAGTAGACGTCTGAAAGCAGTTGGTGCAAAGCCCGGTCAAGGATGGGCCCCCGCCAGGCAATCACCTGATCGCGGGACGCCTTGAGCATGCCCATGCTGATCACCTTCAGTCCCAGCGCTGGGACCGGCATGATCATGTCTTCGACCACGGTCGGGTTGGCGTCCATCAAACCGAGCATCTGTGGGATTGAGTGCCCATATATGTCGGCGTCGAGAACGCCTACGCTCTTTCCCTCGGCAGCTAGCGCCATCGCAAGGTTGACCGTCACGGACGACTTGCCAACCCCACCTTTACCCGAGGCGATGAGAAGAACTTGGGTTAAGTTGTCGTCGGACGCGAACGGCACCTCGCGCTCGCCCACCCCGCCGCGCAACCGCTTCTTCATGTCTGCGCGCTGCTCATCGGTCATCGTGCCCAGTTCGATCTCAAGGCCGGTGATCCCTTCGATGGGTTGCACTGCAGCGTGGACGTCGTGCTCGATGGTCGACTTCAGTGGGCAGCCCTCGATCGTCAGCAGGATCTTCACCCGCACGAATCCGGAGTCGTCAACCTCGACGTTGTCTACCATTCCTAGCTCGGTGATCGGACGATGGATCTCGGGGTCGTTGACGCCCGCCAATGCGGCCATCACGGCTTGGTGCAGCTGTTCTGACATGCGGGCGAGTCTAGACGACACCCCGGTGGGGAATCCGACCAGGCTTGGTCGGTGGAATCGTTAGCAAGCCCTCACGTAGCTTCTGGGTCAAACGCGACCACGCGGACAGGCTCGGGCTTGGTTTTTTTAGGGCCAGGATCGCTTGGATCAACCTCGACGGTGTCCTTGACTTCGCTTTCGATCTCGCTTGTTAGATCTTTGGCATCTTTGGCGACCAGGGTCAGATCGTCCCGGATTTCGCGGAACTCTTCGATCTCTTCTTCACTCAACAGGTGCTTGGCGACGAAGGTCTTCGGGTTCAGATCCGCAAGCTTGAGATCGGCATACTCTGGCCCGAGTTCGTCCCGCAACTTGGTTTGGGCGTCGTTGGCGATGTTCCGCAAGTAGCGCAGAACGCGAGCCGCCTTGCGGGACAGTTCGGGCACCTTCTCGGGGCCGAAAAAGATGATCCCGAGCAAAATCAGGACCATGATCTCGGCCATGTTGAAGTCGATGCCCACCGCCTTGCTCCTCGGCGCTTCCCCTACAACCCAGCTGCGTTCAGGAGGGCCATGAACGTGTCGACCTGCCCGTCAGAAGCCCGACGCAGCGGACGCCTCAGATCGCTGTCAACAAACCCCCGGCGTCCGAGTGCTCCCTTGACCATCATCGCGCCTTGGGTCGCGAAAACACCGGTGTAAACCGGCAGCAGCTTCTGGTGGATCGCCAACGCTGCGGCCGCGTCCCCGCTGACGAACGCCCCGATCAACTCTCGGGTGGGACGCCCAGAGAAGTGGGTGGAGGTGCCAACAACACCCACTCCGCCAATCGCCAGGAGGGGTAGCGTCATCGCGTCGTCACCGGCGTAGTACGCCAGGTCGGTCTCGGCGATCACCTTCGCAGACGAGACCATGTTGCCCTTGGCATCCTTCACCGCGACAATCCGCGGGTGGGAGGCCAACTCGATGATCGTCGCTTCTTCGATCTCAATCGCGGAGCGGCCGGGAATGTCGTACAGCATCACGGGGAGTTCGGTGGCATCAGCCACCGTCGAGAAGTGCTCAACCAAGGCGTCCTGCGGCGGCTTGCTGTAGTACGGGGTCACCACCAGCAAACCGTGGGCGCCTGCCGCCTGTGCGTCGCGGGAACGTTTGATGGTGGCTGCCGTCTCGTTCGTGCCAACACCGGCAACCACGAAAGCCCGATCGCCCACAGCAGACACCACGACTCGCAGCAGTTCAGCCTTCTCGTCATCGTCGGTGGTCGGCGCCTCTCCGGTGGTGCCGTTGATCACGAGCCCATCGTTGCCCTGCTCGTCCACTAAGTGGACTGCAAGTCGCCTCGCCTCGTCGTAGTCAATCGCCCCCGAATCAAGGAAGGGGGTGACCATCGCGGTGAGTAGTCGTCCGAACGGTGTGTTTGCCATGCCGGCCAGTCTAAGCCCTTCGGATGACGACGAGCGGGTCGCCGTCTCGCACCACGTCACCTGCGCCGACCACTACCTCGGTCACTACACCGGCTACGTCGGACAACACGGGGATCTCCATCTTCATCGAATCCAGAAGGACCAACTCCTGCCCGACCTCGACTCGTTGATCAACCTCAACGGCAACGCTAAGAACGTTCGCAACCAGTTCTGCGGTAACCACGTGACTCATGGCACGAATGCTAGAGGGTTAGCCTAGGCTGAGTCCCGTGAATCCAGCACCGAAGATGTCAGCTGCCGCAAAACACGCCGCCTCGCTTGCTTACGCCGAAGCGTTCGTACCCGAACTGCCCCAAGCTGAGACCGCACGTCAGGCATCCGCCCAGATGGGCGCCGAGCCCGTCTCACAAGGCGTGTCCGCCGTCCTAACCTTCCTGGCGAATGTAATCGACGCCAAGGCGGTCGTCGAGGTTGGGACGGGGACGGGTGTTTCAAGTCTCGCATTGGTGAACGGAATGAATCCCGCTGGCATCCTCACCAGCATCGACATCGAGACCGAGCATCAGATTGCCGCTCGTTCGGTTCTCAACGAGGCGGGCATACCCACCCGGCGCGCCCGACTGATCGCTGGCCCCGCGCTTTCGGTGCTGCCAAAACTTTCCGACGCCAGTTACGACCTGGTGTTCGTTGATGGTGACCCCTTGGAGTACGTCGAGTACGTTGCCCAAGCCGCTCGTCTGCTTCGGCCTGGTGGGCTCCTGGTCATCAACCATGCCTTCGCCGATGGCGGCGTCGCCAACCCCGCCGATGAAAGCGACAACACGCTCATCATTCGCGAGGCGCTCCAGGCGTTACTTCAAATGGAGGAGTACTCCCCCATCCTCCTTCCCGTAGGCGACGGCTTGGCGGTAGCGATTCGCGGCTGAAGCAGCGCTCCAACTTCTCGCTGCGCGTCCAGTCTTTCGAAGTAGCCCCCGCTAGTCGTCGACTCTTCGTGGTGGCAAAGTTGACGCATGGGATCGGACGTGACCGGGCTTGAGCAATTCACCGAATTGTCACGCCAGTGGTTCGTGGCCACATTCCAGACCCCTACTCGGGTTCAAGTGCAGGCGTGGGACGCGATCGCCAACGACGAGAACGTGTTGGTCGTCGCGCCGACCGGATCGGGTAAAACCCTCGCAGCGTTCTTCCACGCCATCGACCGTCTCCATCGGGTCGAGAAGCTGAATGGTAGTGGCACCAGGGTTGTCTACATCTCTCCTTTGAAGGCGTTGGGTGTGGACGTCGAGCGCAACCTGCGAGAGCCGTTGCACGGAATCCAACGCGTCGCGTCACAGCTTGGCGTGGTTTCCCCCGTTGTCAGCGTCGGAATCCGATCCGGTGACACTTCGCCGACAGAGCGAACTCGCCTCGTTCGGCGGCCACCCGACATCTTGATCACCACCCCTGAGTCGTTGTATTTAATGCTGACTTCGCGGGCCTTGGAGACCCTTCGGGACGTTCAAACGGTCATCGTCGACGAGATTCACGCTGTAGTCGACACCAAGCGTGGCACTCACCTAGCGCTCAGCCTGGAGCGGCTGGATGCGCTGGTCGGACGCGACGTCCAACGGATCGCATTGTCCGCCACCGTTCGCCCGATCGACAAGGTCGCGGCTTTCTTGGGCGGCGACCGGCCAGTGCGCGTCGTCGCACCGGAAATAACGAAGCGTTGGGACGTCCACGTCCGGCTTCCGGTTGCCGACATCGCCAAACCCGGGCCGCCGCCACCTGCCGTAGCAGCAGTGCTCGAACGAGCATCGAGCGCCACACCCGAACAGATCGAATCAATATGGCCGCACGTCGAACTAGCGATCTACGACACCGTGATGGTCAACCGTTCGACACTGGTGTTCGCGAACGCGAGGCGCGTCGCCGAACGACTGGCCTCGCGGCTCAACGAGATCTGGGCGTCGCAACACGACCCCGAATCGCTGAGCGCGCCAGCACGGCGACCACCTGCCCAAGTCATGTCACCTTCCGACGAGGTGGGGGCTGCCCCTACGGTTATCGCGCGAGCACACCACGGGTCCGTGAGCAAAGAGGCCAGAGCTCAGATCGAGAGCCAACTGAAATCCGGTGAGTTGAGGTGCGTGGTCGCGACCTCGTCGTTGGAACTGGGCATCGACATGGGCGCGGTCGAACGCGTGATTCAGGTGTCCGCACCACCGTCAATCGCGAGCACTCTGCAACGGATTGGACGGGCTGGCCACCAAGTTGGGGCCGTTTCTCACGGGGACGTTTACCCAATCCACCGTGGCGACCTGGTTCCGTCCGCCGTAGCCACATTGCGGATGCTTGCCGGTGAGATCGAAGCGATCAAGATCCCCGCTGCGCCACTCGATGTCCTCGCGCAGCAAACCGTCGCTGCGTCCGTAGCCGCAGCAGATTTTGGCCTGCCCATCGACGACTGGTACGCCATCGTGCAACGCGCGATGCCGTACCACGGTTTAGACAGACGGCTGTTCGACGCCGTTTTGGAGTTGCTCACCGGCGCGTACCCCGGGGCCGACTTCGGATACCTTCGGGCTCGCCTTGTCAGATCAAAGGGACGCCTTCACGCCCGCCCGGGAGCCCAGCGACTCGCGATGACCTCAGGTGGCACCATCCCTGACCGCGGCCTGTTCGGGGTATTCCTCGCCGAAGGCGATGATTCCAGTCGTCGGGTCGGCGAATTGGACGAAGAGATGGTTTACGAATCCCGTCCGGGTGACGTGTTCACATTGGGGGCGTCGTCGTGGCGGATCGTCGAGATCACCCGCGACCAGGTGCGCGTGGTTCCGGCACCCGGGCACACCGGACGCCTTCCGTTTTGGCACGGCGACTCGAAGGCTCGGCCAGCTGAACTCGGCGTCCAGATCGGCCGTTTCCACAAGCAAGCCCTGCGGAACCCCGATTTTCTCGATGTCCCCGTCCTGGACGATTCTGTGAAGGCGAACATCGTCGCCTACCTGACGCAGCAGCGGGACGCCACCGGCCAGGTGAGCGATGACACCACCATCGTGGTGGAGCGCTTCCGCGACGAGGTGGGTGACTGGCGGTTCGTGTTGCACTACCCCCTGGGGCGGGCCGTGCTCGCACCCTGGGCGCTCGCCATCGGAGCGTCCTTGCGCGAGGTGACGGCCATCGACGTCGCGCCAACGGCGTCCGACGACGGCATCATCTGGCGGATGCCCGACTGCGATGCTGCCGAACGCATCACCGACCATCTTCTGCCGCACCCAGACGAGATGTCCCAGATCGTCACCGATGAGGTTGGAGGTACGGCGCTGTTCGCGGCTCGGTTCCGCGAGTGCGCCGCCCGCGCCCTGCTGCTTCCGGGTCGAGGCCCCGGACGTCGAAGCCCGCTTTGGCAGCAACGTCATCGGGCTGCCCAACTTTTGGAGGTAGCCCGGGAGCACCCTCGTTTCCCGATCATCATTGAGACCGCCCGCGAAGTGCTGACCGACGTCTACGACCTCCCAGGGTTGACCGACGTCCTGCGGCAAATCCGTCGTGGCTCAATCCGCGTCGTCGAGGTCACCACTTCGAGCCCCAGCCCATTCGCCGCTGGCATGCTCATGCAGTACACGGCTGAGTTCATGTACGCCGGCGACATGCCACTGGCTGAACGCCGCGCTGCTGTCTTGTCGATGGATCCAAGCCTGCTCGCCGCTGCGCTGGGGACGATCGACCTGCGTGATCTTCTTGACTCGGACGTCATCGCAGAGGTGGAGGCCGAACTCCAACGCACCACGTCGGAGTACCGGGCGCGCGACGCCGACGAGATCGCCGACCTGACCCGAACCCTGGGCCCCATCCCGCTCGACTCCCTGCCCGATCGGATCACCGCCGCCTTGGCTGCCGACTCAGATCGCATCGTGGAGTCGCTGGCTGGACGCTGTGTCGTGATCGAGTTCGCCGGGTCGCCGCACCTGGTGGCTGTCTCTGACCTTGGATTGCTGCGGGACGCTCTGGGCGTCCTGCCGCCACCCGGCGCACCACAACCGCTAGGTGAGAGGACCGGACGCGACCCGCTAACCCAACTCTTCTCGCGATACGCCCGCACCCACGCGCCGTTCCTTACTGAAGCCGTCGCGGCTGCGTTCGGCCTGTCTGCTGAGGTCGCACAGCTGATTCTGGATCAAGAGGTAGTTGCTAAACACCTAGTAGTGGGCAACTTCACGCCAGGACGCATCGGAGTCGAGTACGCCGACCCCGATGTGCTGCGGCGCATCCGAAACCGTAGCCTGGCGGCGGCTAGAGCGCAGATCCAACCGGTCTCTGCGTCCGGGTTGGCACGGTTCATCGCTGCTTGGCATGGCGTCGATGACCCGCCGCCGTCCAGCCCCGACGAAGTCCTGATCGCGCTGCAACGGCTCGCCGGTATCGCCCTCCCCGCGAGCACCTGGGAAACCCAGATTCTGCCCGCTCGAGTGCGCGGCTACTCCCCCACCCATCTGGACGAACTGCTGGCCGAGGGGGAAGTGGTGATCCGACTGCGGGGTTCCGCGGGGGCTGCTGATCCGCTGATCGCGCTGGTCCCGGTTGCTGACATCGATTTGGTACAACCTCCAGAACCCGTTTCCCCCGAATTGCAGGAATTTGCGCTTGAGGTAAGCAACGCTGGCGGGCTTTTCAGCGACGTTCGCATGTCTCAAGGCGCCCACACGCAATCAGTCACCGAGTTGGTGGAGTTGTGGTGGCGAACCTGCGAGGCTGGTCTTATCGCGCCGGTGTCGATGGCTCCCATTCGAGCCAGGATTGGCGCATCAAAACGATCCGCGCCTAAATCTGTAAAACGGACGCCCCGAGGTCGCGTCCGCCTCCCTCGACCCGGACGCGCGCTGCTCATGCGTCCAACCAGTAGTGAAACACCCCCGGTTGTTGCTGGTCGCTGGTACCTGGTGCGAGACCCGGAACTCACACCCGTCGACCGCTCTATTTCTGAAGTGTCGGGGTGGCTCGAAAGGCACGGGGTCATCACTCGTCGAGCCGTGCAAACCGATTCGCCAGTTGGCGGCTTCGCCTCGGCGTACCGCATGCTGTCGGAGTTGGAGCAGGCCGGCAAGGTCTCACGCGGTTACATCGTCGAGGGCTTAGGAGGTTCCCAGTTCGCCACCCCTGACGTCATCGACCAAATCAGGACGTTCGCGGACGCCGCCGACGAAAGCGCATGGCCGTCCGGCACCTCGTCCCCCACCGCGATCGGGCTGGGCGCCACTGACCCAGCCAACCCCTACGGCCTCGCCTTGCCCTGGCCCACCCACCCCATCGCGCGACCAACGCGAACGTCTGGTGCCGTGGTCGTCGTAGCCGACGGCCTGTGTTTGGGCTACCTCACCCGCAGCGGTAAAAGCCTCACCGTGTTCGAACAGGCCGGGGAGCGCGCCCCTGCCCGATCCGCTTGCCTGAGCCTTATCGGGCAAGCGCTCCAACAATCAACCGCGGACGGCCGGATGAGCCGCGTCCACATCACCGAGATTGACGGGGAGCGAGCCAGTTTCGGGGCGGACGCCGACGCCTTGCTAAAGGCTGGCGCCCATCTCACGCCCCGAGGCGTCGTATTCGAAGGACGCCGCCCCTGACCGCGCGCTCGCTTCAGAGTCGACCTAGATTCGTCCTGCTCTCCAGGGAGTGAACGCAGTTTGGGCCCGCCAGATGACCGGCGAGCCCAAACAATGGTTTTTACTTAGTACGCGGTTACCCGGCCGCCCTTGGAAACGACCGTTACCCCGCCCTCAGAAACGTGGAAGCCACGCGCCAGGTCGGCGTCTCGGTTCACACCGATCTCAGCGCCGTCCTCAACCACCACGTTCTTGTCGAGGATCGCCCGACGCACAACGGAGTTGCGTCCGATCCGGGCGCCGCTGAACAGCACCGACTCCTCGACCTTGGCCCACTTGTCAACCATTACGTTCGGAGACAGCACCGAGCGGTCGACGTCTCCGCCCGAAATGATGCAACCGTTGGAGACGATCGAATCTTCAGACGTTCCCCGCAGCGTGAACTTCGCACCCGGAAGCTGCGCCTGCAGCGTCCAGATCCGCCAACGACGGTTGTACAGGTTGAACTCAGGCTCGACGCTTACCAGATCCATCTGTGCAAGATGGTAGGCGTCAATGGTTCCAACATCACGCCAGTAGTTGCGGTCTTTCTCAGTCGAACCGGGCACGTCATTGAGGGTGAAGTCGTACACCTGAGCCGCGCCCTTATTGACGAAGAACGGCACGATGTTGCCACCCATGTCGTGCTTGCTGTTCTCGTCTTCAGCGTCAGCAATCAGCGCCTCGACGAACGCCTTCCGATTGAAAATGTAGTTACCCATCGAAGCGAACGACTCGTCAGGGCTATCAACGAGCCCTGGAGGGTCGGCTGGCTTCTCAAGGAACTCGCGAATCTTAGAGTTCTCATCTGCGTCGATGATGCCGAAAGCGGACGCCTCAGAACGCGGCACACGGATACCCGCCACTGTGCACTCAAGACCAGATTGGATGTGCTTGTCTAGCATGTCCTCAACGTCCATGCGGTAGATGTTGTCTGCACCGAACACGACGATGTAGTCGGGTTCCTCATCTGCGATCAGGTTCATCGACTGGTAGATCGCATCTGCGCTGCCCTGGTACCACTTGACGCCGGTTCGCTGCTGCGCGGGCACCGAAGTCACGTAGCTACCCAACAAGGTCGACATGCGCCACGTCTGAGAAATGTGACGATCAAGCGAATGTGACTTGTACTGGGTCAACACCGCGATCTTCGTGAGATCTGAGTTCGCCAGGTTGCTCAAAACAAAATCGATAAGTCGATAGGATCCGCCGAACGGGACGGCAGGCTTGGCGCGGTCTGCGGTCAATGGCATTAGGCGCTTGCCCTCACCTCCGGCGAGAACAATAGACAGGACGTTCGGACGGTTGCTCATGGCACGAACCTAGGGGGTTTTCCCGTTCTCCACAACGAAACCGCCGAATCTCTCACATGGCATTCAGATTCGGCGCTCTTGACCGCAGATACCCCTGCCAATCAATGCAAACTGTGACACGATCACGCTATGCGCGTATCAATCCTCACCCGTGAATACCCCCCGAGCATCTACGGCGGTGCTGGCGTCCATGTCGCACAACTCGTGCCTCAACTGCGCAAGTTCACCGATCTTGTTGATGTCCAGTGCATGGGCGAGCCTCGCGAGGGCGCGACAGCCCATGCCGAGACTTTCCCAGAGGGCGCTAACGCCGCCCTACGAATCGTAGGAACCTCCGTTGCGATGGCGGCGTCCACACCGGAGGTGGACGTCATCCACGCCCACACCTGGTACGCCCAGTTCGCCGGTGTTCTCGACAAGCACTACCAAGACGTCCCACTTGTCGTCACAGCCCACTCGCTGGAGCCCGACCGGCCATGGAAGGTCGAACAACTCGGTGGCGGCTACCGAGTCTCCAGTTGGATTGAAAAGACGGCTTACGCCGAAGCGGACGCGGTGATCGCCGTGTCCGAGGCGATGATCACCAACATCCAAAACGCGTACCCCTTCGTTGAACGCGAGCGGATTCACGTCGTAAAGAACGGCATCGACGTCGAAGAATTCAAACCCGACCACAACACCGACGTGCTGGAGCGCCTGGGAGTCTCCCTCGACAACCCGCTTGTCGTGTTCGTCGGGCGTATCACACGCCAGAAGGGCTTGATTCATCTGGTTCGAGCAGCGCTCGACTTTGACCCCGACACCACCCTGCTTCTACTGGCTGGCGCCCCGGACACCCCAGAGATCGCCGCCGAATTCAACACCGCGTTCGCCGAACTTAACGAAAAGCGTCCCGGCAAGGTGTTCTGGGTCGAAGAGATGCTGTCACGCGAAGACGTGCGCCAGGTAAACACACACGCCGACGTGTTCGCCTGCCCCTCCATCTACGAGCCTCTCGGAATCGTAAATCTCGAGGCGATGGCCTGCGAGACCGCGGTAGTCGCGTCCGCCGTGGGCGGCATCCCAGAGGTTGTGGTGGACGGGGAAACCGGCCTGCTCGTGCCGTACGACCCGAAGATGGCAGACGACCCCGAGTACATCACCAACTTCGAAAAGCAGTTCGCCGACAAGGTCAACGAACTAACCCGTGACAAGGCTCGGACCGAAGCCATGGGCAAGGCTGGACGTCAACGCTGCATTGACGAGTTCAGCTGGGAGACCATCGCGCAAGAGACCGTTGAGGTGTACCGCGCTGCGATCGCACATCACCAGGCGGCTAAGGCCTGACCTCAACCTGTTTGAACAAAAAGAAGGTGGCTCCGGGAAAATCCGGAGCCACCTTTTTAGTTTGGGGGACTGTCAGCCAACAACAGCTTTCAAGGCTTCCAGCAGTTCGAGTGCCTCGGCAGCGTTCATCTCAATGACGAGGCGTCCGCCCCCAGCAGCAGGGATGCGCATCGCGATGACTCGCGGTTCCTTGGTCACCTCGATAGGGCCGTCTCCGGTGCGGGGCTTCATCTCTGCCATGGCTAACCTCCTGTGGACGTAACACGTCCACGCTCGCTTCAGTACAAACCTATTATCGCAGATCATGCACGGTGAGTTCACCCGTCGTGAGCGTCGTCATCCTCCTGCGGCACGACAGCAGTTGCAACGGCGTCCAATTGTGCTGCCAAACGGTCAAGTAGTTCGTCCACCTGCGCGGCGGAATAACCCTGCCAGGTCGTCTGGAAACGAACGTCACGCAGATCTTCTCCTGTTAGCTCACCCTCGCGAAGTGGAGAGCCCGGCACATCGATTACCGCGTCCGGCATCCCTCCGAATCGCCCGGTGCCCGCAACCGCAGCCAGCCCCAACACCGCGACGGCTAGCGTCCACAAAAACCACTCCATCACTTCACCTTGTTGCGAAAGTCGACCATGATTTGCACAGCGTGCTCTTCATCATCGGTGACATGCAAAAGTTGCCGATCCGTATCAGCTATGTACCCGTTCTGTTCGACCGCATGGGTGATCCACTGCACC
>CAYMMF010000003.1:14801-25876 GCA_964391475.1 uncultured Propionibacteriaceae bacterium | reverse complement strand
TACTCCGACCCGAACAAAACGATCGGAAAAGACACAACCTTGTGCGTCTGGACGAGAGTCAAGGCTTCGAACAGCTCGTCGAAAGTCCCAAAGCCACCTGGCAGCACCACAAAACCCTGGGAGTACTTCAGAAACATCACCTTACGGACGAAGAAGTACCGAAAGTTGATCCCCAGGCTCAAATACGAGTTCAATTCCTGCTCGAATGGCAGCTCGATACCCAACCCTACCGATTGGCCGCCAGCTTCCAACGCACCCTTGTTGACGGCTTCCATGATTCCAGGACCACCCCCGGTGATGGTGGCGAATCCAGCAGCGGCGAGTCGGCGTCCGATCTGCTGACCGGCGGCGTACATGGGGTGATCCGGCTTCGTCCGGGCTGAGCCGAACACGCTCACTGCTTGCCCGATCTCGGCCAGAGTCCCGAAACCTTCGACAAATTCCGACTGGATTCGTAGCACCCGCCAGGGGTCGGAGTGGACCCAATCGGTCGGATCGCTGCTCTGCAATAGCCGCTGATCGTGGGTGCTGGGCGCAGGCCGTCCCTCATCTCGACGGATGGCGGGGCCCTGGATCCGGTACTTCCTTCTTCGCACGGGCTCAGCCTAGCCAGCGAGTGGCATTGTTCGGTGATCGATCAACTGAGCCAACGCAACAACCCATCCCGGCAGGAGTGCAGATCAGCGATCGGGCAAAACTCGTCGTCAGCGTGAGCTTTCCCCGGATCCGCTGGCCCATAGTTCACAGCCGGCACCCCCATGGCAGAAAACCGAGCCACGTCCGTCCAGCCGTATTTGGCTACCGGTTCGCCTCCTACCGCGTCCAAGAACGACGCGGCGACCTTGGCGTTCAACCCCGGGCGTGCTGCGGGAGCGAAATCGACCACCTCGACCTCGAATCCAGAAAAAACCTGTGCGATGTGAGCCCTGGCGTTGTTTTCGTCGCGGTCAGGTGCAAACCGAAGGTTCACTGTCACTTCGCAACGATCTGGAATCACATTGCCTGCGACACCGCCTGCGATGCCCACCGCGTTCAAGCCCTCGCGATACTCCAACCCGTCCACCACAACGCGACGCGGCCGGTATGCAGCCAAAATCGCGAGCACCTCACCCGCGTCATGGATCGCGTTGTGCCCGAGCCACGAACGCGCAGAGTGTGCCGCCTTGCCTCGGGTTGTCACGACCGCCCGCAGGGTTCCCTGGCAGCCACCCTCGATCCGAGCGCTCGTTGGTTCCATGAGGACCGCGAAATCCCCAGCCATCAGATCTGGGCGATTGCGAGCCAGCCTGCCCAACCCGTTCGCAGTCGCCTCAACCTCTTCGTTGTCATAGAAAATCCACGTGATGTCGTGCCGGGGCTCAGCAAGAGCCGCGGCGACTACTAGGGCAACCGCCACTCCGCCCTTCATGTCGCAGGCCCCTCTGCCGTAAACCCTGCCATCGTCCACCCAGGACGGGAGGTTCCCGGCCACAGGGACCGTATCTAGGTGACCGGCGATCACCACCCGGGTAGGGCGTCCGAGATGAGTTCGGGCAACGACAGCGTCGCCATCGCGGGTCACCTCCAGGTGTCTGTAGTGCACGAGCGCAGCCTCGACCATGTCAGCCAACTCGCGCTCGTTTCCACTGACCGATTCGCAGTCGACAATGGTGCGCATGATGGTCACGAGATCGGCATTTAGGTCCAGTGTCATAGGGGCAGCCTAGACTGGAGCACCGACAGTCAAGGAGGGCAAGCATGACCGAACCCGAAAACGTCTCTGCTAAGCGTGGCCGCAGCAAGCGCCCCCTAGTAATCGGGGCTGTAATCGTTGCCGTAATCGTCGCTTCGTTAGGCACCTGGTGGGGGTTCACAGTCGGAAGCGCAGCCGTACGAGAGAAGCAGATTCGCGAGACCGTGACCGCGTACTACACCGCCGTCGCCGAAGCCGACGCAGACAAGGCCATGTCGATGGCTACGACCCCGGTGGAGCCCGGCGATCTTCTCACCGACGAAGTGCTCACCTCATCTGCCCAACAGGCCCCCTTGACCGAGATTGAGGTCACCACGATCACCACCGCGGATCCGTTCGATCGGGCGACCGCTGAGGTGTCATACAAAATCGGTGAGGCTGAGGTCACGGGCGCGGTTCCGCTGACGCACACCCCGCAGGGGTGGCGGCTAGACCAGGTCACCTCAGATTTGACTCTGGCTAGCACGAACACGCTGACGGTAAACGGCGCCCGGGTGAGCAGCACGATGCTCAAGGTGCTGCCCGGGACATACACCGCGGAGTCGGCGTCTAAGTTTGTGGATCTTGATGGCGTCGCGAACGTGACCGTCCTCAAAGCCGGAGAGTCAGGCGCCGCCATCGCAGCCAAGCCGCAGCTATCGAAGTTGGGCGTCGACACTGTCACCAACCTCGCCAAGCAATCGCTGAACACCTGCCTGGCTGCCAAGATCAGCAACCCCCCAAACTGCCCCTGGGAGATGACGGAGAACGATAGTAAGGTCAAGAAAGGCTCGGTCGTCTTCAAACTGCAGAACGATCCCTGGAAGGGCTTCACCCCAACCCTCTCCCCCGATTTCCTCACTGCTGTTGGGAATACTCAGATTAAGATCAAAGCCACTGCCTACGTCGAACTCTCGGATCGAGGTGGCCTCGTGAGCAGCCAACTCGATGTCGATACACCCATTTGGGTCGACCTGACAGTCGACCCGCCAGTCCTCGTCTGGGCTAAGTGAGGCCTCCGATGACACCGACACCCGTTGAAATCCGTAGTGCCTGGGGGTGGGGGCTGGCGTCCGTCCACGAATCCGGACAGATCCTCGACGTGTGGTTCCCTGAGCCGCACCTGGGAGCCCTCGACGACGCAGCGCCACCCGACTACCTAGTGGCGGCGGCACGCGAAGACGAGGTGCGCAGGGTGCGCACCGAACCCATGCTGGTAACGGTCGATCTGGACGCCCCACCCGCCAACGTCGCGGACGCCTACCTGCGCCTCCACCTGCTGAGCAGCCGTCGTTGTGCCCCACGTTCGATCAACGTCGACGGCATCTTCGGCGTCCTACCAAACGTGGTGTGGACGTCTGCTGGGCCCTGTTCGACCTCCGACTTCGAGCACGTCCGGGCAACACTTCGCACCCTCGGCGTCGTGTCGGTGTACGGGATCGACAAGTTCCCGCGCATGGTCGACTACGTCGTACCGTCCGGCGTCCGAATTGCGGACGCCGACCGTGTCCGACTGGGCGCCCACCTGGCTGAGGGCACCACCGTGATGCACGAGGGTTTCGTCAACTTCAACGCTGGCACGCTGGGTGCTTCCATGGTTGAGGGCCGCGTATCTGCCGGTGTCGTGGTGGGTGACGGCTCCGACGTGGGCGGCGGGGCGTCCATAATGGGCACGTTGTCCGGCGGCGGAACCGAGCAGATCTCGATTGGGGAGCGTTGCCTTCTTGGGGCGAACGCCGGGGTCGGCATCTCATTGGGCGACGACTGCGTGGTGGAAGCCGGCTTGTACGTGACAGCGGGAACCAAGGTGACATTGTCGGACGGACGCCTGATCAAGGCTGCGGAACTGTCCGGTAGCAGCGGTCTGCTGTTCCGCCGCAACTCGGTTACCGGTGCCATCGAGGTGCTGCCAAGCGGCGGAGGCGGCATCGAACTCAACGCAGCACTGCACGCCAACTGATGCGCAGATTCCTGGTTTCGCTTCTCGTCGTCGCACTAGCCGGGACAATAATCGGTGGGCTGGGCGTCGCCTGGTACTACCAGCGGATCAAGGCGCCTTGGCCCCTGGCAGACCAGTGCGTCGCGACAGTCGCCGGCAAATCGGTGGCACTCGATGTAGACCAAGCTCACCATGCGTCCATCATCGCCGGGCTAGCGCTACGCCGAGGGCTTGTACCGCGGGCTGCGACGATCGGCATAGCCACGGCGTACCAGGAATCTGGAATCCACAACCTCGACTACGGGGATCGTGACTCACTCGGGATTTTCCAACAACGTCCCTCCCAGGGCTGGGGAACCGAAGAACAGGTCATGGACCCTTATTACGCGACCAACAAGTTCTACGCCGCCTTGGTGCGGATCGACGGTTGGCAGACTGGGGATATCAACGACGTCGCGCAAGCGGTCCAACGCTCCGGACACCCAAACGGATACCGACGTCACGTCGAGAATGCGCGGCGAGTCGCGTCCTCACTGACCGGTGAGACTCCGGCGTCCTTCTCATGCCGGATCGCCAACCCCCCAGTAGCAAACCCGGCTGGCTTCGAGGAGTTCGCTTCGCGCACGCTCCCTAAGTCGTCGAATGTCAGCCGCGACTCTGAAAAGGTGACAATCACGTCGAAAACAACATCTGACGCATGGGCAGCGGCTCACATCGCCGTCGCCAACACCGGCTGGTTCGGCGTTAGCAGGGTCACGGTTGCCGATCAAAGTTGGACGGCCAGCCGCGACTCGCTCGCACCCTGGGAAGGAAAGCGAGGCTCGGGCAAGGAAACGGTGGTGTACTTCGACGTGGCGCCTTCACCCGGGGAGTGACGCTGCCCTTTGGTCAGTGCAGCCGGGATGCCGCCGACGCGATCCGTTCGTCGGTCGCTGTGAGCGCGACCCTCACGTAGTTCGTGGACGCCTCGCCATAGAAGTCACCGGGTGCAACCAAAATCCCAAGGTCAGCCAGCCAGGCGACGGTTTCTCGGCAGGGCTCATCCCTGGTCGCCCACAAGTACAAGGATCCCTGTGAGTGCTCAATCCTGAAACCTGCAGCTTCCAACGCCGGACGAAGGATCTCCCTGCGGGCCAGGTACCGTTCGCGTTGCCTGGACACGTGATCCTGGTCACCGAGCAAGACGGTCATCGCCTCCTGCACCGGCCCCGGAACCATCAACCCGCAATGCTTGCGGATCTCGAGCAGTTCCGTCACCAGGGCATCGTCCCCAGCCACGAAACCGGCCCGGTAACCCGCCAAGTTCGACCTCTTGGACAACGAGTGCGCGGCGAGCAACCCCGACAGCGAACCGCCGTTCACAACCGGGTTGAGGACGGAGGCAGGTTCAGCCTCCCAGCCGAACTCGCCGTAGCATTCGTCGGACGCCAGCGTGGCACCCACTTGACGTGCGGCGTCCACCCAATCGCGAAGCTCATCTTCACTCAGGACCGCCCCGTGTGGATTGGCTGGCGAGTTGATCCAGATCAGACGCGGACGTGCCGCAACAGCTACACCCGGATCGTCAGTAGCCAGCACCGTCGCCCCCGCAACGAGCGCACCCACCTCGTAGGTTGGGTAGGCGGTAGTGGGGATGACGACAACGTCCCCCGAGCCGATCCCAAGTTGAAGAGGCAGGGACGCCACCAGCTCCTTAGTACCGATCACGGGAAGGACGTTGCGATCAACCAACGGAACCGACGACCAGCGATCCTCCAGATAGCTACGGATCGCCAACCGAAGCTGCGGCGTCCCCCAAACGGTCGGGTAGCCCGCCCAACGCGTCCCCGCGTCCGCGAGCGCGGTGAGCGCATGGTGTGGGACGGGATCAACCGGCGTCCCGACGGACAAGTCGCACAACCCCTCGGGGTGAGTGGTGGCGCGAACCCGGGCGTCCGCCAGCGAATCCCACGGAAAGTCAGGCAGGCGGGCGCCTAACCCCCCGCTCACTCGCCTTGGGGCGGAAGCGCGGTAATGCTCGGGTGGTCGCCGTCGTACTTGCCGTACCGGTTTGCGCCACCCGGCGAACCGATTTCGTCGAAGAACGTGACGTTGATGTCGTAGTACTCAGCCTGGTCAGACGGTACGTCGTCCTCGTAATAGATTGCCTCCACGGGGCAGACAGGCTCGCACGCGCCGCAGTCCACACACTCGTCGGGGTGGATGTACAGCATCCGGTTACCCTCGTAGATGCAGTCGACGGGGCACTCTTCGACGCACGCAAGATCCTTCACGTCCACGCACGGCTGTGTGATCACATAGGTCATGAAAAACTCCAGTAGGCCAAGCCCCAAACTAGGGGTAAGGCCACTCTACAACCGTGGCCGTGGAGGAACAGTGACGAGATCTCATAGCGAAACGGACCTGTCGAACTTCAGCGTCGGAGAACGGGTGTCGCTGCTCGTCGAACCGAGGCGTGAGGCGCTCGGGTTCGTCACCGCTGTCGACACCAACAGCATCACCCTGGTTGATCGCCGGGGTGTCGAACACGTGTTGCCGAGGGCTGACATCGTCGGAGGACGCCGAGTCGGCGTCGCGCTGGGACGCGACCCGCTCAAAACACCGCGGCAACTGCTCGACTCGCTTGCTGAGCGTGCCAACGCTACCGGCCAGGCGTGGGTGTGCCGAATCAGCGTCCTGCTCGCGGTACGGACGCCCCCGGCGTCAGTACCGCAGTGGGGTGAGTGGATCACGCTGCCTACCGGGAAACGTGCTCGCTTTGAAGGCGAGTGGGTCACTTTGGCCGACGGTTCGCTAGCCGACTGGGTGGACGCCGCCTGGTGGGCTACCCGGATGGGTGCGCGTTCCGTCCAGGTCCGCACGAGCGACCCTTCGGTGGAGGACGCCCTAGCCGAAGCGGGATTCCAGCAGTTGGCCTAGGGAACCGCTAAGACGCATTCTCTACCGGGGAGCCAACCGTCACACGTCCGACTAGCGCTCGATGCGGTCTGCTCTGCGATCGGGGTTGGTGCATTCCACCGGGGTGAGGGAGTTGTACGTCCAGGTGAACGGCTCACTCCTCACGAGTTTGTCGCCCTTGTAGAACAACCGCTTGTAGTCGACCCGGAAACCCGTCATGCCCGACTGTGGGCTGCACACCTTGGAGTTGTCTTTGATTGGGGCCCCCGGAGACTTGAAGTTGCTCTTCACCGGTTCGGAGGCTTTCACCTTGTAGGTCTTGGTTGACCACACCCGAACGGTGATGCTCCCATTGCCGCCAACTCTAGGGTTATTGGTGAACGCCTGAAGCAGGACGCCGTGCTTGGTGTCGTTGCGGAACTTCATGTCTACCGAGTAGTAGTCGAGAGTGGCCTCGCGCCCAACCGGGTAACGGCTGAAGTACAGCGAATGCGGCTTGTGCGTCACTATCTCTAGCCCCGCGAAGAACACGGCGTTGAACAGTGTGGTGGTGGTTTGAGAGATGCCGCCACCCATCCGTTCGACAACCTTTCCGCCGTCGATGGCGCCACCCGCCATCCAACCACGAGCCAGCGTCCGGGGCCCGAGAACCTTGTTCAAGCTGAAGGTCTCACCCGGCGCAACAAAGTAGCCGTTGATCAACCGTGCGGACTTTCCGATGTTGTTGACCCGGTAAGCGCTCGCCGGGAAGTAGGTGGTGAACTCGCCGGTGATCTCTTTCACCCCGGAGTTCTTGGCGTCCTCGGTAGAGAACTTGGCTTCCTGGACGCTCACCGGCACCTCAACCGAACGTTTCCCCGGTTCAGTCAGAACCGGTTCGATGGCCGCTACCAGATCCTTGGCGCTGACTCCTCGGCCGTCGACGGACGCAACCACCTTGGGCTTTCCGTCCACGAACTTGAACGAAGCGTTCTTGGGTTCTTTCAGACCCAAACTGCCGAAGGCATCGCTGGATTCCGCCACCAAAGTGTCCGCGTCGAGTTTGGGCTCAAGGACGTTCCCCTCCGCCAAGAACGACAACGACTTGGCGATCATCACCGGGGTCAATTTCGCTGACTTCCCCTCGGCGATCACCTTGATATCAGAGGCAATGGCAGGGTTCGCGACCTCATTCATCACTCGCGTGGCCTCTTCGGTGGAAATGTGGGGCGGTTTCTCTTGAACGACTCCATCCACCGTTTCTGCCTTCAGAAACGCATTCTTTGCAGCCTCTGCGGTCTGCTCGACGTCCAAGGCCAGACCCAACGCGCTTTCTGTCATCACCGCCTTCGGCTTCTTATCAAAAGTGAGCGTGGCGTCCACCGGATCGAGTGCGACGAGTTGACCGAGTTCGTCCAAGGCAGCGTTCATTACTGTGGAATCCATGGTGACCACCGCGTCAAAGGAGCGATCACCGGTTAGGGCTGCGAGGATGCGGCGTGGGTCGAACCCAGGTGCACCCCCGGCTTGGGAGATCGAAGCCTCGAAATCGACCCCTAGGCCCAACTCGGACGGAGACTTGGTGATCGATTTGTCTTTGGCGCTGATGACGAGAGGGGCTGCCACTTGATCGGTGAGCCCCGTCTGGAGCGCAGCGACACCTTCTTCATGAGACATCCTGCCAACCTCGACGCCAGCCACATTCGTGCCAGCAGGTAGGCCTGAGTTCGCGTACCAGTAGGATCCGCCGTAGACAAGCGCGAGTATCGCCAGCAAGCCACCGGCGATGCCCGCAACCAGTTTGACGGGGCTGCGTCCTCTTTTAGTCGAAGTCATTAAGAAATCCCCTTACCGGAATCGGCTACCTCGAAGACCATCACGCAACATGGTAACCGGGGGATATATACGTGAGGTCACGACAGCCGGGGGCCAGACGACCCCCGGCTGTCGCGTTCGTCTCAGTCTTCGAGCAATTCGGTGACTTCGTTGATGACCGCTTCGACGGTCAGCCCGAACTTCTCGTACAGCACCGCACCGGACGCCGAAGCGCCAAAGTGGTCGATGCCGATGACGCCGTCCGCACCAATCAGGTCACGCCAGCCGATCGGGGTGCCAGCTTCGATTACCACAACGACCGGCTCCAGCGGGAGGACCGAATCCTGGTATTCCTCGTCCTGCTCGACAAACCACTCCACACACGGCATTGAGACCACACGGGTGCGAATGCCACGCTCTTGGAGCTGTTCCCGAGCAGCAACCGCGATCTCTACCTCGGATCCGGTGCCAACAAGGACGACCTGCGGGTCGCCATCTGTTGCGTCGACGAGCGTGTAGGCGCCCTTAGCGGTCAGGGACGCCGGCGCGAACCCGCTGCCCTCTGACCTATCGAAGATGCTCAGGTTCTGACGCGAAAGGATCAACCCGGCTGGCTTGTCCGTGGTGCGCAGAATCTGAGCCCAAGCGTGAGCGGTCTCGTTGGCGTCCGCGGGACGGACGATGTCGAGGTCGGGCATGAGCCGGAGGCTCATGACGTGCTCGATCGGCTGGTGGGTGGGACCGTCTTCGCCGACACCGACTGAGTCATGGGTCCACACGAAGACAGTTGGGATCTTCGACAGCGCCGCTAGCCGGACGGATGGCCGCATGTAATCGGAGAACACCAGGAATGTGCCACCGTACCCACGAGTTAGGCCGGAAAGGTTGATGCCGTTGAGAATGTTGCCCATCGCGTGCTCGCGGATGCCGAAGTGCAGGGTTCGACCGCCGGGTGCGCCCAGGAAGTCATCGCTACTGCGATCCACGGGGATGAACGACTTGACACCGCTCATCGTTGTGTTGTTCGAGCCCGCAAGGTCTGCCGACCCGCCCCACAGCTCCGGCATGGCGTCCGCAAGCGCAGACAGAACCTTGCCGGATGCGGCCCGAGTGGCCATAGAGCCAGGCTCGAACACCGGAAGGAAGTCGTCCAGGTTCTCTGGGACGGCCCGCGTGACGAGCCGGTCGTACAGGACGGCCTGCTCCGGGTTAGCCGCCCGCCAAGCCTCATAGCGTGGGGTCCACTCAGCCTTAGCCTGCGCGGCCCGCTCGGCGGCATTGCGCCTTGTGTATGCCAAGACCTCGGGGTCAACGTCGAACGACTTGTCGGGGTCGAAGCCAAGTTCACGCTTCAGGCCCGCCACCTCGTCGGCACCAAGCTTGTTACCGTGCACGGACGCGTCGCCCGCCTTTGTGGGCAACGGCCAGCCAATGACGGTGGTCACCTTGATGAAGGACGGCTTGTCTGTGACAGCCTTGGCAGTCTCGATGGCCTCGTAGAGTTCTTCGATCTTCTCTTCGTAGGTCGTCAGCCCGTTCGTGAAGTCGACGTGCATGGTATGCCACCCGTACGAGTCGTAACGGGCTTGCACGTCCTCGTTGAACGCGATGTTGGTATCGCCCTCAATCGAGATGCGGTTGTCGTCGTAGAGCACTATGAGGTTGCCGAGCCTCTGGGTGCCAGCCAGCGAGGACGCCTCGCCCGACACACCTTCCTGCATGCAACCATCACCGACGATGCAGTAGACGTAGTGATCGAAGATCGAGGTTCCCGGTTCGGCGTTGGGGTCGAGAAGTTCACGTTCCCGCCGAGACGCCATGGCAAAACCGACCGCATTGCCGACCCCTGCCCCTAGCGGACCAGTTGTGCACTCCACACCCGCGGTGTGCCCGTACTCCGGGTGCCCAGGGGTCTTCGAATCCCAAGTGCGCAACGCCTCAATGTCTTCGATCTCGAGGCCATAGCCAGCGAGGAAGAGTTGGGTGTACTGGGTCAACGACGAGTGCCCCAACGAGAGCACGAACCGGTCGCGTCCGACCCAACGATCGTCTGCGGGGTCGCCCTTCATAACCTTCTGGTAGAGCAGGTAGGCGATTGGGGCTAGCGAGATCGCTGTTCCGGGGTGACCGTTACCCACCTTTTCGACGGCGTCTGCTGCCAGCACGCGTGCGGTGTCGACGGATTTAACGTCGATTTCGGTCCAATTGAGCTTGTTCATGGAACCTTCCTGCCAACTTGTGTGGATTCTCCGCAACAGGCTATCTGTTTGGGTCCACGCAAACGCTGGAACAACAAATGAAGGTCACGATTCCAGTTCGACGCCTAATGTCTCATTCAGTTTCAGTGCTGCTACGGCCGCAATCGCGAACGAAATTCCGATCACCGTGAACACCAGACCAAGCCCTCCTGCGGTCAGTAAAACCGGGACCATGAGCGGGGCGACCATGGACGCGATGCGCCCGAATGCCGCTGCAGACCCTGCACCTGTGCCACGGATGCTCGTCGGGTATTGCTCGGGGCTTACAGCATAAAGGGCGCCCCAGGCACCTAGGTTGAAGAACGAAAGGACGCTTCCAGTGACGATCAACAGCAGGTCTTGACCGCTGGCCACCGTGATGACGCGCGCACCGACAAGCCCGAACAAGGCTGCACCAACTGCCGAGCCCGCGAGGAACGTGGCCAACGTGGGCCGGCGTCCCCACTTTTCGATCAAGAAGGCGGCTGCCGCGTAC
>CAYMMF010000003.1:321-14791 GCA_964391475.1 uncultured Propionibacteriaceae bacterium | reverse complement strand
AGGTCCTTCAACTCCCCAGAAAGCAGGGTCGGCAACCAGATGAAAGCGCCGTAATACGACAAGTTGATCCCGAACCAGACAACCCAGAGGGCGGCCGTTCGTCCACGAAGCCTGGGTGACCAGATCGACTCGCCCCGCTCATTCGACGGCGACGCTTGCGGCGCCGTCAGCGGCACCTCCGGCGCCGGGATTCCGGACGCCTGCTCGAATTTGCGAACCGCGGCTTCGGCTTCCTCTACTCGGCCCTGCTTCTCCAGGAAACGCACGGACTCTGGCAACCCCCAGCGCACCACCACGGCGTACAGGGTCGGGACGATACCCACCGCCAGCGCCCAACGCCAGCCATCGTCGCTGCGCGGGATGATGAAGTAGCCGATGAGCGCAGCCATGATCCAACCGAGCGCCCAGAATGACTCCAGTGCCACCACGAGTCTGCCGCGGATCCGCCTTGGCGCAAACTCGCTGACAAGGGTAGACGCCACCGGCAGTTCAGCCCCCAAGCCCAGGCCGACAACGAACCGCAACGCGATCAACGCACCCACGCCAGCCACCAGCGCGGATGCACCGGTCGCCAACCCGTAGACCAGCAATGTGAGCGCGAACACGTTCCGACGTCCAACACGGTCAGCGAGCAAGCCGCCCAGTGACGCACCGAGCGCCATCCCCACGAATCCGATCGATCCGATGATTGAAAGGGTCGTGTTGTCCAATTGCCATTGCTTAGCAAGCGCCGCCATGACGAACGAGATGAGCCCGACGTCCATAGCGTCCAGTGCCCAACCGATACCGGAGCCCAGAAGCAGGCGTCCGTGTTCGCGATTCATAGGGAGACGATCGAGCCTTTCGGCTCTCGTCAGGGTCTCGTTAACCATCGGAGCCCTCCAGTTGATCGAGCTGGAAACCCAGCCATTATTAGTCAGATGGTCCAATACGTTCCGTGATAAAGAGTAACGCCAAGGAGGTGCCACCGCCACCCGAGTTCGCGTTACCTCTCACAGACAAAGACGGCGACCGTGCGTCCTGGGACCGAGAACAACCCGTCGTCGCACCATGCCTGTTGAACCAGACTTCCTGCGCTTTCGCTTTGTATGGGATGCAGTTGCCACCGGGACATTCGCAGCGACGGCACCGGCTGACGGACCGGCCATCCTGCGGGATTAGTAACAACAACCACGCCCGACCACGTCGGATCCACTTGCTCCCCGACGGTGTCATCGACATGCATGACAATGACTCCTGGGATCTGAGCCCAGGTTCCCGAAACCGGGAACTTGACCTTCTCGTTGATAGCGTCGGCGGTTCCCAGCCGGAAGAGCTTGGTAGAACGACGCATCCTGAGCAAGTCGAGTGCATGGGCGTGCGCCTCGCGCATGTCAGCGGCTGAGGGCTTGAGACCTGGGTGAGCCAGCAGTGGGCGCATGATGTCCCAACGCTCGGCATTGTCGTCCGCAGGTGGCAGCCCGGCACCGAACCCGTTGTCAGACAACGAGAAATCCAGCAAGTTGAACCAATCACCCGAATTGTAGCTATTTCGATCGAGCGACTTGCTTCGCAAGAAATCGCTGCCCGCGTGCCACATGACGGGATTCTGCCCAAGCGCGACGAGTGCCAGGCACACAGTGTTGAGCCGAACCCGCTCTGCCATGCTGACACTAGGCGGCAGTTTTAGTGTTAGCGCGTCAAACAGCGTCTCGTTGTCATGGGCGTCCACATAGTTGACTGCCTCATCGGGCGAGTCCGCGTAACCAGCAGGGAGACCGTTGTAATCAATCTGATCGCCGCGGACAATTTGGCCAGTGAGCGCGGAAACAAACGAGTACGACCGCAGCGTTCCGGCTAGCCCGAGCTGAACGAGATCCATCGAATGGAGCATCTGCTCCCTTGGGTTTAGGCGCCCTCCGAACCCATCGACCCCGTTGGGATCGGTTAGCAAGCCAGTGCCGATTCCTTGCTCACGCGGGTCGGAGTCAAACGGACGCCCGCCTCGAACCGCGTCCCGCAACCGGTCGGAAAACGTCGCGATCCCGGTTCCGCCCAGTTGACCTTGGGACGCCTGAACGAATCGTGCGTTCCCAGCCACCTCGCCGAATTCCCACCCCTCGCCGTGCATGGTGATGGCTCGGCCGTCCACCCCGTCGTTCTCAACGGTAAGAGCATCAAGTCCGGCCCGAATTGCCAGCATGTTCTCGCGGCTGTGGTGACCCATCAGATCGAAACGGAAACCGTCCACCCGGTAGCAGCGTGCCCAGTGAACCACCGAATCGACCATGAGCTTTTCGGCCATCGCGTGTTCGGTTGCGATGTTCGGGCAGCAGGTGCTGGTGAACACCTGCCCCTGGGGGTCGCGCCGGTGATAGTAGCCAGGGACGATCTTGTCTAGGACGGAGGTCACACCTTGCCCCTGGTCGGTGGAGTGGTTGAACACCTGATCCAGCACGACTCGCAGCCCCATCGAGTGCAGAGCCCCCACCATCGAGCGAACCTCGCGAACTCGCCCCGCACCACCCGCGTTTTCCATCGTGGCGTACGAACCCTCAGGCGCCTGATGATGCCAGGGGTCATACCCCCAGTTGAATGCGCTGCGAACCCGTTTGGAGGCAACCATTTTTTGCTGTTCATCGGAGTCGGGAGGCAATGACTTTAAAACTTCATCATCAGGCGCCCAAGCGAGCGCCCGATCGTCCTCTACGGAACCGAAATCGTAAACCGGAAGCAGTTGGACGGTGGTCAGTCCAGCCTTTGCCAACGTTCTCAGGTGGCGAGTCCCGAGAGAATCAACTGTGAAAGCTAGGTAGGTACCCACAAGGTCTGGTGGCACCTCCGGGTCTGCCATTGAAAAGTCCCGAACGTGAAGTTCGTAAATAACCTGGTCGACCGGATCCTCAAGCGCGGGAGACGGTGTTGTCAGCCACTGCTGCGGCACAAGATCTGGGTCTGACGTGTCAATCAGAAGCGTGTGACTCGAATTGATGGCGAGCGCCTCCGAGTATGGGTCAGTCACCTGGTTATGAACCACCCGCCCGAACGACGGCACAAACACGGTCACTTCGTACCGATAGCGGGCTTGTCGCCACTGCGGTTCCCCTACTATCGACCAACACCCGTCCGATTCGCGCTGCATCTGGAGGCGGGAAGGCTGAGCGTCCAACGGAACACCTTGAGCCCACAGCAGCAAGCTGACGTTTTGGGCTGTGGGTGCCCATACCTTCAGCGTTGGTATGGCACCCTCCCAGGTGGGCCCCAGTTGCGCGGCAACAGCCTGCGGATACAAGTCGTCCAGCACCCCTGCTGCTTGGACGCCGCTGGCGGCCACGAGGCGTCCGGACGGCTCGTGTGCGGTCACAACCACCTGGCCGCGCAGGGCGTCCCGAACATCGACCTTCCCCGGAACCACTAGCCGAACGGCGTCCACCAGATGTGGGAACCGGCCGATGAACTCACCGTCGGACGGGTCGGTGAGGCTTACGCCGAGCGGAACGCTCTGCCACGGGACCGGCTCGGCTTCGTAGGGGTCAATCCCACCAGACGGCGACCAGTGGAGTCGCCAGTCGAACCGCTCGGGGTGTGACGGTTGGGCCTTCGAGCAAGGCCAGGCGATAGTGCGTTCTGAGAGCCAGTGTGCGCAGGCCGAACTGAGATCAACGGCTGCTCCGGGCTTCATGGTTCACCCCCTGACGGCTGAGCCACTTCCCATCATGCCTCACCATTTGGAAGACGAATGACGGATCGTCAGATTCGACTGGCTTGAACCCGGTGAATGTCCGCAGTTTGCGGCTCGCGCCGGCGGGGGACGTAGACCTCGACCTCAGGTGAATGCCGCCAGGTCGCCGGATGTTCTGCGAGCTTTGCGTACAAGCCACCGATCGCCACTAGATCGAAATGCGACCCGCGTTCGATGATCTGACCGTGGTCCAACACGACGATCTCGTCAGCATTCTCGACGGTGGAAAGGCGATGCGCGATCGTGACCGTCGTGCGACCCAAAGAGAGTAAATCCAGCGCCATCTGGAGTTCCCTCTCAGTCTCGTTGTCGAGCGAACTGGTGGCCTCGTCCAACACTAGAATCACGGGATCAACCAACAACGTGCGAGCGATCGCCAATCGTTGCCGCTCGCCGCCACTGAATCTGTGACCCCTCGCACCAACGATTGTGTCCAACCCATCGGGGAGTCCTTCGATCACCTCCGCGACCTGCGCTGCGTGGAGCACCGCCCAGAGGTCCTTGTCTTCCGCATGAGGTTTTGCAATGAGCAGGTTCTCTCGGATCGAGGCATGCGCCAAATAGGTTTCCTGGGTAACCACGCCGATCAGGGACGCCAGGGTTTCCTGACTGATGTCTCGCAGGTCTACCCCGTCAAGGGTGATACTCCCAACATCTGGATCAGCCAGTCTCACTATCAGCGAAGACAGAGTCGACTTCCCGGATCCGGTCTCACCTACCAGTGCTAGCGAACCACCCGCCGCCACGTTGATGGAGACGTCTTTAAGCACGTCCACGTCGGTATCTGGGTAGCGATACGACACCCCAGTAATGGACAGCTCCCCGCGGACGTTCTTCTTATCGATAGCGACCGGATTAGCGGGTTCAGGCACCTCGATGGGCAGATCCAAATATCCGAAGATACGGCTCATCAAAGCCATCGAAGCGACCCACTGCGCCCCAACGTTCAGCAGCCCCATGATCGGGCGAAACACTTGAGCCTGCAATGCGGTGAAGGCCACGATCGTGCCGATCGAGATCGTCCCGGCCAGCTTTGGGAATCCGGCGGCTAGGTACAACGCTGCAGGCATCGCTGCGAAGACGATCTGCATCGTGGCCATGCGCCAGCGTCCGGCGAGTTGGCTTCGCAGATCAAGGTCCACCAGATTCTTGGACGCTTCGAAGAACTCCGATGTTCGGCGATTGCGGGCTCCCAACGTGGTTGTCAGCACGGCGCCGTTCACCGAAAGTGCCTCATCGACCTGGCTGTGTAGATCGGCCATGAGTCGTTGGCGTTGGCTCGTGAGATCACGTCGAACGAGAGCCACCCGCCGGGTGATCCAAGCCGCGGGTGGGATCACGACCATAGAGACGAGTGAGAGTCGCCAGTCGAGCACCAGCATCGCGACCCCGGTCGCCACCGCCGTGGTCAAGTTGGACGCCACAGCCGTGGCTGTTGTTGTGATGACGCCCTGGATTCCAGCGATATCTTGCAGCAACCGCGACTGAATCTCACCACCACGGGTCTTCTTGAAGAACGCGATCGATTGGCGTTGCACATGGTCGAACACCGAGACCCTAAGGGTGTGCATAACTGCCTGCCCCATTGCGGTCGCCATCCACGTCTGGATCACTCCGAGCACCGAGGTGACGATCGCCACACCGATCATGCCTGCGACCAGGTAAATCAGTAAATCGATGTCTTTGTTGGGTAGCGCATCATCGATTACGCCGCGCAGCAAGAACGGCTGGGCGATGCTCACGATCGACGACGCCACGATGATCAGGGTCAACACCACGAGTCGGCCCGTGTGGGGTCGGAACAAACCGAAGACCCGCGACATCTTCACTGGCGACTCGACGAGCTGCGCAGTGTCTGCTGGGTCAATGCGCTGCGGCTTGAAGCCTTTACCGCCTGACGGCGCGAAGTGCGTCATAGACGATCCTCCAAGATCTCTTTGGACACGTAACCAGCGGGTTCAGGTGTCACCTGGCCGTTCGTCAACTCAGCCACCCACCCCGGGAAAGACTCGGGGTCTGCAACGCAACAGGTGAGGTGGGCAACTTCGCCATACTCCGCAGTCACCTCGCAACCTCGGCTGACCAGTTCGGAGTGGACGCGCCCCGCTGAGGCGTGGTCGACAGTGACGCAGAACATGGCTCGCGTTTCCAAGCGAACCCTGGGCGCATCGGCCACCGCGGTTGCGACGGCATCTGAGTACGCGCGCACCAAGCCTCCTGTGCCGAGCAGCACGCCCCCGAAGTACCTCGTCACCACGGCAACCACCTGGGATAAGCCAGCGCTGCGAAGACTTTCCAGCATGGGCATTCCGGCGGTGCCTGCTGGCTCGCCGTCGTCGTTCGAACGCTCGATCGGCTGTGCGTTATGCACCTCGACAATGAACGCCGAGCAGTGGTGCCTGGCGTCGGGGTATTTCGCGCGGGTTGACGCGATGACGGCACGCGCCTCGCCCTCGGAGTCGACTCGAGCCAGCGTGCAAATGAACCGCGACCGCTTCGCCTCGGTCAGTGTTTCGGCGAAATAGTCGTGGGGTAATCGACCTGTCACGCTCACATCTTCGCACCGATTACGGATTTGTTGGCCGCTTCCCATTTGCGGGACAACCTAGGGAAGAAGGATAATGAAAACGATTCCCATATGCTAAGGACTTTCATGCGTCACCTAACCGTTCCGCTCACGCTCGGCACAGCCCTCGTCCTAGCACTGTCGGCATGCAGCAATCAAGCGGAACCGGTTGCCGCAACGGACACTCCAGTCGCCGTGGCCACAACAACCATGCTCGGGTCTGTGCTGGGAGACATCACCTCTTGTGCTGGCAGCACTTCGATGAGCGTGATGAAGCCAGGCGACGATCCACACACCTTCTCTCTATCGTCTGACCAAGTAGCCATGATGGTCAGGTCGAAGTTGGTCATTGCCAACGGTCTTGGGTTGGAGGAGGGCATTTCGTCCGCACTGGAAAACGTAACCCGCGATGGCGGCAAGGTCTTCGAAGTAGCACCCACCGTGGCCCCAATCGGCTTTGGTGGTTCCGACGGGCATGGGCAAGGCAAAGACCCCCACTTCTGGCTTGATGCGTCGCGGATGGCGCAAGCGGCTTCTAACGTTGGCTCCGAACTCGCCAGCGCGACAGGCGATGCCAAGTACGAGGAATGCGGTAGGCAGGTCGCTGACGAACTGAAAACGCTGCACGAGCAAGTGAAACAGACACTGTCGGCGGTACCCCAAGAGCGCCGAGTGCTCGTCACAGACCACGACGCGTTCGGATACTTCGCTAAGGCCTACGGTTTCTCGATCGTGGGAGTGGTGGTTCCAGGAGGTTCGACGGACGCTGAACCCTCGTCGGCAGATCTGGCAAAAATAACCGATGCGATCTCGTCGCAAGGGGTAACAGCCATCTTCAGTAATACCGCTGCGAACGATGCCCTCGTCCAGGCTGTGGCTGGCGAGGTTGGCCAAGAAGTACAGATAGTGCCGCTTTACGTCGGCAGTCTGGGGCCGCAGGGTTCGGGAGCCGACACCTACGCTGGAATGATGATCACCAACGCGACACTCATCGCCGAAGCTCTGAAGTAGCGTTGGCACTCGTGGATTGGTTGATAGAGCCCTTCGCGCTTGGCTTCCAGCAGCGCGCCCTCATCGGTGGGCTAGTCGCCGGTCTGATGAGTTCGGTGGTCGGTGTTTGGCTTGTGCTGCGGGGAATGAGTTTCTTCGGTGACGCGTTCGTGCACGGGATCCTCCCAGGCATCGCGGCAGCAGTCTTGTTCGACTTCTCCCCCTTCCTGGGTGCAGGGATCGCCGCGGTGGTGATGGTCGGCGGCATCGAATTCGTCCACCGCCAGACCGCGTTGAAAGAGGACACCGCGATCGGATTGTTGTTCGTCGGCATGATGGCGCTGGGTGTCGCGATCATCTCGAAAAGTCGCTCCTATACCGGAAGTTTGACCAGCATCCTGTTCGGGGACGCCTTTGGCGTGAGTTGGTCGGACATAACTTCGCAAGCAATCATTGCGACCATCGTTATCGCCGCGTCTGTTGTCTTGTATCGGCCGTTGCTCGTCTTGTCTTTCTCGTCCCAAAAATCCCAAACGCTCGGGATGCGTCCGACACTGACTCACGCCCTGCTTTTGACGATGATCGCAGCCTCAGTGATTGGAAGCTTCCAAGCTGTGGGCACCCTTTTGGTGTTCGCCCTGTTGGTGGGGCCCCCGGCGACGGCTGCCTTGATCAGCCGGACGGTCCCGCAGATGATGGCGTGGTCGATCGCGCTTTCTGGGTTCTCGGTGTGGTTAGGCCTAACGCTAAGTTTTCACTTGGGAACAGCAGGGGCTGCAACCATGGCCATCGTGGCGGTGTCAGCATTCTTCGTGGTGCTCGTCGTCACGAAGATGCGAACCAACATCGCTCGGCGAGCCATAGACACCACCCCAATCGGGGAGGCGGAACCCTCGTGAGCGCCATCCACTCATCTTGTGGCAACCTGGCAGAAGGCAACAACATCGTTTTGACCTACGGCACCAAGGTCGCGGTCGCGGTGTCCACCTTCACCATTCCAGAATGCGCAGTGACCGCCATAATCGGGCCGAATGGTTCGGGAAAATCCACCTTGCTACACGCCGTCGCTGGCATCATTCAACCGCACGCTGGCACGCTCACCGTGCACGGCGGGTCGCCACGAAAGAACACCGACAAGGTCGCATACGTAATGCAATCGGTGAGTTTTCAAGAAGGCACGCCGATAACCGTCCGCGAGGTTGTCTCCATGGGCCGCTACAGCACCCTGGGGTGGTTCAAACCGTTCACCAGGCACGACCGGGAACGCGTCGCTTGGGCGATGGATCGGCTCGTTGTCACTGACCTGGCCGGTCGTCATCTGGGCGAACTCTCGGGTGGGCAGCGACAACGGGTCTACGTCGCCCAGGGCATCGCCCAACGCCACGAGACGCTCATGTTGGACGAGCCGCTCACAGGCCTTGACCTGGTGTCAGCGAAAACCATCGATGACCTAATCCACTCCGAGCGGGACCACGGGCACTCGGTTGTTCTCACGACCCACGATCTGGATGAGGCTAGGGCAGCCGACCACGTGATCTTAATGAGTGGGCGAGTCGTGGCGTCCGGCCCACCCGAAGCGGTGCTGACCCGCCGCAACCTAGAGGTCGCCTACGGACTCGGAACCCTCCACGAGCCAAGCGATACCTTCATCGACGACCCCAGCCACGTGGCTGCGACCAGGCTGCGCGAAGACTAGCCATCTGCCCCACCACTGAGACGCGGGTCACCAATTCCAGCCAGCCGACGACACCGACCGGCCTACGACACTGACGCGAAGAGCTTGCGGACTCAAGGTAGTGTGACCCGGGATTCAACAGGAGATGCCATGGATAACAGAGTCGTGTCCACGCGGTCACTGACCGTAACTCGAGTTCTATATCGCCTCAGCGCACTGTTCGCGTTCCTCGCTGTACTCGGGGGTGCGATCGTGTGCGCCACAGAGTCCGGCTTCGAGTGCGGCAACTGGCCCGGTTGCAACACAGATGCCCTGCTCCCCACCGAGGGAATAACGGCTGCCTTGTACAAGAACCCCTGGATCGAAATGGCTCACCGCAGTTCGGCCATCCTCACCGGGCCGTTCGTCCTAGCCGCCGCGATATCGGCGCTCTTCACTCCACGACTGAGCAAGCTGGCGAAAGCAATGCCGTGGGTGGCGCTCGCTGGCGCATTCGTAGCAGGTTTTGTAGGCCGCATGATCGTGCTGGGCATCCCGTTTCCGTTCTGGGTTGGCGTCGCAGACTTGGCGTTCGCGTTGGTGGCGCTCACTGCGATGATCGTCGGTACCGTCGCCTCGGAACGTACCCCGTCTGGTTGGCGTCCCACACTCACCGGACGACTGGCTTGGCTTGGGGTGGGCCTCACCTTCGCGATGCACTTGGTTTCTTTGTACGCGGCAGGCCCCGGCTCATACACCCGTTGCATGAGTTGGCCGGTCTGGGGCGTAGTCCACGCCGACACCACTGGCAACCTCACCATGCAGATCATTCGAGTGGCGTTGGCCATCGCGGCTGTCACTGTGCTTCTCGCCGCAGCGTGGCGCGGCGTCAACGTCCGTGGCCTCAAGGGTGCGGCGTGGGTGCTGGCGATCTCAATCGCCTTCGCGATCGGGTTCGGCATCGTCATTGCTGTTTCGGGGACGGACGCGCTGGGTGCGCCTTTCTCGGTCGCCACAGTCGTCCTGTTCGCATCCGGGTTGCTACTCGCCGCCCGGGCTAGCGTGTTCGAAAGGCAGCCAAATACCGAAGACGGTATCTCTGAAGAAGACCCGCGAGTGCACACCCGCGTCTGAACCGAATTACCGGTGCGCTCGGCGTCCCGGCACAATGGCAGACGTGATCATCGCAGCAGCCGACGGGTCGTCGTTGAATAACCCCGGGCCCTCCGGGTGGGCTTGGTATATCGACGACGACCGGTGGGCGGCAGGCGGTTGGCCGCAGGGCACGAACAACATGGGCGAGCTGATGGCCGTCTTGGATCTGTTGAGGCAGACTGCTCACGTCGAGGACGACCTGCTGATCCTTTGCGATTCCCAATATGTGATCAACTCTCTAACGAAATGGATGCCAGGGTGGAAGCGCCGCGGCTGGCGAAAAGCGGACGGCAAGCCGGTACAAAATGTCGAACTCCTCCAGGCGTTGGACGGGGCTCTGGCGGGTCGCCGGGTCTCTTTCGACTGGGTAAAAGGCCATGCGGGCCACGACCTCAACGAAGCGGCAGACCTGCGCGCCAGGGCTGCCGCGCTAGCCCACGCCGAGGGCGTCGGAGTCAATGCCGGGCCGGGGTTCAGCCCGCAATCGCCACCTGCGACGTCCCTCCCGGTGGCCCCAACCAACGCCGGGGAGGACGAACTATTCAGCACAACCCCACAGGCAGCGGAACACCCAGTGATCGAACTGACCCGAGTCTGGCTTTCCGACGCCTTCCGCGCTGATCGCGACTCGGCTGCCGCCTTGCTACACCCGAACTTCAACCTGCACGACGCGCGTGGGCGATCATGGGGACGCGGACGAACCTTGGCGTCCCTGGCCCCGCTGGAGAACCCGGTCACCGTCGAGGTGGAGGGGATCGACGAGTTGGCACCCTGGGTGGTGCAGCTGCGTTGGAGAGCTCGAAGCGCGCAGGCTGTCACGCTTAGGACTTCCATTTGGATCAAGAACGGGGATTCCTGGCGGCTTCGCTTCGAGCAGCAGACCCCAGCGGTCAGGTGAGCTCGCTGTGACAAGTCAGCCCATTCGTCGCCGTCTGGACGCCGAAACTCGCCGTGAGACGATCCTGTCCGCTGCTATCGACTCATTTTCGGTGGCACCTTTCGAGCGGGTTTCGGTTTCGACGATCGCAGACAAAGCCGGGGTTTCAGAAGCCCTCGTCCACCGGTACTTCGACGGCAAAACCGGGCTCTTCGAGGAGGCTTTGACCCGTGCGCTATTCGACCTGCTCACCGACCAGGAGAACGCGGTGCGCGCGCTGTCGGACGGGCATTCGGTGCGGGATCGCGTCCGGGTGGCGCTAGAGCTATACCTGAACTTCGTGGCGAGCGCGCCCACCGGGTGGGCAGCCCCGTTGGCGTCCCGACCGGAGACTCTCGCCAACTACGCCGAGCGGCTCGGCTTGCTAATCGGAGTGCAGGAGAGCTACCCAAGGCATGCCTACGCCGTGCACGGCGCCCTCGGATTCGTGGACGCCGCCTGCCAGGCGTGGGTGGCGCGTGGGCGTCCAGCCGAGGAACGAGGGTCGCTGGTGGATTCAGCGTTGGGCGCACTCGAAGGTGCGCTGGGCGACTGGGGTTCGCTTCGAGTTTGAGGCAACCCCGTTCCGACTATCGTCGCTTCGGCAGCGCCAGGTCGGCCATGGATTTGGCTGAGAGCGGTGGTGAGTTCCACTGCGTCCAACCCGAACCGTCGTCCTTGAGATGAATCAGGATCCAGTGGGGGCTCGTAAGCGAAACGACCTTGACGACAAAGTGGCCCCACCCCACCCAAGCCCCGCTGGCTGCGACCGGCATCTGGCGTTTGCGCCACCCCATGTCGCTGCGACGCCAGGCGTGATAACCCACTTTGATCCGGTTGTCGCCGCCGTCGGCGTCGATCCAACGTAGTTGCCACCCATGCTCGTCGTCGGTCAGTCGCCACCTGTTTTTGCGGTTCTCGAAACTCAGATGCACTCCGGATCCCCGCTGCCCCCAAACTGGCTCAAGGCCGAGCCCGGCGAGATGATCGTCAAGTCGCTCGTCCTTGGCTATCTCGGCTTCGACGGCAGGCACCAAATGCTGCCAAACCTTCGCGATGATCTGTTGCATCCGCTCATCACCGCCGGTGATGATGACGACCATGTCCTGTTCGGGCAGCACTATCCCGAACTGCCCGAACGCGCCGTCGCCCCGGTAGCCGACGTTTGAGCGCCAGAACTGCCATCCGTATCCGAGGCTCCAGTCGGGACGGTCATCCGGGGAGGTGTCAACTTTTCGCTGGGCGTGTTCGTCAATCCACTCCTGCGGTAGCAGGCGGACGCCGTCGCTCACCCCTCCGTCCAGCAGCAATTGGTAGAACGCTGCGAACGACTCGGTGGAAAGGTGCAAACCCGACCAACCCAGAATCCGGCCTTGGGTGTCGGTGTCCCACGTGGCATCCGAGATGGCCAGGGGTTTGAAAACACGTTCCTCCAGAAGCTGCAGGACGCTGGTGCCGGTCGTCCGCCGAACCGCCTCAGCCAAGATGTAGCTGGCCCACTGGTGGTAGCAGAACGTCACGCCGGGCGTCCCGACTGGTTCGACCGAGAAGTAAGCCTGCCATGGACCATCGCCGGGAAGGTCACCCAATTTCAGGGGCACGATCTCGTCGACCAAATGACCCGTTGCCATCGACAGGCAGTCCCGAATGCGAATTGAACCGGCCTTGGGCCCAACGTCGACCAACCCGAACAGCTCGGCCACCAGGTCGTCGTACCCCAGCGCCCCGTCGGCGACAGCCAACCCCACGGCGGCTGAGGTGAAGGTTTTGCTGATCGAATACAGCAACGGGGTGTCGGTTGCCTGGTAAGGCTCCCAGTACGCCTCTGCGAACACCTTCCCACCGCGAAGAAGCATCATCGAATGCGCCTCTAGATGCTCTGCTGCCAGGGCTTGGACGAACGCCACGACACCACCGGGATCGACTCCGACATCACGTGGTTGGCATCTTGGGAGCGGACGGGCGGCACTTCGCATTCCCTAAGTTTGACACTGTCGTCAACTAGGTGGCACTCCCCCGGGAGCCGTCGTGGTTTCCCACTATTCACAAGTCCGATAACGTGTGACTACTCACCTCTTCCAGCGATCAAGTCCAAGGAGACCTGACAACATGGCGAAGATCATCTACACCCGGACCGACGAAGCTCCGCTGCTAGCCACATATTCACTGTTGCCGATCATTGAGGCGTACGCGGGGGTCGCTGGCGTGACCGTAGAGACCCGCGACATCTCGCTTGCTGGCCGCATCATCGCGGTCTTTGGCGAGTACCTCACCGAAGACCAGCGAATCGGTGACGCTCTTGCAGAATTGGGTGAACTGGCAACGAAACCAGAAGCCAACATCATCAAGCTGCCCAACATCTCGGCGTCCATGCCCCAACTGAAGGCTGCGATCGCTGAACTGCAGAGCAAGGGCTACGCCCTGCCGGATTACCCCGAGAACCCGGTGACCGACGAAGAGAAGTCGGTGAGAGCGCGCTACGACGCGGTGAAGGGTTCAGCGGTCAACCCGGTGCTGAGGGAGGGCAACTCCGATCGCCGGGCCCCCGCGGCGGTGAAGAACTACGCACGCAAGAATCCCCATTCGATGGGTGCGTGGAGCCCCAGTTCGAAGACCCGGGTCGCCACCATGGGCCACGACGATTTCCGCACAAACGAACAGTCTGTGATCTGCGACTCCGATGGCGTCCTGACGGTGCAGCTAGTGGCCGACGATGGCGAAGTCACGAAGCTGAAAGACATCAAGGTAATCGCTGGTGAAGTCGTTGACGCCACCGTACTTAACTCCGCAGCCCTGGACGAATTCTTAGTTAAGGCTGTCGCCCGGGCGAAGGCCGACGATGTGCTGTTCTCGGTACACTTGAAAGCCACGATGATGAAGGTCTCTGATCCGATCATCTTCGGCCATGTGGTTCGGGCGTACTTCGCCGATGTCTTCGCCAAGTACGGTGACGACCTGGCGGCAGCCGGGCTCTCAGCGAACAACGGGCTAGGGTCCATCCTGGCCGGCTTGGATGCTCTGCCCAACGGAGCAGAAATCAAGGCTGCGATTGACGCTGCAATGGCCGACGGTCCCCGACTCGCGATGGTGAACTCGGACCGTGGCATCACGAACCTGCACGTGCCCAGCGACGTGATCGTGGACGCCTCGATACCCGCCATGATCCGAACCTCTGGCCACATGTGGGGCCCGGATGGCAATGAAGGCGACACCCTCGCCGTCATTCCCGACAGCAGCTACGCCGGGGTCTACCAGGCGGTCATCGACGATTGCCGGACCAGCGGTGCCTACGATCCCACCACGATGGGTTCAGTGCCGAACGTCGGCTTGATGGCCCAGAAGGCCGAAGAGTACGGCAGCCACGACAAGACCTTCGAGATTTCGGACAACGGCCGCGTCGAGGTTGTGAACAGCGCCGGCGAGGTACTGATGTCGCACGAGGTCGAGGCCGGTGACATCTGGCGCATG
>CAYMMF010000003.1:0-311 GCA_964391475.1 uncultured Propionibacteriaceae bacterium | reverse complement strand
CCGCCAACGGCAAGGTGCAGGTTGTCAACGGCGACGTCGTCGTCATGGAGCACGCGGTCAGCGTCGGCGACATCTGGCGGGCTTGCCAGACTAAGGACGCCCCGATCCGCGACTGGGTGAAACTCGCTGTGACGCGTGCACGGGCGTCCGGAACCCCAGCCATCTTCTGGTTGGATCCGGAACGGGCACACGATCGCAACATCGCGTCGCTGGTCGAAAAGTACCTGGCCGACCACGACACCAACGGGCTGTCGCTGTCGATCATGAGCCCGATCGAAGCCACCAAGAAGTCGATTGAGCGCATCCGCCAA
>CAYMMF010000002.1:22592-42225 GCA_964391475.1 uncultured Propionibacteriaceae bacterium | reverse complement strand
GTTGCCGGGGACGTGTTCGACGCCGCAGCACCGTCTGCCGAATCGGTCGAACTGCTCGACGAGGTGTTGTTGGGGTTCAGAGAAGCTGGTGCGACAGTCGTCCTCACTAGTGGTAACCACGATTCCCCAGCCAGGTTGGGTGCAAAAGCTGCTTTCGCTCGGGCGGCTGGCGTCCACGTCCTCACCCGACCAGAGTCGCTTGCCGAGCCGGTCACCCTAACCGACGAGTACGGTCCGGTTCACTTTTACGGGGTGCCCTATCTAGAGCCACTTCGAATGCGCGCTTCCTGGCCCAATGCTGAGGTGATGCGGTCCCAAGCCGATGCCCTTGGCAAAGCAATGGACGCCGTTCGTGAAGACGCCCAAACCAGGGGTGGCCGCACCGTCGTGCTTGCGCATACTTTCGTCCAAGGTGGCGAGGCAGAATCTTGTGACTCCGAGCAACGAGACATTGTTGGGGGCTTAGAAAAGGTGCCCGTCACGGCGTTTGACGGAGTGACGTACGCCGCGCTAGGCCACATCCATGGCCGAATGACTCTAGCCGACCACGTCCGATACTCTGGCGCACCGATGCACTTCGCGTTCTCAGAGGCGGACAAACCCCGCGGCGGTTGGCTAGTCGAACTCGACGCCAACGGGCTCGCTGGTGCGGAATGGTTTTATCTTCCGGTGCCCAAGGCGCTGAGCGTCCTAACCGGGACCCTTGAGGAGTTGCTCGCCGACCCCAAGCACGTCGCTGTTGTTGACCACTGGGTTAGCGCGATCCTCACCGATAACACCCGTCCGCTCAACGCCATGAGTCGACTTCAGGCCAGGTTTCCACACTGCGCCCACCTTGAGCATCGTCCGACGGTGAGTGACGCCGGAACCGCTGCCAGTTATGCCGAGTTGGTACGGGGGCGGAGTGATGTTGACCTGATCGACGCGTTTCTCACCAAGGTCCGCAACGGGGAGGGTGCGAGCGCCGACGAGTTGAATCTCGTCCGCGAGGTCGTGGGCGAACACGAAGCGGGAAGGGTTAAACGATGAGAATCCACAAGGTGGTCGCCGAAGGGTTCGGGCCATTCAAGGGCATCGAGACCGTCGACTTTGACGCATTTGCCAGCGACGGCATTTTCCTCATCACTGGTCGAACAGGCTCGGGCAAAACGTCCATCCTGGACGCGGTGACGTTCGCCCTCTATGGTTCAGCTCCCCGGTACGAAGGACAAGTCCAAGAAAAGGTGCGCTCTGACTACCTTGAGGTCGGCGAGCTATCTCGGGTGGAGTTGGAACTCACCCTAGGTAACTCTCGCTACCGGATAACTCGGACGCCGGGTTACGAGCGGCCCAAACTCAGGGGTGAGGGCATGGTTTGGCAACAACCCACAGCTCAACTCGACCGGTTAACGGCAGGGGAGTGGGAGTGCCTGGAATCGCAGGTCCGAAACGTTGAGATGCGCATTGCGGAAATAGTGCGGCTATCCAGAGACCAATTCCTTCAGGTTGTGCTTCTCGCGCAAGGCCAGTTCCAAGAATTTCTGGTCGCTGACTCAGACCAAAGGCGCGACCTGTTACGCAAACTCTTCGGCACCGTCCGATTCGGCGACTACAGCGACGCACTACAGGCGCGGGCGCGAGAATTGAGCAGAAACCTGGAAAAGCATCGGGGTGCGCTTGCGGAGCGGATTTCCAACTTCGCGATGGAAGCAGGTGTGGATCGTTCAGAGCGGTCAGTAGATGAACTCGGAGATCAGCTTCGCAGCTGGGTGGCCGGATTGATCAACAAGCAGCATGCTGAGTTGAACTCCAAACTGGAGCGAGAACAATCCCTGGAGCTGATTAGCCAGCAAGTGGACGCAGAGCACTACAAAGTCAATCAACAGGCGGACGGGCAGCGGCGCCGGAATAATGCTCGAGCGCGCAAGGCACAGTTGGACGCCGAGATCGACGAGATCTCCGCACTGCGCTCCACACTCCTGTTGGCTCAAAGGGCTGACAAGACAAAGCTAGCTATTGACGGGTGGGAATCGGCCAAAGCAAATCTGGACGCTCGACTTAAGTCATTAGAGACATCCCAGGCGGGCTATCTGGCTGTCTGGCCGGAGTTGCCGATCGACCAGACGGTCGCGGACGCCCAGGTGGACGAGCTGTCGCGTCAAATCGGTGTTTTGGAGCCGTTGGTAGCTGAGGAGGTGGAGTCAGACGCGCTGGAATCGCAACTCGGTGAAGCGCATGAAGCAATCCAAACCCACCATCGTGAGCGAGAACAATTGTTGAGTGCCCGTAACCTGCTCCGAGCGGAGGTCGAGCAGGCTGAACTTTCCCTAGTGGGGTTGGACGCCGCCGCTTCCGGTCTGCCGTCGGTAGAGGCGAGCAAGAGCAGGATCGACGAGCAACTAGCCGCAGCACGGCAAGCAGAGCAGTTATCAAAAGAGGTGGCGCAAGCGCGCGAAAGTAGTTTGGCGGCAGGAGAGCGACAGACCACTGCTTCGGCTGAACGTGACAGGCTGCGACGAAGTCAACTCGAAGGGTTCGCGGGTGAACTCGGCCAAGACTTGGTTCCTGGTGAAGCCTGCCCAGTGTGTGGCTCAAACGAGCACCCCCACCCGGCGACGATGAAGCCCGACCACGTAGGCGAGCAGGCAGTCGATGAGGCTGAACGGCTTCTCACCGACGCGATTAAGGCGTCCCGAAGCGCAGATGCCGAACTCCAGCGCCTTGCTGATCGGCAAGCTGACCAAAACCAGCGAGCAGGCGGTCGGATTGTGTCAGAACTGGAGCCAGCGTCCGAACAAGCCAATGCGAAAGTCCGTGATCTGCGTCTGGTTGTGGCACAAATCAAGATGACTAGGCAACGGGTAGCTGACCTGCGAGAAGCGATTGAAAAGAAATCACGCGAAGTTGAACTCGCACAGTCTGAACGCGAACGACTAGTCGCCGACCTCTATATGACGACTCAAAAGCATGCAGAGGTGGCTGCCCGCCTGTCTAAGGCACGAGAGGGATTCGAAACTATCCAGGATCGGTTAGCCGACGTTCGTTCGCGCTTGCAGCTCAGCCGGCTTCTGCTTGATGCGACCCGTTTGGCAGATGACGCAACAACTCGGGAGCGCGAGGAGGCCTCGCGGTTGGCCAAGGCAATCGCAGACGCAGGGTTTGCGTCCATGGAAGACGCTAAGACCTCGTTACTGACAGCCACCGAGCAGCAGCGGATAGATGCGCTTGTTAGCATGCATGAAGTGCACAGTGCAGCGACGGCGGAGGTGCTCGCAGACCCGCAGCTGAAAGACCTACCGGAGGAGCCAGTAGACGTAGAGGCCACACTCGCGGCCAAAATCAGGGCTGCCGACGAACTCAGGCAAGCCGTCGTGAGTCGCTCAACCGCCGAGTCGAGGTTGCAAAGCATGAGCCAGGCGCAAGGCGGCATCACTTCGCTGGCAACTCGGGTGTCCCAAACCCGAGATCAACAGGAAGTGGTAGACAGGCTAGCCAGAACCATCCGGGGGCAAGAACCGAACACCATGAAGATGCAGCTCGAAGCATTCGTCCTGGCCGCGGAACTTGAAGAAATTGTCCAGGCGGCAAACGCCCGGCTGCGAGACATGACGTCGGGGCGCTATGAGTTGCAACACTCCGACTCCAAGGCAACACACGGGCGTCAATCCGGTCTTGCATTGAGCGTGATGGACGCCCACACCGGCGAGGGCCGTTCGCCGGAGTCGCTGTCTGGTGGAGAGAAATTCCAGGCGTCTTTGGCGTTGGCACTTGGCCTGGCCGAGGTCGTCACCAACCGAGCAGGCGGCATGAGGTTCGACACGCTTTTCATAGACGAAGGCTTCGGTTCCCTTGACAGCGACACCCTTGAGACGACCATGTCAACTTTGGACGGCCTGCGTGAGTGCGGCCGGACTGTTGGTCTTATCAGTCACGTGGAGTCTATGAAGGAGGCGATCCCAGCCCAACTCCACGTCAAACGAGTCGCCGGTGGGTGGAGCGTCATCGAGCGGGACGGATAGGCGTCCTTTCGATGCATGCGCTAGGCTGATCCGGCCCCCTTGCGGATGTAGCTCAATGGTAGAGCCCCAGCCTTCCAAGCTGGTCATGCGGGTTCGATTCCCGTCATCCGCTCCAGTTGAAAAGAATCGTCAACCAACAGGAGTTCACCAGTGCCCACGACCGTAGAGAAGCTCGGGCCCGCTCGGGTCAAGCTGACCGTCGAAATCCCGTTCGCTGATCTGAAGCCGTATCTCGATCAGGCTTACAAAGAGATCGCCCAGAGCGTGAACATCCCAGGTTTCCGCCGTGGCAAGGTGCCACCCCAGGTGATCGACAGCCGTTTCGGCCGTGGCCTGGTGCTGCAGGACGCCATCAATGAAGCCCTTCCCAAGGCGTTCGGTGATGCTGTGAGCGAGGCTGGTGTCATCCCGATGGGCGAGCCTGATGTCGACATCACCGAGATCGAAGACAACGACAAGGTTGTCTTTACCGCCGAGTTGGACGTTCGTCCCGAGTTCGAGATGCCTGACTTCTCGGTCGTCAACGCAACAGTCGACCCACTGGGCGACCTGGACGCTGAGGTTGATGAGCGCCTTGAGGTCATGCGACTGCGCTTCGCGACCCGTGCTGATGCCGACAAGGCTGCTGCCGAGGGCGATGTTGTCACCCTCGACCTGGTGGCCACCAAGAGCGGAGAGCCGCTTGATGACGCCTCGGCGTCCGACATTAGCTACAAGATTGGCTCCGGCGGCATGCTAGACGGGCTGGACGAAGCAGTAACCGGGCTTGCTGCAGGCGAGTCGGCCGACTTCACCTCGAAGCTGGTCGGTGGCGCCAACGAAGGCGAAGAAGCCGAGATCCATGTGACCGTCACCAAGGTGCAGGAAGAGACCCTGCCCGAGATCGATGACGAGTTCGCGCAGATGATCTCTCAGTTCGACACCGTCGATGAGATGCGCACTGACCTTATCGAAGCAGTGCGTCAGCAAGCCTTGATGGAGCAACTCACAAGTGCCCGCGACAAGGTTTTGGAGCAACTGATTGAGGCTGCCGACATCCCGCTGCCTGAGAAGCTGGTCGCAACTGAGATCGATTCTCGCAAGGATCAGATCATCAGCCAGTTGGCCCAAGCCGGGTTCACCTTGGAGCGTTACCTCGAAGAGGTCACCGACGAGGAGGCCAGCACTCCCGAGGAGTTCTGGGCGAACGTCACTAAGAACACGCACGATGCGATTCGCGCTCGGATCCTTCTCGACCAGGTTGCTGAGGACGAGCAGATTATCGTCGAACAAGACGAACTCATGGCGTCCATCTACCAGCGGGCCGCACGAGGTGGCACTTCGCCGGAGCAGGAACTTCAGCACATGATGGATCATGGCCATGCATCTGAGTGGATGGACGAGATCCGCCGTGACAAGGCGCTGGGGTTGATCCTGAGCAAGGCGAATGTGGTCGACAGCGACGGCAACCCGGTTGAGGTCAAGTCCGGTCAAGCTCAAGATGAGGACGAAGAGACGACAAAGGAGTAATCCGAACGCCAACTCCCTTTGGCCAACAGCGAACAGAGGCGGGCAACGCTCGGTTTTGTCACCACGGGGCGGTAGGTTCACGGTGTGAATGAAATGACACCGCGAGCCGCCGCCTCGTCTGGTCTCTCGATGAGTGACTCGGTCTACAAGGCTTTGCTTGACAACCGCATCATCTTCTTGGGTTCTGAGGTCCGCGACGACAACGCGAACGCCATCTGCGCTCAAATGCTGCTTCTGAACGCAGAAGATCCGAGTAAAGACATCTACCTCTACATCAACAGCCCAGGCGGATCGGTGTCAGCAGGTATGGCGATCTACGACACCATGCAGTGGATCAGCAACGACGTGGCCACCGTGGCGATGGGGCTAGCAGCGTCCATGGGGCAGTTCCTGCTCAGTGCTGGCACGAAAGGCAAGCGGTACGCGCTGCCACACGCCAAAATCATGATGCACCAGCCATCGGGTGGGATCGGTGGCACCGCATCTGACATTAAGATCTTGGCAGAGCAGATCATCGCCACAAAGAAAGAGTTGAACGAGCTCAACGCAATGCATACCGGGCGTTCGATCGAGCAGATCGAAGCTGACTCCGACCGGGATCGCTGGTTCACCGCACCTGAGGCGCTTGAATACGGGTTCATTGACCACGTGTACACCCGCGCCTCCGAGATCCAGTCGTCAGACGCACCGAACCAGTGAGGAGCCCTGCTGTGAGTAAAGAATCCGTCCTCTCGACGATGCCCGGTGGTCTCGCCCCCGTCGGCCCGATGGCTGACTATTTCATCCCGCAGTGGGAGGAGCGTACGAGCTACGGCGTCCGGCGCGTCGATCCCTACACGAAGCTGTTCGAGGATCGCATCATCTTCCTCGGAACCCCAATCAGCGACGACATCGCGAATGCGGTGATGGCGCAACTTCTGGTGCTGCAGTCGATGGATCCTGAGCGTCCGATCAGTATGTACATCAACAGCCCAGGCGGATCCTTCACCGCGCTCACTGCGATATACGACACGATGCGCTACATCAAGCCTGATGTGTCGACTGTCTGCCTCGGTCAGGCTGCCTCTGCGGCAGCCGTCCTGCTAGCAGCTGGCGCCAAAGGTAAGCGGTTCGCCCTACCAAACAGCCGAATCCTGATCCACCAGCCAGCCACAGAGGGTGGTTACGGGCAGAGTTCCGACCTTGAGATCCAAGCCCGCGAAATCCTGAGGATCCGTTCGCTGATGGAGCAGATGATCGCAGAAGACACCGGTCAATCGGTCGAGAAGATCAGCAAAGACATCGAACGCGACAAGTACCTGACGGCTGAAGAGGCCCTTGAGTACGGCATCATCGACGAGATCTTTACCTCTTTGAAGGACGCCCGCTAGCGCGGGTCCAAGGGAAGGACGGGCGGACGTGGCACGCATCGGAGAATCCTCGGAATTGTTGAAGTGTTCGTTTTGCGGCAAAAGCCAAAAACAGGTTCGCAAATTGATCGCTGGGCCCGGTGTCTACATCTGTGATGAGTGCATCGACCTTTGCAACGAGATCATCGAAGAGGAGTTTTCCCAACCGGCCGATGTGGGCATCATCGAAGCCCTTCCCAAACCCAAAGAGATCGTCGATTTCCTCGACACGTATGTGATCGGTCAGGAGTCGGCCAAAAAAGCGCTGGCTGTGGCCGTCTACAACCACTACAAACGAGTGCGAGCGCAAGCCAGCCAGCCTAGGCGCGCAGCCGAGGAAGAACTGGTCGAGCTGGGCAAGTCGAACATCCTGCTGATCGGGCCAACCGGGTGCGGCAAGACGTACCTCGCTCAGACATTGGCCCGCATGCTGAACGTGCCTTTCGCGATGGCGGACGCCACGGCTCTCACCGAAGCCGGGTACGTGGGTGAAGACGTTGAAAACATCCTGCTCAAACTCATCCAGGCGGCTGACTTCGATATCAAGAAGGCCGAGACCGGCATCATCTACATCGACGAGATCGACAAGGTGGCTCGCAAATCCGAGAACCCGTCTATCACTAGAGATGTGTCCGGAGAAGGCGTCCAGCAGGCGCTGCTGAAAATCCTCGAGGGTACCCACGCTTCCGTCCCGCCTCAAGGCGGTCGAAAGCACCCCCACCAGGAGTTCATGCAGATCGACACCACAAACATTTTGTTCATCGTGGGTGGGGCGTTTGCCGGGTTGGAAGAGATTGTCAACCGACGGGTGGGCAGGCGTCCGTTGGGATTCAACAATGAGGCCGACCTTCGTAACGGCGAAGTGAAGAACCCGTTCGCCGAAGTGCGCCCAGAAGATCTGCACGCGTTCGGGCTTATTCCTGAGTTCATCGGTCGTCTGCCGATGATTTCGACGGTGAACGAGTTGGACAAAGACGCCCTGGTCAGGATTCTGATCGAACCCAAGAACGCGTTGACCAAGCAGTTCAGCAAGCTGTTCGAACTCGACGGCGTCGAACTCGAGTTCAGCGATGGTGCAATCGAAGCGATCGCTGATCTGGCCCAAGAGCGAGGCATTGGCGCGCGTGGCCTGCGCTCTATCCTGGAAGAGATTCTGCTGAACGTCATGTTCGACGTTCCCAGCGAAGAGCGTGTAGCGAGCGTCCAAATCACCGAAGGTGCCGTGCGCAAAGGTGAAGACCCGGTGCTGCTGGCTCGTCCTCAGATCACGTCAAGGAGCCGTCGCACGAAGAGCGCTTAACGCCTGCGTTTGGAATCCTTCAGCGTGCCTGTTGTGGTGGTTTGGTCATCTCCCACTAGGCAAAGGATCGTGCGGTCTTTCAGTTGCCAGGAGTCGGCTGACGGGAACAGGTACTGCACCTCAAGGTCGGAGTCATCGAGCGGGACGCCGATAAATTTGGTGAACTCAGCGACACAAAATTCTTCGGCTTGGGTTGCGATCTTGTCCTCGGCTGGAGCCTCTGGGGCGTCCGCCATTTCGTGAACGGCGAAAGCCTCCCAGTGGTGGGGTTGGTCGCACGACACGACCGGGATCTCCTCGACCAGGTTCTGGGTCAGCGCGTTCGTGCACTGTCCGACTTCCATCGTCGGGACGGTCGGACCTCCGCACCCGGTGAGCAGTACCGTCAACGTCGTTACGATCGCTACCCAACGAAGCCCCATGGCGTCCTAGCCTTTCACTAAGTCAGCCGTCACCACGACGGCGTCTCCTTCGGTCACCCACTCGATTGGGGCTGTCACCCGTCCAACCGCGCGAAGATCCGCCTCAATCTCCCGCAACCGAGACACTGACTCTGAAGGGCCACTGATGGTGGCGTACGAGAGCTCGGTTTTCATGGAAACCTTGGCGTTCGACTTGACGCCTCGCAACCCGATGAGTGTTGCCTCCAGGTCGCCCAGAAGGGCGGCGTCACCACCCGCGGGAAGTTCCTCGGACGTTGGCCAGGACGCCAGGTGGATCGATCCGCTGCGCCACCACGACCAGACCTCCTCGGTCACAAACGGCATGAACGGTGCAAACAGTCTCAGTTGAATGTCTAGCGCGAGTGCGAGCGCTGCGCGAGCGGACGCCGCCGCGTCGACTCCGCGTGCCCCGTATGCCCGTTCTTTGACCAACTCGAGGTAGTCGTCACAAAACACCCAGAAGAACTGCTCAGCAGCCTCGAGCGCGCTCGTGTACTCGAAGGCATCGAAAGCGCCTGTGGCTGCGCCCACCACTTCGCGAAGTTTGGCGAGCATGGCGAGATCCGCCGGGTCGCTGATCTCACCGGCGCCGTCACCAGCGATCCCCAGGACGAACTTGGAGGCGTTCAGGATCTTCATCGCCAGTCGGCGTCCGACCTTCATCTGCGCCTCGTCGAACGGCGAGTCCGCCCCGGGACGAGCCATGGCTGCACGCCACCTCACGGCGTCGGCACCGAACCGGTCGAGGATCTCAGTGGGCACAACCACGTTGCCCTTCGACTTCGACATCTTCTTACGATCTGGATCGGTGACGAACCCAGAGATCGCAGCCCGTTTCCAGGGCAACGAACCTTCCTCCAAGTGCGATCGCACTACTCGACTGAACAGCCAAGTGCGGATGATGTCGTGGGCTTGAGGTGCGAAGTCCATCGGGTAGGTGAGTGCCCATAGCTCCGGGTCTCGTTCCCAGCCGCATGCGATCTGCGGGGTCAGGGAGCTGGTCGCCCAGGTGTCCATCACGTCGGGATCACCTATGAATCCTCCCGGAACTCCGCGCTGGGACTCGTCGAACCCGGGTGCGGGTTGCGAGGCGGGGTCCACGGGGAGGGACGCCTCGTCCGCCACGATCGGTTCGTCATAGTTGGGTTCGCCGTCGGCGTCCAACTGGTACCAGAGGGGGAACGGGACGCCGAAGAACCTTTGCCGGCTAACTAGCCAGTCACCATTGAGTCCGTTGACCCAGTTGGAGTACCGGTGACGCATGTGATCGGGAACCCATTCGAGTTCGTCACCGCGAGCTAACAGCGCAGCACGCAGGCTTGCGTCTCGACCACCGTTTGTGATGTACCACTGCCGAGTCGAGACGATTTCGAGCGGCTTGTCGCCCTTCTCGAAGAAATTCGCCATCCGTTGGGTCGGTTTGGGGTCGCCGTCGAGGTCTCCGGAGTCTCGCAGCAGGTTGTGCATGGCCTCCCGGGCGCCGAACGCGGTCTTTCCCATGAGTTCCGCGAAAGGCTCGGCGTTGACGAGCCAATTTGGGGTCTCTCGGGTCACTCTGCCGTCGCGTCCCAGAATCACCCGGGTGGGCAGGTTCAACTCACGCCACCATTGCACGTCGGTTAGGTCGCCGAAGGTGCAGCACATCGCGATGCCAGCGCCCTTGTCCATTTCAGCAGCCGCGTGAGCGAGTACCGGAATTTCAACACCGAACACTGGCGAGGTTACCGTCGTCCCGAAAAGCGACTTGTAACGCTCGTCGTCGGGATGCGCGATCAGCGCGCACACGCTGGGGATGAGTTCCGGACGGGTGGTTTCAATGTAGATCGGCCCGTCTGAGCCGTGGAATGCCACCCGGTAATAGTGGCCGGGGTACTCGCGCGCCTCCAGTTCAGCCTGCGCGACCGCAGTCTGGAACGTAACGTCCCACAATGTCGGCGCGTGAGAGAGGTACGCCTCACCGCGAGCGAGGTTGCGTAGGAAAGCGCGTTGCGCCACGGCTTGGGAGTCGTCTGAGATCGTCGCGTAGAGGGTGTCCCAGTCGACTGACAACCCGAGCCGACGCCACAGGTCCTCAAACGCTTGCTCGTCCACCTCGGTCAGCTCGTGGCAAAGTTCGATGAAGTTGCGGCGGCTGATAGAGACCTGCCGCCTTGGATCCGGTTTTGCGGGAGGCTCGAATCCAGAGTCGAAGGCAACTGCCGGGTCGCATCGCACCCCGTAATAGTTTTGGACGCGTCGTTCAGTCGGCAACCCGTTGTCGTCCCAACCCATGGGATAGAACACGTGCTTGCCGCGCATGCGTTGGTAGCGGGCGATCAAATCCGTATGGGTGTAGCTGAACACGTGGCCGACATGCAGCGAACCTGACACGGTCGGTGGGGGAGTGTCGATGCTGAAAACGTCGTCGCGGTTCTGGGGACGGGTGAACTTATAAGTCCCTTGTTCGCGCCACCGCTCCAGCCAGTTAGCCTCTAGCCCCTCTAAAACCGGGCGATCCGGTACCGCGAAAGCGGATGGGGCAGCGTCGGTCATAGGCTGGAGAGGTTGCGAAGTCATGGGCGGAATACTATCTGGTTCAGGCATTCGCCCGGATCTGCTCCTTGAGCGCGTCAACGGAACTGAAGGACGAGTTGTCGAGCGGTTTGCCATTGACTGTGATCGTCGGGGTGGCGGTGACTCCTGCGTCGTAGGCGCTCTTGTTCATTCCTTCGACGAACGTCGCGCCCGAAGACCCATCCACACACTGCTGGAATTTGGTGAGCTTTTCACCTTGCAGGCCAAGTTGGGTCGGCAACTGGTTCCGAAGAAGATCCTCTGAGTAGCCCTCGTGGTTCGGCGACTGGTTTGCGAACACCGCAGTGTTGAATGCGGGGCAAATACCCGCCTGGTCTGCGCACACAGCAGCGTTGGCAGCCCGCGTCGAAGAGTCGTTGCCGATGTTGCGATCCATGAACGTCATGGTGGTTTGTGACAACCGGATTTCTTTGTCGCGCGCCATGGAAGCCAAGGGCTCTCCGGTAGCTGCTTCGAACTGAGCGCACGCTGGGCACTGGTAGTCAACATAAACGATGACCTCAGGTGCAGACTCGGGGGCTCCCGGTTCGATAGCTATTCCACCGTTGGCGACCGCATTCGGTGGCGTGATCGCACTGGCTGCAGCTTCACCCTTATCCTTGTTCGCCTGGTAACCGACATAAGCAAAAATGCCGACCAGCAAGACCGCAAGCGCAACAACACCAATCACGATGGCTCGGGTGAACTTGGTGTGTTTGGTTTGGGCTTTAGCCTGTTCCTGGCGGAGTTGGTCTCGGCGGCTTGGTGGATTGGCGGCCATTGTCGTCCTCTCGTGGGGCGTCCGAAGCAAATCGGTGGCCCACTCTACCCGGGGGTCATCGGTTGAACAGCAAGGAATCCGCCGCAAACGGTGTCTTGGGGCGAATGGTGAGCCACAAACCGGCGATGGCAAGACCGACATCACGGGCGATATCAATGGGATATGCGGCGAATGCCTCCTCGGGGCTGATCTCGCCACCACCGCCAAAACAGCCGCAGTCGAGTGACAGCCCGCGTGCCCATGCGCTGGATATTCCGAAGATGAACGCGAGCATCAACAGCGCGCCTGCAAGACCCGCAACCCGGGTGAACAGCCCGATGATCAGCAGTATCCCAAGGATGATCTCGATTATCGGAAGCGCATAGCCGACCACGGTGGTCATCTCGTAAGGCAGCAGTTGGTATGCCCGCACGGCAAGAACCGACTCACCCAGATTCCCGATTTTGAGAAGCCCAGCAATCAGCAGCACCATTCCGAGCGTTAGCCGGGCGGCAAGCCCAACCCAGTCAAGCCAGTTACGAGTCACGGCTTGGAGTATACGGGCGCTAACATGCTCGGCATTATGAAGAGTCACTCCGAGGTGGTAGACGCCCTCCAATCACGTTGGCCAGAGCACCGGGTAGGCCGGGGGAAGCAGCGAATCGAAGCTCTTCTCGACCTGCTCGGATCGCCCGAGCAATCCAGCCCCGTGATCATGGTGGCTGGCACCAACGGCAAAGGCAGCACAGCCATCATGATCGAGTCGCTCCTGATGGCTCTCGGTCTTCGAGTAGGACGGTTCTCCAGCCCTCACCTTATTGATGTCACCGAACGCATCAGCATCGATGGAGAGCCGATCGCCGCTGAACGATTCGATGAACTGGTGGCTCACACGCTGCCGTTCGTTGAAATTGTGGACGCTCAACAAATCGGCGGGATCGCCATGACCTTCTTCGAGGTCATGGTCGCGTTGGCGTACTCGGCGTTCGCCGAGTCGCCGGTAGATGTGGCCGTAATGGAGGTCGGTCTGGGGGGTGAGTGGGACGCCACCAACGTGGTTTCAGCCCAGGTTGCAGTAGTAACCCCGATCGACGTTGATCATGCTCACCTGCTTGGCGACACCGCTGCAGATATCGCTGTTGAGAAGGCTGGGATTATCAGGCCTGGTTCAGTGGCGGTGCTAGCCGGCCAACGAGATGATGTCGCTCCGGTGCTGATCGCCCGTTGCGCTGAAGTCGGTGCCAGGGTGTTCAGAGAGGGCATCGAATTCGGACTGCTTTCGCGTCACCTGGCGGTCGGTGGCCAGGTGCTTCGGTTGAACACGGCCTCCGGCCCGTTGGGAGATGTGTTCCTTCCTCTTCACGGTGCACATATGGCACAGAATGCGGCGTTGGCAGTCGGAGCAGTTGAGGCGTTCCTCGGGGGTCGGCCACTGCCTGCTGATGTCATTGGCGAAGGGCTCGGGTCGGTCGTGGCTCCCGCACGCCTCGAGGTGGTTCGCAGGTCGCCAACCGTACTGCTCGACACCTGCCACAATCCGCACGGAACGCGTGCCACGATGACCGCCGTCACAGAGGCTTTCGCCTTTGAACCGCTGATCGGGGTCATCGGTATGATGGCCGACAAGGACGTATCGGGTGTCCTTGCCGAACTCAGCGAGCACGTGGCGACTTTCGTTTGCACCCAAGTCGGATCAACTTCTCGCGGGCTTCCTGCTACAGAATTGGGGGAGCGAGCGTCCGAGATCGTGGGTGCTGATCGCGTCGAGGTGGTTCCTGATCTGATTGACGCGATAGAACGCGGGGTTGCACTCGCGGACGCCTCGGGTCCGACTGCGGGGGTTCTGATCGCCGGCTCGGTGATTCTGGCTGGGGAGGCCCGTGCCCTGCTGGTTAGAGTGAAGCCCGAGGATCAGGAGGATTCGCAGTGACGCTTCGACCAGGAAACCCCATGGCAAAAGTGCTGATGGCACTGTTGATCTTCCAAGCCATCGTCAACCTGCTGTCAATCGCAGGCATGGTGCAAGTGTCAGACGTAGAGGTGGTCTTTGCCTCGGTGGTGGGGCTAGCGGCGACGTTGCTCGCATTCATTTCTGCCGGATTGATGCGGTATCCAGTCGGTTACGCACTCGGTTGGGTCACCCAACTCGCCACGATCCTGCTTGGGCTGCTGACTCCCGCGATGTGGTTCATGGGTGCGGTGTTCGCTTTCTTGTGGGTTGTCACGTTCGTGCTAGGGAAACGTTTGGACGCCTCACCCGCCGCCTAACCTCCCAGTAGGGTGGGGGCATGACCGATGTGCAAAGAACCCTCGTTTTGATCAAGCCGGACGCCGTGTCACGCGGCCTGATAGGTAACGTGTTGGCGCGTTTTGAGGCCAAAGGTTTGAAGATTGTCGCGATGGATCTTCGCACGACCAACGCGGAACTCGCCGACCGGCACTACGCCGAGCACGTCGCAAAACCGTGGTACCCCGAACTCCGTGGTTTCATCACTTCCGGGGCGCTAGTGGCGCTGGTGCTTGAAGGTGAGCGGGCTGTAGAGGCCGTCCGCGCCCTCAACGGTGCGACAGACTCAGTCGCGGCGCTGCCGGGGACGATCCGGGGCGATCTCTCGCTTTCGAAGCAGGAAAACGTCGTCCATGCATCGGATTCGGTGGAGTCTGCAGACCGCGAGATTGCCACCTGGTTCCCTGCCCTGTGACGGTCCCAGCGGCTCAGGCGCCCCCGCGGTGGTGGCTCGCACTTCCTACTGAACCGACGCCCTACCACCAGTTCCTCCGTGCTCCGCTTTGGCGGTGGTGGCGTCCGATAGCGGTTGTGGTAGCGACCGTAGTCATATGGCTTCTGATCTCGCTCGTCCTCACCATGCCGGCGTTGGTGCTCGACGCCGGAGCTACGGTGTTCTCCCCGAACCAGCCGATGCAGATCGGCCCTTGGTTCTTCCTGAGCAACAACGTCGCCCTTGGCCTAGCCATTCCGTTGGTGATGTTTTTACAGTGGGGCATCTTGGGCCAGCGTCCAGGGTGGTTGTCGTCCATCACCGGACGCCTTCGGTGGCGTTGGCTGTTCACCTGTCTTGGGATCGTCGCGGTGGTACTGGTGGTCGTGGCGGGTGTTGAGATGTTGATCAATCCACCCCAGGATTTGAGGTTTCGCGACCATACTTGGCTTTTGGTATTCGGTATCCTGCTAACCACTCCGTTCCAGGCTGCGGGCGAGGAGTACGCGCTGCGGGGCATGTTGACCCGACTGGTCGGCTCCTACTTTCGTGCGCCGGTTCTGAGTTGGATGGTTGCTACTGCCATTAGTTCTGCTGCGTTCGTGTGGCTGCATGCCTCGCAAGATTGGTGGTTGAACTCCTACTATTTTGTGTTCGCCCTAGCCGCGTCGTGGGTAACCTGGCGCACAGGTGGTCTTGAGGCGGCCATCGCGATCCACGTCGCCAACAATCTGGTCGCCGAGGTGACCCTGCCCTGGATGGACATCACCAACATCATGGACCGCTCTGCAGGGGTGGGGGATCCTTCGATGTTGATCCACATGGTCGCCATTTCCACGGTTGCTGTTTTGCTTGCCCTGCTCGGACGCCGCCGTGGGTTGACTAGCTTGCCGGTACCCCGGAGCGCCGCATGATCACCGGAATCATCGTTTCGACCTTCCTGGTTGCGGCTGGAGCGCCGTTGCTCGCCAGGTTGGGGTTAGGACGAGGGTTCCTGGTTGCGGCGCTGTTGCCCGCAGTCGGGTTTGCCTACCTGGTTTCACTCGGTCCGCGTGTGCTGGCTGGCGAAGTGGCGACCGAACACCTGGAGTGGATTCCCGCGCTGGGAGTGGCTCTTGACCTGCGCGTCGGGTTGGTCTCTTGGGTAATGGGTCTAGTGGTCACCGGGATCGGCGCGTTGATCATCTCGTACTGCCGGTGGTACTTCACGCCCGGCCCATCGGCTACCCGTTGCTTGGGGCTGATGACGGCGTTCGCTGGCGCGATGCTGGGTTTGGTTACCGCTGACAACCTGGTGCTCTTGTACGTTTTCTGGGAGCTGACAACGGTCTTTTCGTACCTGTTGATCGGGAACGAATCGACGCGACGGGCGAACCGATCGGCGGCTTTGACAGCTCTCATTGTTACCGCCACCGGCGGATTGGCGATGCTGGTAGGCATCGTCTCGTTTGCCGTCCAGACCGGCACGCTGAGTCTGGCTGCGATCCTGGCACAGCCTCCGACTGGGCTGGCTGCCCACATTGCGGCTCTGCTGCTCCTGGTGGGGGCGTTGAGTAAGTCGGCGCTTGTTCCTTTCCACTTCTGGTTGCCGGGAGCGATGGCTGCGCCAACCCCGGTTTCGGCGTATCTGCACGCCGCCGCGATGGTGAAAGCCGGGGTCTACCTGATCGCGGTTATCGCACCGGTGTTTGCTGGCGTGCCCGGGTGGCGTTTGCTGGTTGGCGTGCTCGGTGTGGTCACCATGGTCATCGGCGGTTGGCGGTCTCTGCGACAGGACGATCTGAAGTTGCTTTTGGCCTATGGAACCGTGAGTCAGTTGGGTTTCATGGTGATGCTGACTGGCCTGGGCACCCAGGCTGCAATGCTCGCCGGGTTGACGCTGACCATCGCACACGCGTTGTTCAAGTCGGGGCTCTTCCTGACGGTTGGAGCTATCGACCATGCCGCCGGAACCCGCGAGATTTCCTCCTTGTCTGGGGTAGGGCACCAGATGCCATACCTTGCCACCGCAGCGGCGCTGGCCACGGCGTCCATGGCCGGTGTGCCGCCGCTGCTTGGGTTCGTAGGTAAAGAGGCTGCCTTCGAGGCTCTAACCTTTTTGGTGATCGATGGTGACGGAACCCTGGTGACACCAGCGGTCGCGGTCCTTCTCATTGCGGGCATCGTGTTGGGTTCGGCGTTGACCGTTGCGTATTCACTCCGGTTCTGGTGGGGTGCGTTCGCAACTCGCGGAGAGCCGACCTCGATCAAGCCGCGCCTGGTTGGATTGAAAGTGGCTCCGATTCTGCTCGGCCTGGCTTCACTGGGGGGTGGCCTGGGTGGCAAAACGCTGGGGAAGGTGCTTGAACCCCACGCGGGTGTTGTCGGTGTGGGACGCATCAGCTCCGGTTTAGGTCTGTGGCACGGGTTCGGCTGGCCGTTGGCGCTTTCGCTCCTCGCGCTTACCGGTGGCGTGGTCATGTTCTGGAAGAGGGACGCCATTGCTCGCGCCCAGGCGACCTTCCCTCACGTTATGACGGGAAACGAGTTCTACAACCGCTCCATGCGGGTGATAGACGTTGTCGCCGTCGAGGTCACTGCCCGGACGCAACGCGGCTCGCTGGCGTCCTACCTCTCGACGATTCTCACCTTGCTGGTGGTGGTTGCCGGTGGGATCGTCCTTGCGGCTCCGAATTGGCCGGAACTCCTGCTGTTCGACCACCCGTATCAACTCGCCATCGGTGCGGTGATGATCGCAGCCTCTGTTTTGGCTACAACCTCGAGGGGGCGGGTCCGAGCCGTGCTGCTTGTGGGCGTCACGGGGTACGGAACGGCATTGTTGTTCTTGTTGCACGGCGCACCGGACGTTGCCCTCACCCAGACTCTTGTCGAATCCGCCATGCTCGTGGTTTTCCTGCTCGTCCTGCGTTCTCTTCCTAAATATTTCACCGACCGCCCACTTCATTCGACACGCTGGTGGCGGGTGGTGCTGGCAATCGTCGTTGGCGCCACCGTCACCGGTGCGACGCTGCTGGCCAGCGGAGCGCGCGTCGCCGAACCGATCTCTTCGCAGCTCGGTGAGGTCATTCCTACGTTTGGCTACGGCAACAACATTGTGAATGTGATCCTGGTCGACACTCGCGCTTGGGACACCATTGGCGAGATCTCCGTGCTGGTCATCGCAGCCACCGGGGTGGCGTCACTCATCTTCCTGCGCAGCCGGGTCTCCCAAGTGAGCCGTGCAGCGACTGCTGGCAGCGACGGCCACGCGGTTTGGTTACGGACGTCCGGCTCGCTTGATCCCATGGCGAGGTCGCTGATGTTCGAGGTGGTCACCAGGCTCATCTTCGGCGCCATAATGATGGTCTCGGTTTACTTACTGATCGCCGGTCACAACTGGACAGGCGGTGGGTTCGCTGGCGGACTGGTCGCAGGGATGGCGCTGATGGTGCGCTATCTGGCTGCTGGAGGGCGAGAATTGGACGAAGCCGCTCCCATCGACGCTGGCGTCCCGCTCGGGTTGGGGCTCCTCATCGCCGTGGCAGCTGCTGTGACACCGGCGCTGTTGGGAGGCAGCATCTTCCAAAGTTATGAAGCGCATCTGCTGTGGTGGGGGGTGGACGTCCACCTGGTTAGTTCCACCGTGTTCGACGTGGCGGTTTACCTGATTGTCATGGGAATGATCCTGGACGTTGCCCGCAGCTTGGGCGCCGGTGTCGACTTCCAGGACGCCGAAGGTCGCACCCCGTTGCCGTTACCCGAATCAACCAGCGCGATCAGTGCCCGCGATCGGGGGGAGTTACGATGACCCCGAACCTGACTGTTGCTGTTGTGGCTGGCGTCATGATCGCATGCGGTGTGTATCTGCTGACGGAACGCTCCCTCACACGCATTCTGGTTGGGTTGATGGTCGCCAGCAACGGAATCAACCTGCTGTTCCTCGTGGCTGCGGGCGAAAAAGTCGGGGCTCCCATCATCGGTCTTGGTACAGCGGAGGAGCGAAGCGATTCCCTGCCCCAGGCGATGGTGTTGACGGCGATCGTCATCACAATGGGCGTGTCCGCGTTCGTTATGGCGATGGCTTATCGCAGTTTCCAGCTCAATGGTCACGACGAGGTCCAAGACGATGTCGAGGACGCCCGGATCCGCGCGCTGGCAGCAAGCGACGAGGCGTCCGGCAGCTTCGAAGAGATTATCTTCACTGACACTGGGGCTGATCGGGTGAGTGAGCGATGAACCTGCTTGCAATGCCCGTGTTGCTGGGCCTATTCGGCGCAGGTGCGACCCTTCTTCTGGGACGCCGTCCCCGCGTTCAGCGAGCCGTATCGGTTCTGACGCTGGCTGGGATGGCAGCTGTCGCTGGGGTACTGATGTGGAAAGCCGACACCGAAGGGGTGCTGACCCTTTGGGTCGGTGGTTGGCCTACGGGGCTGGGCATCGTCTTGGTTGCGGACCGATTCACTGGGCTGATGCTGCTGATCGCAGCGTTGGTGACGTTGGGCGTCCTGATCTACTCGACAGGTCTCGACCATGAGGAAGTCCGCAGGGAAACTCCGGTGTCGATCTTCCACCCGACTTTCCTGCTGCTTTGCGCTGGTGTGGCGAATGCATTCCTCGCCGGCGATTTGTTCAACCTTTTCGTCGGCTTCGAGATCCTGCTTTTTGCTTCCTACGTGCTGCTCACGATGGGTGGCACTGGCGAACGGATTCGAGCGGGAACCACCTACGTTGTCGTAAGCTTGCTCAGCTCCAGCCTCTTCCTGATCGCGATCGCGGTTACCTACGCGGCAACCGGCACGGTTAACTTGGCTGAACTTGCCGTTCGAATTCCAGATTTGTCCTCAGAAGTGCAGGTCCTCCTTCAGGTGCTGCTTCTGGTGGTTTTTGCGATCAAAGCAGCCGTGTTTCCGTTGTCGGCGTGGCTGCCAGACTCCTATCCGACGGCGCCCGCACCAGTCACCGCAGTCTTCGCCGGGCTGCTGA
>CAYMMF010000002.1:3776-22582 GCA_964391475.1 uncultured Propionibacteriaceae bacterium | reverse complement strand
CCTGACCAAGATCGGCGTGTACGCCATCGTGCGCACCCAGACCCTGTTGTTCCCGCATCGCCCGCTCAGCACGGTGATCCTAATATTTGCGGGTTTGACCATGATCGTTGGCATCATGGGAGCCATCGCCCAGTCGGAACTGAAGCGAATGCTTTCATTCACCCTGGTTAGCCATATCGGGTACATGCTGATGGGGGTGGGGTTGGCGACTGTCGCGGGCTTTTCCGGTGCGATCTTTTACACGTCTCACCACATCACGATTCAGTCCGCGCTGTTTCTCGTAGCTGGCCTAGTAGCTCTCATCGGAGGCACGACTTCGTTGGAGACCCTGAACGGGCTGAGCATCAGCGCTCCTTTGGTAGGTGTGTTGTTCTTCGTGCCAGCCATGAACCTGGCCGGGATCCCGCCGTTTAGCGGCTTTATAGGCAAATATGGGCTGCTGCAAGCCGCTGTCGACATCGGGACGCCAATTGCATGGATTCTGGTAGCCGCCAGTGTCGTCACCAGCCTGCTCACCTTGTACGCGATGGCCAAGGCGTGGAACCGTGCTTTCTGGGGTGCGCCACGTCCGTTGGCAGCTGCTGCGGCGTCCGAATCCGGGGAAGAAATCCAGACGAGCCACAAGGTGATGATCGGTGCCACCGCTGGGCTGATCACACTCAGCCTCGCCCTGACGGTCTTTGCTGGCCCGTTGTACGACTACACAACTCGCGCGGGCAAAACCCTGTTGAGCGACGCGTACCAGGTCGCCGTGCTGAGCGAGGGAGGGAACCCATGAGTTCTGAGCGCCCGACCCGGAAGCGGTTCGGATTTCATACCAGAGCGATCGTCGCTCTGACCGGAATCTGGTTGATCCTGGTTGGCCAAGTCAATTGGTTCACCGTGCTCGGTGGCCTGCTCATCGCGTGGCTGGTCACGGCGGTGTTCCCACTGCCAGCGGTCCAGTATCGCGGCAGGTTGCACCTGTTCGGCGTTGTGAAGTTGGCTTTCGCTACCCTCCGAGACCTTGCTGTGTCGTCGAGCATTCTGGCCGTCCAAGCACTCAACCCGCGGTTCTTCCCGCGATCAGCGGTGGTGCGGGTTCCACTAGTCTCTGACTCTGATCTCTACCAAACCCAGACCGCACAGTTGGTGTCTATCGTTCCTGGCACCATCGTCATAGAGACCCGCAGGTCTAACCGCACGCTGTACCTTCACGTATTCGATGTTGCTGACGCCGAGGACGCAGCCGTTGCCGTTGCGGACGCCCTGATCGTGGAACGCAACGTGATGGCTGGCTTCGCATCCAAGGCAGAACTTAAGGAAGCCGCTATCAAACGGCAGGAACAGGCACCATGACGACTGCAATCACAGTGCTCCTGTGGATCTCTGGTGCCTTACTCTTGGCCTCTGCTGCGCTGGCTGTGATCCGGATGGCAGTCGGCCCGAGCGCACTGGACCGGGTAGTTGCGTCCGATGTGCTGGTGTCGATCACCATCACGGTTGTAGCCATCCATGCTGTGGTGACCCGGCAAGCTTTGGGTTTGCCCATAATGATCGTTTTGACAATGCTCGGGTTTACCGGGCCAGTCGCCATGGCTCGATTGTTGGCTCGTGCCGAACGGAACCGACGACGTTTCGAAGCGACCACCGCAAATCGTCCCACTGAGGAGTCATGATGGAAGCCTGGGCAGATTTGTTAGCCGCCGTGCTCATTCTGGTGGGAGCGTTTTTCACACTCGCCGCAGCAGTCGGGTTGGTGCGTTTTCCTGACGTTCTTACTCGTATGCACGCCGCCACTAAACCGCAGGTCTTCGGCCTGGTGGTCATGCTGGCGGCGGTGGCGTTGACTCTTCGCACCTGGCACGCAGTCTTCCTTTGTGCGTTCGTGGTGCTGTTCCAGGTGTTGACTGCACCGGTCTCAGGCCACATGGTGGCCCGAGCCGCTTATCGCACTGGGCAGTGGGACGCCGAAAATGCAGTTCTGGACGAGTTGGCAGACGACCTGACCGAGGCGGGGTTCGAGCGACCTTCCGAGTAGAATGGCCCGACCATGAGCACCACTGTCAACGCACCTGAATCGTTGTTCAACTTACTTGAGCCGCTGCTGGCGCGCGTCAGCAAGCCCATTCAGTATGTCGGTGGCGAGGTCAACTCGGTCGTCAAATCTTGGGAAAGTGCGCACGTCCGGTGGGCTCTGATGTATCCAGACGCCTACGAAGTCGGCCAACCAAACCAAGGTATCGCGATCCTGTATGAGGTTCTGAACGAGCAAGACTGGATTCTCGCCGAGCGTAGCTATTCGGTTTGGCCTGACCTTGCCGGGTTGATGCGCACCCACGAGGTGCCGGCGTTCACGCTGGACAGTCATCGCCCAGTGGCAGCATTTGATGTATTCGGGGTCAGTTTCTCCACTGAGCTTGGCTACACGAACCTTCTGGAGGCCATCGATCTTGCTGGCATCCCGTTGCACGCGGCAGATCGCGGTGAAGACCACCCCCTGGTCATCGCCGGTGGGCATGCTGCTTTCAACCCCGAGCCCATCGCGGATTTCATTGACGCCGCAGTATTAGGTGATGGGGAGGAGGCCGCGCTGCGAATCTCGCAGATTATCCGAGACTGGAAGATGCAGGGGCGCCCCGGCGGGCGAACCAACTTGTTGACTATGTTGGCGATCAATGGTGTTGCTTATGTGCCTTCGCGCTACGACGTCACGTACTTTTCTGATGGCCGCATTGAGGCCGTGACTCCGAACCTGCCCGGCGTCCCATTCCAGGTGGCAAAGCACACACTGATGGATCTCGACGAGTGGCCGTTTCCCAAAGCCCCGTTGATTCCGCTCGCCGAAACCGTACACGAGCGCTACTCCGTCGAGATTTTCCGCGGGTGCACCCGTGGCTGCCGGTTCTGCCAAGCGGGAATGGTGACCAGGCCTGTTCGGGAGCGCTCAATCGACACCATCGAGTCGATGGTTGCTACCGGCTTGGAATCGACTGGGTTGGAAGAGGTCGGCCTGCTGTCGCTGAGTTCGGCAGATCACTCTGAGATTGGCGATGTGACCCGCGAACTCGCCGACCGATACGAGGGCACAAACGTCTCGCTGTCTTTACCGTCGACGCGTGTAGACGCCTTCAACATCGATCTGGCTAACGAACTGTCCAGGAATGGACGCCGCTCCGGCCTGACATTCGCTCCTGAGGGCGGCACCGAGAGAATGCGCCGGGTCATCAACAAAATGGTGACCGAGGACGACTTGATCGCCACCGTCGCGACCGCATTCAGCAACGGGTGGCGCAACGTGAAGCTCTACTACATGTGCGGCTTGCCCACAGAAACCGACGAGGATGTGCTGGCTATCGCCGACATGGCTGCCCGCGTCATTGAGACCGGACGTGAGGTGTCGGGGCACCGCGACATTCGTTGCACTGTAAGCATCGGCGGGTTCGTGCCGAAGCCGCACACCCCATTCCAGTGGGCTGCGCAGGCGTCGGCTGAGACGGTGAACGATCGGCTCGGAAAACTGCGGGACAAGATCCGCTCTGACCGCAAGTATTCACGTGCGATCGGTATGCGCTACCACGAGGGACGCCCCGGCATCATCGAGGGGCTTTTGTCGCGTGGTGACCGGCGAGTCGGCGCGGTGATCGAGGCTGTTTGGCGAAGCGGCGGCGTCTTCGACGGCTGGAGCGAGCACTTCGACTACGAGCGCTGGGTGGCTGCCTCGGCGTCCGCTTTGGACGGTACCGGTGTCGATCTCGACTGGTTCACTACCCGCGAACGCGACTTTGACGAGGTTCTCCCGTGGGATCACCTTGATGTCGGCCTAGACCGAGACTGGCTGTGGGACGACTGGCAGGACGCCCTTTGCGGGCGTGAGGTCTCCGACTGCCGTTGGACGCCGTGTTTTGACTGCGGAGTGTGCCCACAAATGGGAACCGAGATCCAAATCGGTCCTTCGCGCGTCCGGTTGGATCTCATCAAACCCTAAGTAGATCTTCACTCGTGCGTCGTGGGCGAGGAGCGATAGGTTGTGGCAATGAATGCGGGCGCGGAGGTGTTGGCGAAGTACGCCCCCGGCATTGACATGCTCCGCAACTACGATCCCAAGTGGCTTCGAGCCGACATTCTGGCTGGGGTCACGGTGTGCGCCTACCTGATTCCCCAGGTCATGGCCTACGCGCAGATGGCTGGGCTGCCAACAGTTGTCGGTCTTTGGGGATCGTGCGCACCACTGCTTGTCTATGCATTCGTCGGGGGCTCACGGCTTCTGTCGGTTGGCCCGGAATCGGCGACGGCATTGATGACCGCCGCTGCGATCGGCGGGGGCGTCGCAGCTGCTGGCGCGTCTCGGTCGACGGACGTGGCAGCGCTGCTCGCGTTGATCGTCGGGCTTCTGGCGATTATCGGTTGGTTCGCCAGACTCGGTTTCATTTCGGAGTTGCTCTCGCGTCCGGTGCTGGTCGGCTATCTCATCGGCATCTCTGTGCTGATGATCACAAGCCAGCTTGGGAAAGTGACTGGGGTAGCCGTCGAGGGTGCCAGTCCGGCTCAGCAGCTGTGGTCGCTTGCTGGTCAGTGGCGAGACGTGCATTGGCCGACGCTGGCTCTGGCGCTGGTCGCCCTCGTGGCGCTTTTTGTGGTTGGACGACTGCTCCCGAACTGGCCAGGCCCGCTCATGGTGATGCTGGCAGCGGCAGGCGCGGCTCTGCTGATTGGCGTCGAAAACTACGGCTTGATTGTGATCGGAACGATCCCGCAGGGATTGCCGCTTCCCACTATCCCGGCAATGGACGGCATCGACTTGGTGTCGCTGGTGCCCTTCGCGGCTGGGATCGCGATCGTCGCTTACTCGACGAACATGCTCACCGCTAGGGCCTTCACCACTGTGGAGGACGCCGACCGGTTGGAACCAGGTCGGGAAATGCTGGCTCTGGGCTTGGCGAACGTCTCAGCCGGTTTGTTTCAGGGGTTCCCTGTCAGCAGTTCGAGTACTCGAACGGCACTCGCCGACGCGATGGACGGTCGGACGCAGGTGTACTCCCTCGTGACATTGGTTGGGCTACTAGCGGCTTTGCTTTTTGCGGGTCCGATCCTGGAGTCGTTTCCGGTTGCTGCGCTCGGCGCTGTGATCATCTACGCAGCCACCCGGCTAGTCCGTCCCTCTGAGGTACGCAAATTGGTGCGCTTCCGTCGCAGCGAGGGCGCCATCGTGTTCGGGACCGCAGCGTTCGTGGTGGTGTTCGGTGTCATGGCAGGCATGGGGCTCGCCGTGGCGATCTCTATCCTGAACCTATTGCGACGCATCGCAAGGCCGCACGACGGCGTCCTGGGGTACGTGCCTGGCGTGGCGGGAATGCACAACATCGACGACTACCCCGACGCCACCCAAATCCCCGGTTTGGTTGTGTACCGGTACGACGCGCCGATCGTGTTCGCCAATGCCGCCAACTTCCTCACTCGCGCAGTGCGCGCGGTGGACGAGGCAACAAGCCCGGTGGAGTGGTTCGTGCTGAACGCAGAGGCCAACACAGAGGTGGACGCCACAGCCGTGGACGCGCTGCACGACCTGCTCACAAAACTGAGCAACCGTGGCATCGTTTTCGCGATGGCCCGTGTGAAACAGGAGCTACATTCAGACCTCAGTCGGCTTGAGTTCGTGCAGGAGGTGGGTGGTGACCGGATCTTCGCTACCCTTCCCACGGCAGTAGCCGGGTACGCCATCTGGCACCGTGACCGGTACGGGTCACTGCCGGAAGGGCTACCTCCGGGTTTACCAGGTTTGTAGTGCGGCTACCCTTACCCATCGTGAACGACACCAGGCGAGCTCAACCTGAACAGCAGGCACCCCCCGTCCAATTTTTGAGAGTGCGCTACTCCAAGAGGGGACGCGCGCGGTTTGCCAGCCATCGCGACTTCAGCCGCGCGCTTGAACGCGCGTTGCGGCGCGCGGGCGTCCCGATGGCGTACTCGTCCGGGTTCAACCCCCACCAGCGCATCTCGTACGCGAACGCCGCCCCAACCGGCGCTGCGAGTGAGGCGGAGTACCTAGAACTCGGCCTCGCCGAAAAGGTTGACCCCGATGCGTTGGTGAAATCCTTGAGCGCTGCGCTGCCGGATGGTTTCAACATCGTTTGTGCCCACGAGGTAAACCCAGGAGGGTTGACTAGCCTGCTCCAGGCGTCCCACTGGAGTGTGCATGTGGTTGGAATCCCTGGTCCGATTTTAAAGAGGGCCGTGGACGCTTTCCTGACCGCTGAGCTGATTACCGTGTCGCGGATGACGAAGCAGGGTGTTCGTGAATTCGACGCCCGAGGCGCCGTCGACTCGCTCAACGTGGTTGACGAGCAGACGCTGGAGATAGTCATCCGCCACCAAATTCCACTGGTCAGACCTGACGATGTACTCACAGGATTGGGGATGGTGGAGCCAGAAGCGATCCCGGCACAGCCCGTGGTGCTCACGAGGCTACAGTTGGAACATGGGCGTGTGGTAGGGCCAGATGTTGGCGACTGTGGAATACTGGGTGATGTTCAGAGGTCTTCGAACGTACCGCGACGATAACGCGACCGCGGCGTGCGAGCATCTCGATAGCAAGCTTCGTCGCCTATGGTGACGCTCGTTTGAAGGCAGCGTTGCTGCCTTTGTTAGGAGAGCAAATGCTCGATCCGGACGCACCCACCAGCGCTGAAACATCGTCAACCTCCCAGTCGCCCCCTCGTCGGCGGCGCTCGTCCAGCCGACCGGCTGGGCCTCCGAAAGAGATCCCAGCTTCCCCGGCACCGCGGGAAGTCGAAGCGGTGCGGGTACCCGAACTACCAGCGGTGCAATCCAAGCAGGCTCCTCCTTCTGAAGCGGATTCCAGCCAGGCCGAGTCGTCGACCCCGCGGCGGCGGCGTCCGACCAGAACCAGAGCTGCCGCGCAAGATGAGGCAGCCCAACAGGGTCATGGTGAGGGTTCCCAACCAGCCGGAATCGACGCGATCCAAGCGAGCCTGGCAGAGCTAGAGGAGCGTCCCCGCCGGTCGACGAGCCGCGTGTTAGACGAACGTTTGGCCAACCCGTTTGCTGGTGGCAGCGATGTGTCAAGCGCACTGGATAACCTCGCCGCAGCCATAGGCGCCGCAGGAACAGCTGGCGTTGCCACTCCATCTGACGAAGACGTCGAGGCGGAACCGGTGGCACACGACGAGTCCGAGGAGCTGGACGTCGGCGAGACAGATGACGATTCGGCTGAGGATTCGGGGCCCCGCAGGCGGCGCCGGCGCAGAGGTGGACGCCGACGTCGGCGTACCGGTTCGACCAGCGAGGAGTCGCAACCCGACGATTCAGAAGAGTCGGAAGATTCCGAAGACGACCAGGAGACCGAAGAAAGCTCGGAGTCTGAAGACGACACCGGTGACACTCCATCTGAAGGCGTAAGTCGTCGCCGTCGTCGCCGCCGCCGTCGCGGGGAGGACACCTCTGGCGATGATGATGACGACTCTGTCGATGTGGTTGTTAAAGTGCGTGAACCACGCCGAGGGCAGACTCCTTCAGATGAGGTCACCAGCATCGAGGGTTCCACTCGAATGGAGGCCAAGAAGCAGCGCCGACGTGAAGGACGGGCGGCTGGCCGCCGCCGGGCACCGATCCTGTCAGAGTCGGAGTTCTTGGCGCGTCGCGAAGCCGTAGACAGGATGATGGTCATCCGCCAGTCAGAGGACTACAGCCAAATCGGCGTCCTGGAAGACGGGATCCTCGTCGAGCATTACGTCGATCGAGAGAGCGCCAGTTCGCTGATTGGCAACGTGTATCTCGGACGCGTTCAAAACGTCTTGCCCTCCATGGAGGCAGCATTCATCGACATCGGCAGGGGACGAAACGCCGTCCTCTACGCAGGTGAGGTCGACTGGGATTCCTTCGGGGTTACTGGCGACGACCGTCGCATCGAAAACGTTCTCAAGTCTGGTCAAGCGGTTCTCGTACAGGTCACCAAGGATCCGGTTGGGGCCAAGGGTGCGCGGCTGACAAGCCACATCTCATTGCCGGGACGCTTCGTTGTCTACTCCCCTGGAGGCCAGTTGTCGGGGATTTCCCGCAAGCTTCCAGACACCGAGAGGCAACGGTTGAAGGGCATTCTTGATGAGTTGGTGGGAACCGAGGCGAGCGTGATCGTCCGGACGGCCGCCGAGGGGACATCTGAGGAAGACCTCGTCCGCGACGTTAGCCGTCTCAAAGCCCAGTGGGAGGTCATCGACAAGAAGGTCAAAGCCGGACAGGCCCCACAACTGCTCTACAGCGAGCCAGACCTGACGGTGCGCATCATCCGTGACCTGTTCACCGAGGACTTCTCGAACCTGATCGTCGACGGCAACGGTTCGCCCAACGACGCGTTCGACACGGTCCAAGCCTACGTCGAACACGTGGCGCCGAGTTTGGCCGAACGTCTTCGCAGGTGGGATCGCCAAGTCGAAGGTGACGCCTTCGACAAGTTCCGCATTAACGAGCAGGTCGCCAAGGCGTTGGAACGCAAGGTGCACCTGCCCTCGGGCGGCTCGCTGATTATCGACCGCACTGAAGCGATGACGGTCATCGACGTGAACACCGGGAAGTTCACCGGAACCCAGGGCAACCTGGAAGCCACCGTGACCGCCAACAACCTGGAGGCTGCCGAGGAAATCGTGCGGCAGCTTCGCCTTCGCGACATCGGTGGGATCATCGTCATCGACTTCATCGACATGGTGTTGCCAGCAAACCGTGAACTACTGCTTCGGCGTCTCGTGGAGTGCCTGGGGCGTGACCGCACCCGCCACCAGGTAGCTGAAATCACTTCGCTCGGGCTGGTTCAGATGACCCGTAAGAAGATTGGTACCGGGTTGCATGAGGCGTTCACCGTCCCTTGCGAAACTTGTGAGGGTCGCGGATACCACGTGCACGACGCCCCTGTGCCGTCCCAGTCGCCTGCTGATGGCGGCGATCGCGAGGGCAATGGACGCCGCCGGCCCACTCGTTCGCGCCGCAAGCCGGACGCTCCGGCGTCCCAGAACGCCTCCGCCGGATCGTCTCAGAACGCCGAGTAGAGCAGCGGTGAGTCAGAACAACTGGCTCACCGCGTGAATCGCGAGCCCAGCTAGCGCTCCGACCACGGTGCCGTTGATTCGGATGAACTGAAGGTCGCGTCCGACATGGAGTTCGATCCGGCGGGAGGCCTCTTGGCCATCCCACCGTTTGATGGTGTGGCTGATCACGCTCGCCACTTCGTGCCCGTAGGCGTTCACGAAGAAGGACGCCGCATCCGCCAGGGAGTTGTCGATGCGGTCTTGAAGCGCCTTATCGTTCTCGATTGAGGCACCCAGGCGCATCAGGCTTTCTTCGCCGCGACGGTAGAGGCTCGAGTCTGGGTCGTCCATGGCCGAGGTCAGGGAACGCTGAAGGCTCTGCCACAGGCTGGTTACAGTGTCACCGATCTGTGGGTGACTGAGGAGCCGCACCTTGAGAGCTTCGGCCCGTTTTTGGATCGACGAGTCGTGCTGCAGGTCTTTGGCGATGCGGAGCAGCAGGTCGTCCAACGCGATCCTGGTGGGATGCTTGCGGTCTTTGGTCACCTTCTCGACCCAGTCGACCGCTTGCCAATAGGCGTAACTAACTACGCGTTGGTTGACGAAGCCTGGCACCCATGAGGGAGCTCGTTCTCGAACCATCGCGGTGAATTTGGTGGGGTTGGTGCGCAACCATTCGGCGAGTTCATTAAATACCAGTTCGACGAACCCCGAGTGAGCGCCGTCCTCAACGATGGCTTCCAGCAGGCCACCTGCGATCCCTGCCATTGGTTCACGTTGGAGGCGGGGGAGGATCACGTCTTCAGCGAAATCGCGGACGTCGTCGTCCGACACCCGCTGCATGAGCGCCTTTGTGACGCGGACGCCCTCAACCACGGCTCTGTGGGCGTGCTGCTCGTTACCCAGCCAGCGCCCTACGCGGCGTCCGATTTGGGCGTCGCGGACGCGTTCGACTGCGTTGTCGGAGGTGAGGAAGTTGTCTGTGAAGAAATCTTGCAACGAGCCGGCTAGGTCGTCCTTCTTGCGGGGGATGAGTGCGGTGTGCGGGATCGGAATGCCAAGTGGGTGCTTGAAGAGTGCAGTCACCGCGAACCAGTCTGCCAACGCTCCGACCATCGCTGCTTCGGCGCCGGAGTTCACGTAACCCCATACCCCAGTGTGATCGAGCCGCAGCGTGACAAGGTAGATCACTGCGGCGATAAACAACAGCGACAAGGCGACCGTCTTCATTATTCGTAGGCGACGCAACCTGGCGGCGTCCATTGATGACAAGGCCATGACCTCCACGAGCCCATTCTGTCACGTGTGCTCGGAGCAACACCCTTAGCCAACGTGAGACCAAAAGGATCGGTGGGGTGTTTCCCTTATAGTCCGGTGTTGGAACTTCTCACCTCTATGGAGCGCAAGATGACAGACCAGCCGCAGGGTCAACCGTCCGCACAGGCAGACGACGAGGGCCAGGGCGTGCCTTACCACGCACCTGAGCCTCAACAGCCGCAACCCGAGACGCCCAACTACGAAACGCAACCGTTCAACTACCAGTTGCCAGGGGCAGACGCGCAACTGCCTACCTACGAGGTGCCCAGCTATCAGGCGCCTGCCTACGAGGCGCCGCAGGCGTACCAGCCGCCCAGTTTCGACGCGCAGCAGGCGTACCAGCCGCCCAGTTACGAGCCACAGCAGCCCAGTTTTGATGCATCTCAGGCGTACCAGCCGCCCAACTATGACGCGTCTCAGGCATACCCGCCCCCACCCCCTCCCCAACAGGCATACCCGCAGCAGATGGCTTACACCCCAGCTCAAGTTCAGCACCCAGGCTTACCCGTTCCGCTTCCAGGCGCGCCGTACGGGATCGATCCGGTGTCGGGGTTGCCGTTCTCCGACAAGAGCAAAATCGTTGCAGGCGTACTGCAACTCTTGATTGGCGGGCTCGGAGTTGGCCGGTTCTACATGGGTTATACGGGAATCGCCATCGCACAGATCCTCGTGACGTTTATCACCCTCGGTTTCGGAGTGATCTGGCCGTTCATTGACGGCATCATGATCCTGGTGGGGAATCCCAAGGACTCCCAGGGACGCCCACTGCGCAGTTGAGTGTGTGACTAGCCCTCTTGGTTTCGGTGCATCATGCTCACCGGAACCAAGAGTCGACGTCCGTGCCCGGTGTCACTGGCAGGTGCCGCTTGTGCTGGGTGCGCAAGTACCAGCCCGTAATGATTTCTTCGTCGGCTGGTGACACCGGACGTCCCTCCAGGTAGTCGTCGACGGCGTCGTAGGTGACGCCAAGGGCGTCCTCGTCGGCTTGCATTGGCTTGTCTGATTCCAAGTCTGCAACGGGGATCTTGTCTACCAACTGGCCAGACGCACTCAGGTGCCGAGCGAGTTCTTTGACGCGGCGCTTGGTCAAACCGGTGAGGGGTGTGATGTCGCAAGCGCCGTCGCCGAACTTGGTGTAGAAACCAACCAAAGCTTCGGCTGCCTGGTCAGTGCCAACCACCAGGAGGCCGCGAGCGCCCGCGACCTGGTATTGCGAAACCATGCGAAGGCGCGCTTTCACGTTGCCCTTCACGAATTCGTCCCAAGGGTTACCGATCGGCGATCCGCCAGTGACGCCTGCATCCCACAGTGCGTCGACCGCCGGGCCGATGTCTACGGTCATGGTCTCGTCAGGATCAATGAACTGGATTGCGGCCTCCGCATCATCTGCGTCGGCCTGCACGTGGTAGGGGAGTCGCATCGCTACGAACCTCGCCTCACCCCCTGAAGCCCGAACCCGCTCGCAAGCAAGTTGGGCAAGACGCCCAGCCAAGGTTGAGTCGATCCCACCGCTGATGCCCAACACGTAACCTTTGGTCTTGGTGCGAAGCAGGTAGTCGGCAAGAAATGCGACGCGCCGTTCAACCTCAGTTTCGGCGTCGAACGTCTCAGGGTCGATCACCTCAAGTTCACGGAGGATTCGCTGGCGCAAAGCATTGTTGGGAGCGTCGTCCATGAACCCAACCTACCGTGGGAGCGGGTCGGTTTGACCGCTGCGACCGGCCACCCGTACTATTGACCGTCGGTGCCCGTGAGGCTGGCTACTTGTCGCCGCGGTACCAACCCCGTGTCTCCAAAGAAGAGAGTAGGTCAGGCGTGTACGCGATCGTGCGCAGTGGCGGCCGCCAGCACAAGGTGGCTGTTGGTGACGTCGTTCAGGTCGATAGGCTCGACGCTGAGGTAGGCAGCACCGTCAATCTCACACCGTTGCTGCTCGTCAACGGCGATGACGTGACCTCAGAGGCTGACAAGCTAGAGAAGGTTTCCGTTACAGCCGAGGTCTTGGCTGAAATCAAGGCACCCAAGATCCGAATCCTGAAGTACAAGAACAAGACCGGCTATAAGAAGCGCCAGGGTCACCGCCAGCGGTACACCCAGGTCAAGGTCACCGGCATCAAGTGAGGCGGTAGGCAACATGGCAACAAAAAAGGGCGCATCAAGCTCTCGTAACGGTCGCGACTCAAATGCGCAGCGCCTCGGTGTCAAGCGCTTCGGCGGCCAAGAGGTGAACGCAGGCGAGATCATCGTCCGTCAGCGGGGCACCAAGTTCCATCCCGGCGACAATGTCGGTAAAGGGAAGGACGACACTCTGTTCGCACTCGCTGCGGGCAAGGTCGAGTTCGGCACGCGCAGGGGTCGCAAGGTCGTAAACATTGCGACGCAGGTGCAGTAACCAACAGCTTTTCATTGCAGACGGGCGGTTCCAGTAGGGACCGTCCGTCTTCGCATGACGAGTAGAATTTCGTTCTCAACCCAAAGCCGTTAGGAAATCCATGGCCATTCCCTCTTTCGTTGATGAGGCGACGCTGTTTGTTGCCGGCGGCAACGGTGGTCACGGTTGCGTTTCGGTGCACCGCGAGAAGTTCAAGCCGCTGGGAGGCCCAGACGGCGGGAACGGTGGCCACGGCGGGTCGGTCGTCCTCAAGGTTGATGGTGGTCTCACCACTTTGGTGGAGTTCCACAGGCAGTCCAGGCGTCGGGCCACCAACGGCCAGCCGGGTCAAGGCGACAACCGAGCTGGCGCAACCGGTCAAGACATCGTCTTGTACGTGCCGGATGGCACGATGGTTTGGGACGCCGACTCGGGTGAGCTGATCGCCGACCTGATCGGCGATGGGACTGAGTTGGTTGTAGCTAAAGGCGGACGCGGTGGGCTGGGTAATGCGGCCTTGGCAACGCCCGCCCGGAAGGCGCCAGGTTTCGCGTTGCTTGGCGAGGACGGGGAGACACACCGTATTCGCCTGGAACTGAAGGTTCTGGCTGATATCGGCTTGGTCGGGTTCCCCAGTGCAGGCAAGAGTTCGCTGATCGCGGCGATCAGCCGCGCGCGTCCGAAGGTGGCCGACTACCCGTTCACCACCCTGGTTCCCCACCTTGGCGTCGTTGTAGCTGGCAACGTCACCTACACGGTGGCGGACGTTCCCGGCTTGATCGAGGGGGCGTCCGAAGGGCGCGGTTTGGGGCACGACTTCCTGCGCCACATCGACAGGTGCCAGGCCATCGTCCACGTCATCGACTGTGCGACCTACGAGCCCGGACGCGACCCGCTCACCGATTTGGACGTCATCGAGGGCGAACTTGCCGCCCATGGCGGTCACGAGGGTAAGCCGCGCCTCGTTGCGTTGAACAAGATTGACATTCCGGATGCCGAAGAGCTCGCTGACATAGTCACACCCGACCTGAAGGCTAGGGGGTTGCGGGTTTTCCAGATTTCGACCAAATCCGGGAAAGGGTTGCAGGCGCTGACATTCGCGATGGCAGAGTTGGTGGCCCAACGTCGAGCAGAGGCTCCTGTCTCGGACGCTCCGCGCACCGTCCTGCGTCCGGAACCCATTGGCCCTAAACCAGAGGCCACTGAGTTCCAAGTCGAGCAGAGCTCCGCTGACGGCGAAGTGGTGTGGCGGGTCACCGGCGAGAAGCCGGAACGGTGGGTGCGCCAGACCGACTTCAACAACGCTGAAGCCGTCGGGTACCTTGCCGACAGGTTCACTCGGCTCGGCATCGAAGACGCCCTGGCTGCCAGAGGTGCCAGGGAGGGCGATGCGGTTGCGATCGGGGCCGGAGCTAATCCTGTCGTGTTCGATTTTGCACCGCAGATTGCAAGTGGCGCAGAGATCCTCGCTGCAAGGGGCGAAGACCAGCGATTGCAGACTCAGCGTCCCTCCGTCGCTCGCCGGCGCGAGTTGGACGCCGAGTACCACGCAGCGAAGGCTGCCCAGCGAGCTGAAGAGGAGGCAGAACGGTGACGAAAGTCCGCCCCCAGATCGCCGATGCCCGGCGAGTCGTGGTCAAGGTTGGGTCGTCGTCGCTGACCGACAAAAAAGGTCGCTTGTCTGCCGCCCGACTGGAATCACTGGTGGACGCCCTCGCCGACCTTCGGTCGTCGGGCCAAGACGTGGTGTTGGTCTCGTCCGGTGCGATCGCAGCCGGGATGGCGCCGCTGCGCATGCGAGCTCGCCCGCGCGACCTGGCTAGCCAGCAAGCTGCGGCGTCCGTGGGCCAAGGCCTGCTGATGGAGCGCTACACGTCTAGGTTCGGCACGCACGGGCTCACGGTGGGCCAGGTGCTTCTGACCGTTGACGACGTGACCAGGCGCGCCAACTACGCCAATGCGCTTCGCACCCTCACCCGACTGCTGGAACTCGGGGTCGTGCCGATCGTCAACGAAAACGACACCGTGGCAACTTCTGAGATCAGATTCGGTGATAACGACCGGCTCGCGGCACTCGTCGCCCACCTGGTGGGCGCCGATGCGCTGCTTCTATTGAGCGACGTCGACGCGCTGTACACGTGCCATCCGAGCAACCCAGACGCATGCCGGATCGACGAAGTCCGCCATGTGGACGATCTGGACGTCGACACGTCACGAAGCGGGAGTCGGCTTGGGAGCGGGGGAATGACGACAAAACTGGAGGCCGCCCGCATCGCAACTAATGCCGGGATTCCGGTGGTTCTAACCGACGCCACCAAGGTGACCCCTGCGCTCGCCGGTGAAACGGTGGGCACGTTCTTCTTCCCAACCGGCAAACGGCGCGCGCGTCGGTTGTTGTGGCTGGCGTACGCGTCGAAGCCGAAGGGATCGCTGGTTTTGGATCCGGGAGCGGTCACCGCTGTTGTGGAGCGAAAGGCGTCCTTGCTGCCCGCTGGAGTGGTGGGTTACAAGGGCGGGTTCCATGCCGGAGATCCGGTCACGCTCACCGACGAATCTGGTTCGGTCGTCGCTCGTGGTTTGGTGAACTACGACGCTGATGACCTGGACGTTGTCATGGGTAGGAGCACAAGAGATCTGGTCGATGAGCTCGGCCCGGAGTTCGATCGGGAGCTAGTACACCGCGACTCGCTCGTTGTGCGTCCTAAGAAGCGATGAGATTGGCCGCTTTTTCTAACTAAGCGGGGTTATCCTGCGAGGCATGACTTTCATCGAGCAAGCCCGCGCCGCGCAGGCAGCCAGCCGGGCGTTGGCGACCGCAACCCGTTCCACGAAGGACGCCGCGCTGCAAGCGATGGCTGACGCACTTTTGGCCGATGAAGCAGCCGTGTTGGCAGCCAACGACCTTGACGTTGAGAACGCTCGGGCCGCTGGCACTAGTGAGGCGATCATCGATCGGCTGCGGCTGAATCCTGCACGGGTAGCCGGAATGGCTCAGGGGTTGCGCGACCTTGCGGGTCTTCCTGATCCGGTGGGGGACGTGGTGCGCGGCTGGACGACTGCCCAGGGCATGCACATTCGGCAGGTGCGCGCGCCGTTCGGTGTTGTGGGAATGATCTACGAGGCCCGTCCTAACGTGACCGCGGACGCCGGGGGCATCTGCGTCAAGTCCGGTAACGCGGCGTTGTTGCGCGGCTCTTCGTCGGCGCTTGAGTCGAACCGGGCAATCACTGTTGCTTTGCAGCGTGGCCTGGAGGCTGCAAAGCTGCCCAAGGCCTGCATCCAGTTGGTGGAGGGCGGCCGGGAGGTCACCGAAGAGATGATGGCAGCTCGCGGGTTGGTAGACGTGCTCATTCCGCGTGGAGGCGCAGGTCTCATCAACGCCATCGTTGAGGGCGCAAAGGTTCCCGTCATCGAGACCGGAACCGGTAACTGCCACCTCTTCGTGGACGCCTCAGCGAACCAAGACATGGCGCTCGAGATTTTGATGAACGCCAAAACGCAGCGTCCCAGCGTTTGCAACGCGATCGAAACGCTGTTGGTGCATGCCGACACAGCACCTCAGTTCCTTCCACGAGCTTTGATCGCCTTGAAGCAGGCTGGGGTTACGATCCACGGATGCTCATCTGTTGCGGCCTACGATTCCGACGTGGTGCCTGCCACGGACGAGGACTTCGACACCGAGTACCTCTCGCTTGATCTTGCGGTGGCGATCGTGCCCAACGTGGACGCTGCGTTGGAGCACATCCACGCCCACTCGAGTGGTCACTCCGAAACCATTGTCACCGGTGATTTGAAGAACGCAGACCGGTTCGTAGCCGAGGTGGACGCCGCGGCCGTCCTGGTGAACGCGTCCAGCAGGTTCGTTGACGGCGGTGAGTTCGGGTTTGGAGCGGAAATCGGAATCTCGACGCAGAAGCTGCACGCTCGCGGCCCAATGGCGTTGCCCGAAATGACCTCGACTAAGTACGTGGTGACAGGCTCTGGGCATGTACGTGCCTGATTGGCTCAAGTAACGGTATCCTTCCCGCCATGACGATTCTTCTTGAAGGTGCAAGTCACTATCCGCCTCAGGCGATCGGCGTGGGTGTCGCCACATTTGCCGTGTTTGTTGTGGCACTGCTTGCAGTGCGGTTCATCGGCGGCAGTAGGCCGCACAGTCAAACTGATCGCAAGTGACGCCGACTCCACTAGCTAGAACAGACGGCGGTCGTCTACGACTGGGAGTGATGGGTGGCACATTCGACCCCATCCACCACGGCCACTTGGTGGCAGCTAGCGAAGTTGCTGCTCGGTTCGACCTGGATGAGGTGGTTTTCGTACCAACCGGTCAGCCCTGGCAGAAGAAAAATCGCAAGGTGTCATCGGGTGAGGATCGTTACCTGATGACGACCATCGCGACGGCGTCCAACCCCCGGTTCTCTGTCAGCAGGGTAGATATTGATAGGCCAGGGGAGACCTACACGGTCGATACCTTGCGCGATCTGAGGGCCGAGCGGGGCGAGGGCACCGACCTTTTGTTCATCACCGGTGCGGACGCTTTGAGCCAGATTTTGACGTGGCGTGGGGTCGATGAGTTGTTCGATCTCGCTCACTTCGTGGGGGTGTCTCGCCCGGGGGTCGACTTGGCGGCGAAAGACATTTCGCACCTGCCTGCCGACAAGGTGACGTTGCTGGAGGTTCCGGCGTTGGCGATTTCGTCCACTGAGTGCCGCGAGAGAGTGGCTGCTGGGCTTCCGATTTGGTATCTGGTGCCTGACGGGATCGTCCAGTACATAAGCAAGCGCGGGCTGTACCGCGATCCGGTCGAAGCCGAGGAGACACATGCGGGCGCCTGAGCAGGCCATCGAGATGACCCGACTGGCGGCCGAGGCTGCAGTCGCTAAACATGGCACTGATCTGGTCGCCTTTGATGTGTCTGAACGGTTGCCATTCGCAGATGTGTTTTTGATCGTCTCTGCTGCGAATGAACGTCAGGTTGGCGGCATCGTGGACGGTGTTGAGGAAGCGCTTTTCAAGGCTGGTCACAAGGTGAAGCGACGCGAGGGGGAATCTGAGGCCCAATGGGCGCTTCTGGACTTTGGTGATCTGGTAGTCCACATCCAACACGCAGAGTCGCGCGTCCACTACTCGTTGGAGCGGTTGTGGCGCGATTGCCCGAGCGTGGAGTTGGGGCTAGAGCAGTGACGAAGACGCGGTTCGTTCTGGTTCGCCACGGGCAGACCGCGTGGAATGCTACTGGGCGCTTCCAGGGCCAGGCTGATGTTCCGTTGGATGCCCATGGAAGGGCGCAAGCGGAAGCGCTGGCAACAGAGTTGGCTGAGTTGGACGCCGACGCGTGCTACTCATCGGATCTTTCACGCGCCCTTGAGACCGCCGAATTGTTGGCGCATGCAATCGGGCTCGAAGTGACCCGCGACGTTCGATTGCGAGAAATTCATGTTGGTGACTGGCAAGGACGTACGGTGGCCGAGGTTTCGGCGGAACACCCGTTGTTCCGGCAGAATCTGAAGGATCGGGTGGACTTTCGACGTTCAGACACTGGCGAGACCGGACTCGAAGCCGGAAGTCGGGTAGCGGGAGCACTTGCAGAGTACGCCTCTAAGCATCTCGGTCAGACCGTCGTCGTGGTCGGTCACGGGTTCGCAATGCGCGTCGGGTTGGCGTTGACGCTCGGGCTTTCCTTCGAGCAGTCGTTCTCGCTGTCGGGGCTATGGAATGCGTCCTGGACGGTAGTGGAGCACGGCCGTGACTGGAGGTTGGTCCACTACAACCAGGTGGCGGCGGGCCATTCTGGTGAGCTTGCGAGCGTAAACGCACCCTGATTGAGGCGTCTCAACGTCGAGCGCAGCCGACTCTTCGCGGAACTTTTTGGCAAGTCGCGTAATCGATTTTTGATGCGGCGTTCATTTGAGCTAACATGATCATCCGGTAAGGGGCTATGGCGCAGTTGGTAGCGCGCTTCCATGGCATGGAAGAGGCCACGGGTTCGAATCCCGTTAGCTCCACCTAGTGTGTCTTACGGGAACACGCGACGACGACCGTTCCCTGAGGAGGCTGCGAAGCAGCCGTCTCGAAGGGTTATTCCATCTGTGGGCTTTGAG
>CAYMMF010000002.1:0-3676 GCA_964391475.1 uncultured Propionibacteriaceae bacterium | reverse complement strand
TGAGGAGGCTGCGAAGCAGCCGTCTCGAAGGGTTATTCCATCTGTGGGCTTTGAGATGGCTGCGCTGTGTCTCTTCAGCCGTCCGACCTGTCGGCTCGCATCGTGGAGGAACGCCTGCCCGCGACGCGTTGCTCGTGGTGCTCACGTAGGCGCTGTTCGATGTCGGCGAGGCCTGCGCGGATGCGGTCTTTGTGTCGTTTGAGAGTGGCAGGTCGATGGCGTCAGCGAAGTGCGCGGCGAGCAGCTTGTCGCTCTCGGCTTCGAGGCGGGCTTGGGTTGCCATGAGGTCGGCGACGTTCTCGCCGAGTTCCAACGTAGCAAGGGGCAACCGTCCACGGCCGTTGGCGTCCCACGATTCGCTCGGCCAAACGCCCGCCGATCGGCTCGTGCCTTCCCTAGGTCAAATAGGTCGTCGATCGGGACGCAGGAGGACCAGCAACCTCAGGACGGTACATTCCACTCGTTGTATCGTGTAGCGCTACGCGATACGCTGGACTGGTGATCGTGAGCTTCCGCCACAAGGGGCTGGAGCAGCTGTACCGGACGGGATCCAAAAAGGGTGTCCAAGCCGCGCACGTCCTGAAGCTGCTTCGCATCCTGTCGCTGCTCGATGCCGCTCAGGGCCCTGATGACCTTGCCATCCCTGGCTTCCGGACCCACCCGTTGAAGGCGGATCTGACCGGCCATTGGTCAGTCTGGGTGAACGGGAATTGGCGGATCACTTTCAGATTCATCGACAGTAATGTCGAACTCGTCGACTACCAGGACTACCACTAAGGGAGGTGAACATAATGGTGATGAAGAATCCGGTCCATCCCGGCGAGATCCTCCGCGAGGACGTCCTGGCCGATCTCGGGCTCAGCGTCGGTGAAGCAGCCTCCCGGCTGGGCATTTCTCGGGTCACCCTGAGCCGGGTCTTGCACGGTCACGCCCGGATCAGCCCCAACCTCGCCGTCCGTCTCGAAGAGGCCGGCGTCGGCACCGCTCGCGTCTGGCTGGCGATGCAGTCTGCCCATGACCTCGCCGCGGAACGCGCCGCTGGCCTGCCAAAGGTCACGCGCCTCGACCCCGTCGCCTGACCTTCTGCGGACGTTCCGGAGCACGCCACTAACCGGCAATGCGCATTGTGTGTTGAGGTCAGGGGTCGCGACCTAGGCAGAGTTGAGCAGGGCGCGACCTGAGCGGCAGGCGGCCTTCGAGAAGGTCAATGAGGTGTAGGGCATGGAGGTGTAGATCAAGGAGCCCGGGATCGGCGGCAGGAGCGAGCGATTGGGGTCGATGTTCCGGCTGGAAGTGAGAACCCGGTTTCAGCGGATCCGACCGAGCGGTTCCTCACCAACTGCGAGGCCTGTGTTCAGGTACCGGTGGTGCTCACGTTTACCTCGGCCTGTTCTCGCAGTCGCCAGCGCATACGGTCTACGGGTGTGTCTGATATGTACACCGCGACGATCCCCAACGCGGTTCCAGGCGCTGGATGAGTGAAGAGAGGGACTGGCTTCGAGTCTGAGTGTTCGAGATTGAGTTGGCGGCGCTGACCGGTCCAAGACCGTCGCAGCCAACGGTCGTGGCTGGCGACGACGACAGCGCCCAGGTATTGGGGCAGGTGCTCCTCGAGGGCCGTGACCAGCGTCAGCGAGAGGTGGTTGGGTGAGCTGGCCAGCACCCATGGCGAGCACCAGTCGGCGTCGCTGGCCGGTGCTCAGCGACCCCACGGGGCGCGCAGGTCACGTGGCGCCACCAAACTGAAGCTGGCCAATGGTGGCAGTAGGCCTTGCCGTTGCGGTTCCTAACGGCCTGGTCAGTCGCCCTTTCGAACTTTCAGCTAGCCGACAGTTGCGATCCCGCTCGGGTCGCCGCCAGCACACCTGGCTGGGGGCGTGCAGTAGGCAAGAACTGGTGGATTCAGGAAATGTGTTGGCGAAGCGCTGCTGCGAGAGGCGGCAGATATTCCTCGACGACTTCTCGCACGATATCGATATCAACGCCGAAGTACCGGTGCGCGAGGATGTTCCGAAAGCCACGAATCTGCGGCTCATAGATCTATCGCGTCCCGTAGCACCGACGCCGAAAGGGGCTGCTTGAGTGACTGGATGGGAAACACGTCAATATCGTTACGGCCGAAGAGCGTGCGGGTCTCTTCCATGAGGCCTGATGCCCTCATGAGCAGGTTCCCGTCTACTGGGTCCATCTCCACGACAATGTCTATGTCACTACCAGCGTGAGCTGTGCCCCGAGCGACTGACCCGAACAACCTTGGACGCGAGGCGGCATACTTCTCCAGCAGAACCTGTAACTCGCCACGGCGCGCGTTGAGAAGTTCGCGCAGAGCGAGCGCCTCGGGAGTCACTGCAACCATCGACATGTACTCAGAACACCCGTAGTAAAGTTGACCCCTCAGGTGAGGCTGAAGCAACCCCGAAGTTGCGGCATCATCCCTGACGAACGACACCGGTCAGTAGGGGGTGCCGTCCGGGCTCAGCCGATCAGCACGCGTCCGTTGCCGATGACCACCTGGCGCGGCGGGGTGCGCACGAGGGCGTCCATCGGGTTCTCGGCGTCCAGCAGGACGATGTCGGCGCGGTCGCCGACGCGTAGCAGGTTCGGTTCCAGCCCGACGAGGGTGGCGGAGGTGGCGCAGAGGATCTCGACCACGCGGCGCAGGTCGTCGTCGGTGACCAGGCTCGATGCGCGTGCATACTGCCAGGCGATGCCGAGGACGTCGCCGGTGCCGTAAGGACTCCACAGGTCGCGGATCCCATCGGTGCCGAACCCGAAACGCACCCCCGCAGCATCCAACTCTCGCAAGGGGAGTTGCGGGAGTCTCAACGGTGCGACGGTGGTCATCGTGACGCCGAGTGCACCCATGCGGGCCAGTAGATCGGTGCGGCGCGTCGGTTCGAGTTGGGTGACGGCGAAGCCGTGTGCGATGTTGATGCGTCCGTGCAAGCCTAGGGTTTCGACCCGGTCGAGGATCAGTTCGATCTGGAACGCACCGAGTTCGGCGGGATCGTGCAGGTGGATGTCGACTCCGACCCCGTACTCGGCGGCCAGCGCCAGCACGGCGTCGATCTGGCCTACCGGGTCGCGGTCGATCGTGGCGGGATCCAGCCCGCCGATGTACTCGACGCCGATGCGGGCAGCCTGTGCGAGTAGGTTGAGCACTCCTGGTCGACGAAGCACGCCATCTTGCGGGAACGCGACGATCTGCATTGCCAGGGCGTCGCCGTAGCTTGCGGCTGCCTCTCGGACGACCTCGATGCCACGTAGTCCGAGCCCCAGATCGACGTCGACGTGGGTGCGGATCGCGGTCGTGCCGTGAGCGACCATCTGTCGCAGCACGTTGCGCGTGATCTGCACCGATGGCATGCCTATCTCGTCGCGGCGGGCGCGCTCGTGCCGGATGCGGCCCTCCGTGCCGCCGTCCCCGCCATATGACTGCCACGGCAGACCCCACCACGACTTGTCGATATGGGCGTGGCTGTTCACCAGGCCTGGCAGTGCCAGCAAACTGCGGCCGTCGATGCCGCCGGTGGCGGCCGGATCGGCGGGGTAGATAGTGCGGACGCGTCCCGCGTCCACGGTGATGTCCACGGCGTCGCCGCCCCACGGTCGGACGTTACGCACGAGCAAGGAAGCAGTTTCGTTCACCTTGCCATCTTCTCGCACACGAGGGGTT
>CAYMMF010000001.1:0-53851 GCA_964391475.1 uncultured Propionibacteriaceae bacterium | reverse complement strand
GAACCATGCGCCTGTGACTTATCGGAGGGTTGGTGAACCTAACGGGGGGTTGGTGGACGAGAAAACAGGCGAAAACCCGAATGAGGCACCAGAATCGTCGGGCTGCGCCCTTCTTGAACCCTCGGGTGGGTGAGGCCCTTCGCCCGGTTGGCTGAGGCCCTTGCCATACGGGGGCTTTCCCAACCTCAGGGACCGCGACGGAGTCAGGGTCTCGAATCCTCGAGAAACGACTGGACAACACATAGGAGCGTCCTAGTCAGGAGCAACCAGCCGGAGTTTCAGCACACGATCAACGGAACGGTCATCTCTTCCGGTGTGAGCGAACCGTGCATCCCGACCAGCGTGAATTCTCGCTCTTGGGTTGCGGTCATGAGTGCGGCGTCCCCTCGCATCGCTGCAACCACGTCGCCGAACCTGCCCGCCACGAAGTTGCTGACGTCACCAAACCAGCCCTCTTCGAATGCTTCGGTGCGAGTCCTAACCCACGCGCCATCGCCCAAACGATCTCGCCACCTGGCGGCAACCGCGTCTGGTTTGGAAGTGTAAACCTGCCGGAATCGGCCTTCTCCGGCGACCAAATCCAGGTCAGCCACCAGATCCGGTTCCTCCTCAATGATCAACCGGTGAGTATCGGGAACATCGATCATTCCGTGGTCGCCAGTCACCAGCAGGCGCACGTCGTCGGGCAGGATGTTTCGCATAGTCGCCAAGATCTTGTCGACCCTGGCCAGTTGGGCGCGCCACTGTTCTGACTGCCAACCCATACTGTGCCCCGTGTGGTCCAGCTCACGCTCATAGACGTACACCAGCGACCTGTCACCGGAGACCGCTGAATCCACCATCAGTTCGATGCGTCTTGCAATGTCATCTTCGACCTCGACGCCCAGGAACTGAGACCCTCTAAGCGCTGATTCGGTTAGCCCCGTCCCTTCGAAGCGTTCCGGAACAACAATGCTGGACGGGATGCCGGCGGACGCTAGCCGCTCAAACACGGTCAGTCTCGGCTGGACATCAAGCGCAGACAACCCGTCCTGCCACAACAACGCGTTCAAGAAACTACCGTCGAATGGGTGCCGGAACGCGTACCCGGCGATGCCATGCTGACCGGGCACCAACCCCGTCCCCAGGCTGGTAATGCTCGTCGCGGTTGTACTCGGCGCGCCGCTGGTGATGGTCGCAGACGAAGACATCAGCTCAGACAGGAAGGGCGCCACCTCAGCCTCAGCATTGACCTGGTAGAAACCCAAGCCATCAACCAGAAAAATCACGTATCTGGCCGCTTCGGGTAGCCCCAATACGTTCTGCCAAGCCCCCGGTGCACCAAGGGCTGTCGCCACGCTGGGAAGCACGTCAGAAAGGGTTGATCGTCCGTACTGGGGAATCAGCGGTGAATCCATGGCTTACCCAGTGGCTCGTTGTAACGCGACCGCGAAGTCGATGAGTTGTTTCACGGTGGACGCACCGTCGCCAGTAGAACTCACTCGAAGAGTGAGATCGTCCGCCACGTCTTGGGCCGTCATTCCGTGATCGGCTTCGCAATGGGGGTCGCTACAAACCGTGGGATCGATCTCCATGCGCCTGATCACTCCCCAGGCAACGGACAACCACGCCTCGTCCACACCACCGCCGCCCGCGACATAGCGCTCTGGGTGTGTGGCGATCTGGGACAACGCCACCGAGGTGATCTTACGAAGCGGTACCGATTCAACCGTAGAGACAGCTTGTGTAACGCCGGGGGTATCTCCGTCGTCAGTGTGACCAACCAGTAGACGGGTCGGCGTCAACACCAAGACGGTCACGTGTCTGCGAATTTCGTCGCGGTTGAAGGTGGTCTCGTGGTGCACCAGAGAAGAGAGAACTTCCTCATCGCCAACGGACTGTTCCACGGTCGCTTCCACGAACTCGGGGAAATACCCGCACCCATGGATGGCTTTCCTAAGATCCCTGGGTAACACGCGTGTGGTCATTGGTGCATTCTCCCACCCAAATGGGCTTGTACCAAAAGCCAGCTGTTGGCGTCGCAGAGGACGCCGGTGGTCGGTTGTCGTCCATGGTAAGCACCCCACCAGGCTAGGGTTGGCGCTCATGAGTAACCGACCGTTCATCGCTGCGCGCATCGAGCAGGTACTCAATGTCCGCGTAGAGCGGTTCTTTCGCAGACTCGGATGGAAAGAACGAGTCATCGCCTACACCGGCTACGGCTCCGCTGACAATGCCAGGATCCTAGGACGAGTGGTCCTTGCCCCCGACCTAAGCGACAGCCAACTCGGGCAGGTTGCTGAAGAATTCCTCCGACGCAGGGGCTGGCGTAACTTCATCACCGCAGTTTGCGTCAACGCCCGGTACACCATCTCATTGGGGAACACCGAGGTGAGCGGCACCACCGATCGAGGAGGTTACATAGATCACCGGTTGAGGAACCATGGCTTGGAGCCTGGTTGGCACCAAGCGGTCGTCGCGTCTGTGACCTCAGAACCCACGACGGCAAACGTCACGATCATCGATGAGCAGGCTGAATTCGGAATCGTCAGCGACATTGACGACACCGTTCTATCCACCTGGCTGCCTCGTCCGTTCATCGCAGCTTGGAACACGTTCATACGAACCGAGTCGGCCCGCCAAGCAATTCCGGGCATGGCTGTGCTCTACAACTCATTGATTGCTGAGCATCCTGGCGCGCCCATGTTTTATCTATCCACCGGAGCTTGGAACACGCACGCCTTCATCGTGCGCTTTCTGAAGCGGCACAGATACCCGATCGGTCCGATGCTACTTACTGATTGGGGCCCGACAAACACCGGATGGTTCCGATCCGGGCAGTCTCACAAGCGCAGAGCGCTACTGCAGTTGTCAGCGGACTTCCCTCGAATTCGGTGGGTGTTGGTTGGCGACGATGGCCAACACGACCCCCAGTTGTACTCAGACTTTGCCCAGCAGAATCCCGGCCGGGTGCGGGCGATTGCGATTCGTCAACTAACGGTTACTGAGCAATTCCTGGCTCATGGGACCGTCGAACCCCTAAAGTCAGACGAGCCCACTCTTGACGAGATCCCAGTGGTTCGAGCTTCGGACGGACGCGGCCTGCTGTCTGGCCTGGGCAGAGTTCTATCTCAGTGAAGAACGCGCACAGCGGTGTCTGTAGCCAGCGGCAGGTGATCTGGGATGGACGCGTGACATCCGCTTTAACGGGGAAGAGGAAACCATGGTGAGGAAGTCGTCCGCAATCGATGACGATTTCAGCGAGAAGATAATAGACGTCGACATCTCTGACGAGATGGAATCCAGCTTCCTCGAATACGCCTACTCGGTTATCTACGCGCGAGCGCTTCCGGATGCACGCGACGGGCTCAAACCCGTCCAAAGACGCATCCTGTTCTCGATGAACGAAATGGGGCTTCGTCCTGATCGTCCGCATGTGAAATGCGCACGGGTTGTCGGTGACGTCATGGGCAAGTTGCACCCGCACGGCGATTCCGCGATCTACGACGCGCTTGTCCGGCTGGGTCAAGACTTTTCGGTTCGGCTCCCGGTCGTGGACGGGCACGGGAACTTCGGCTCTCTGGACGCCGGACCGGCCGCCATGCGGTACACCGAATGCCGGATGGCGAAGGCTGCCGTTGCGATGACTAGAGGTCTCGATCAAGACACCGTGGACTTCAAGCCGAACTACGACGGCAAGCAGCGCGAGCCAGTGGTTCTACCCGCAGCCTTTCCCAATCTTTTGGTCAACGGCTCCACGGGAATCGCAGTGGGCATGGCAACCAACATCCCTCCCCACAACCTGATCGAATGCGTTCAGGCTTTGAAGCATCTGTTGCGACATCCCGACGCCAGCGTGGCTGACTTGATGCGGTTCATCCCCGGCCCCGATCTTCCCACCGGTGGCAAGATCGTCGGCTTGGACGGGATCGCGGACGCGTACAACACCGGGCGCGGCACATTCCGGGTGCGGGCTACCGCACGAATCGAGCAGGTTTCACCGAGACGCCGCGGCATAGTGGTGACTGAACTCCCCTACCTGATCGGTCCGGAACGAATCATGGAGCAGATCAAGGCGGCGGTTCAGGCCAAGAAGCTGACGGGCATCGCTGACGTCAAAGACCTCACAGATCTTGTGCACGGAACCCAGCTCGTCATCGAGGTCAAGAACGGGATCAATCCTGATGCGCTTTTAGAGCAGCTGTATAAAATCACCAAGCTTGAGGACTCATTCGGCATCAACATGGTGGCCTTGGTGGACGGGCAACCGCAGACTCTCTCGCTCGGAGACGCGTTACGCGTCTACGCAGACCACCGGCTAGATGTGACACTGCGACGCACCCGGTTTCAGCACCGCGAAGCGGCGGATGAACTGCACCTGATTCAGGGCCTCATCATCGCGATCGCCGACATTGACGATGTGATCGCCATCATCCGTTCATCCGATGACGTTGCCAGTGCCCGAGCTCGCCTGATCGAAGCGTTCGAGCTGACGGACGCGCAGGCCACGTACATCCTTGACCTTCGTCTTCGCAGGCTGACCAAGTTCAGTCGCATCGAACTGGAGCAACGTCGCGACGAGTTGGAGCGCATTCTGGCGGAGCTGGATTCGATCATCTCCAGCGACGACGAGCTTCGATCTTTAGTTGCTCGGGAACTCGACGAGGTGGCGCGCGAACACGGGACTCCGAGGCGGACGGTGCTGTTGGCAGGCGGCGGGCAAGCAGTAGCAGCGGCCGCAACCGGGCCGCTTGAGATCGCGGACGACCCCTGCTGGGTCATGTTGGGTTCGGCAGGTTTGCTGGCAAGAACAGAAGGTGCCAATCCGCTGCCGTCCACGGGAGGGCGCAGCAACCACGACGTACTGCTCAGTGCAGTGAAGACCACAGCTCGGGGCGAGTACGGCGTCCTGACCTCAGCGGGCAGGGTGGTGCGGGCTCACGCGATCGAGCTGCCGTCAGTCCCGTTGACCGTGGACGCTCCGCACCTGCAGGGCGGCTCCCCCGCCACGGAACTGCTTTCGTTGGATCCAGGTGAGCGTCCGCTGGCGCTCACGACGCTGAACGATGAAACTCGCGGTTGGGCTTTAGGCACAAGCAGAGGCGTTGTGAAACGAGTCAACCCCGAGATCCTCACGAACAAGGACGCCTGGGAGATCATCCGGTTGGACGACGGCGACTTTGTTGTGGGTGCGCTCGAACTGGCTGATGAGAATGCTGAGCTTTGCTTCATCAGTTCGGACGCCCAGTTACTTCACTTCCCGGCTTCCGTTGTTCGCCCACAAGGACGCTCCGGGGGCGGGATGGCTGGCATCAAACTAGCGGCGGGAGCGTCCACCATATTCTTCGGTGCGCCGTCTCTCGAACACTCCGTCGTCATCACCATCTCAGGGTCAGGAACGGCGTTGCCGGGCACCGAATCCGGCATGGTGAAACTCACTGATTTCGACGAATACCCCAGCAAGGGCCGGGCCACTGGGGGCGTCCGGTGCCACCGGTTCCTAAAGGGCGAAACGGTCTTGCTGATGGGATGGGCCGGACCCAAACCCGCGATAGCTGCCGCCGACAGCGGCTCCCCAATCACTTTGCCTCCGGCCACCGGAAAGCGGGACGGCTCGGGGACGCCGCTGTTGCAACCTGTCGCTGCGGTCGGGACGCGAACGTTCGGTCAAAACTTGTGTTCGACCAACCCGGTGTCGACGTCGTAGAGGAACCCGCCAACCGCCGCGAACGGGCCGATGAGTGGGTGAGAGCGCGCCTTCTCAACGTCCGCTTGCAGTCGTTCTAACTGGTTGGTCACGACACCGAAAACAAAATCGCCAGGGTCGATCCCGGAAGCCGCCCGGACCTTCTCGCGCATGCTCTCTTCGGTGGACGACGCGGCAGCGCACTTGGTGTGCGGCACGATGAGGATCCGATTCACTCCTAAGCTGTGGACACCCATGATCATCGCGGAAAGTTCGGTGTTGGTGAGAATCCCCCCAGGTGTTCGCAGAATCTTCGCTTCACCCACGTGAAGCCCAAACATCTCCAGCGGTAGAAGACGAGAATCCATGCAGGTCAGAACCAACGCACCCTCGTGGGCTATGCCATCGAACCCATGCGGGAAGTAGTAAGAGAAACGCTTGTTCGCCTTCAGCAGGTCGTCAAATGGGCCATCAGTCACAGTGGAAGAGTTTATCTGACCAAAGAACTCACGCGTCGATTTTGTCGACACCCAACGCGAACGCACCTTCGATGATGAAGGCCTTTCTCGGCGCGACGTCGTTGCCCATGAGCCGCTCAAAGGTGGCGATCGCCTGCTCGGTGGATTCTCCTTCTTCGACTGTGATGCGCCGCAGAGTTCTGTGACGCGGATCCATCGTTGTGTCTTTCAGTTGGTCGGCGTCCATCTCGCCGAGCCCCTTGTAGCGTTGGGGTTCCTTGAAGTTGACACCTTTCTTGGTGAGTTCGGCGTACTTTCGTTGATACTCAGCCTCGTTGTAGGTGTACAAGTATTTTTCCTGCCCTCGGCGTGGGTTGGTCAGTTCGAAGCGGTGAAGCGGTGGCACCGCGGTGTAGACGCGTCCAGCCTCTACCAGCGGTCGCATGTACTTGAAGAACAACGTGGTGAGCAGAGTGCGAATGTGGGCGCCGTCAGAGTCGGCGTCAGCCATGAAGATGATCTTGCCGTATCGCGCGGAATCAAGGTCGAACGTACGGCCCGAGCCTGCACCTACGACTTGGATTATCGCCGCGCACTCGGCGTTCTTCAACATGTCGCCAACCGACGCTTTCTGCACGTTCAGGATCTTGCCCCGAATGGGCAGCAGCGCTTGGTACTCGGAGTTACGGGCCAACTTCGCGGTCCCCAGGGCAGAGTCGCCCTCAACGATGAACAATTCGGTTCGATCCGGGTCACTGCTGCGGCAATCACTCAACTTCGCGGGAAGCGTTGAAGATTCAAGCGCGTTCTTGCGCCGCTGGTTCTCTTTGTGGGCACGTGCTGCCACACGGGTGCGTGACGCGCCCACCACCTTCTCCATCACGGCGCGAGCCTGGGTCCGTTGGGCAGTCCTGGTTGAGGTTAGGAACCCGGCCAACTCACTTTCCACTATTCGCGTCACCAGTCGGGTGACCGGAGGCGTCCCCAAAACTTCCTTTGTCTGACCCTCGAACTGGGGTTCGGCGAGACTCACTGTGACGACCGCCGTGAGCCCTTCCAGTACGTCTTCTTTTGTCACCTCTTCGCTTGCGCGAAGCAGCCGGGTCCCATCGAGGGCTTTGGCGAAGGCTCGGACGAGTCCACGCTCGAACCCGGTGACGTGGGTTCCTCCTTTGGGGGTGGCGATGATGTTCACAAATGATTGGACTTTGGTGTCGTATCCGGAGCCCCACCGCAGGGCGATGTCAACCTTGAGGTCGCGCTCCACGTCGGTTGGGGTCATCGAACCGTTAGAATCCAAGACCGGGACGGTTTCGGTGAACTGCTCGTGCCCTTGTAGGCGAAGCACGTCTGACAGGCTCTCGTCCGGGGCGAGGTACTCGCAGAACTCCGAGATGCCGCCGTCGAAACTGAATGTCTCTTCGATTTCGTCGCCAGCCTTGCGGCCGTCTACGGCGCGGATTCTCAGCCCCGGCACCAGGAATGCTGTTTGGCGAGCCCGAGCCATCAGTTGGGTTCGAGACAACCGCGCTCCTGCAAGGAAAATCTGCTTGTCGGGCCAGTAGCGAACCCGGGAGCCCGTGACACCCTTTCGAACGCGTCCGACTTTCTGCAGCCCACCGCCTGCAGTGAACGGTGCGTCCGGGCCATCACCATCAAACGTCCCCGGCACGCCGCGGCGAAACGACATTCGCCAGGTGGCTGAGTTTCGATCCACTTCGACGTCCAAGCGGGAACTCAGCGCGTTGACGACGGACGCCCCAACGCCGTGCAACCCGCCGGTCGCGGTGTATGAACCTCCCCCAAATTTGCCGCCAGCGTGCAACTTGGTGAAGATCACCTCGACCCCGGAAAGCCCGGTTCGAGGTTCGGTGTCGACGGGCATGCCGCGCGCATGGTCATTCACCTGCACCGAGCCGTCCTCGTGAAGGAAAACCTCGATCGAATCACCGAACCCGGCCAGCGCCTCGTCGACAGCGTTATCGATGATCTCCCAAAGACAGTGCATGAGTCCACGGGTGTCGGTCGAACCGATGTACATGGCTGGTCGCTTTCGGACCGCTTCGAGGCCCTCCAATACCAACAAGTGTCGGGCTTCGTATCCCTTGGTTCCGCCTGTGCTCTTCGTGGTCACCATGCGAGAGTAGCGGCTGTTGTACCTCTAGGTGGAAGGGTTCGCACCTCGGCCGATGAGAAGAAGCCCATTTTCGGCTTGCATGTTGGAACAGGTGGGTAAGGTCAAGGTGGGGAACAAAGTGACACCGATGACCGTTAGGTTGTTTGTGACACTAGTTACGGAGGAATACGAGATGACGGGAACCATGAGCACCCTAACCACCGCGGATCGCTGTGACCGCTGCGGCGCACAGGCATACCTTCGCGTAACTTTGCCCTCAGGCGGTGAACTTCTGTTTTGCGGACACCACGGACGAGTCCACTCCGACCGTATCAAGCAGGTTGCCCTAAAAGTCCACGACGAGACGAGCCGTCTGGGATGAAGTCTTTCTAGCAAGACAGTGGGTCCGGACTTGATGTCCGGACCCACTTTTCTGTTTCGGCAGGTTCAGCATTCGAATGCCTGAGCAGGCTCAGTCTGGAACGACCCTGCGGACTAGGCGACGTTCACGAACTGTAGGCGGCATGTGCGGTACTTCGCGCTGAACCTCGTCGACAACGAAACCGTGACGACGGTAGAAGGATATGGCTCTGTCGTTTCTTTCCAGCACCCACGCATAGGCGTCAGCATCTCCGATTGCTGTCTTCAGTAGCGCGTCCGCCAAACCAGTGCCCTTCATCCGATCGCGAACGTAGAGCATGTTGATTTCGAGCAACACCTCAATGTCGTCATCACTACTCGGCCCGGCTTGAGCCAGACCAACGACCTCGTCGTCGTGGGTTGCTATCCAAAAATATGTGCCATCGAGCAGCATCTGGCTCCAGCCCTCGACGGTGCGGGCTCTGCGGGCGTCCAACCACTCAAGAACCTCTTCAGGCACCAGATCCGAGTAGCTCTCGTGCCATGATGCTTCCCGCATTGCAGCCATTGGCTCGAGATCGAGAATCGTTGCTGGTCTGATACGCGGTGACATGTGTAATCCTGTCTTGATGTTGATTAATCGAGATAATCGCGCAGAACTTGCGATCTTGATGGATGCCGCAGCTTGCTCATCGTCTTTGACTCGATCTGGCGGATCCGCTCCCGGGTAACCCCGTAGACCTTGCCGATTTCGTCGAGCGTCTTCGGCTGGCCATCAGTCAGCCCGAATCTCATCGAGACAACACCCGCCTCGCGATCAGAAAGCGTGTCGAGCACGTCGTGAAGCTGCTCCTGCAGCAGTGTGAAGTTCACGGCCTCTGCAGGCACAACGGCTTCAGAATCTTCGATGAGGTCGCCGAACTCAGAATCTCCATCTTCCCCCAGTGGAGTGTGAAGTGAGATCGGCTCACGGCCGTACTTCTGCACCTCAACGACCTTTTCCGGGGTCATATCGAGTTCCTTGGCCAACTCGGCTGGGGTTGGTTCGCGTCCGAGATCCTGAAGCATCTGACGCTGCACTCGCGCCAACTTGTTGATTACTTCAACCATGTGCACAGGGATCCGGATAGTACGCGCCTGGTCTGCCATCGCCCGAGTGATCGCCTGCTTGATCCACCAGGTGGCATAGGTCGAGAATTTGTATCCCTTGGTGTAATCGAACTTCTCGACCGCCCGGATCAAGCCCAAGTTGCCTTCCTGGATCAAATCCAGGAAGAGCATTCCGCGTCCGGTGTAACGCTTGGCAAGAGAAACCACCAGCCTTAGATTCGCCTCGAGGAGGTGGTTCTTCGCCCGTTTGCCGTCTTCAGCGATCCACTCGAAGTCGTCGAGATCCACCGCCTTCACACTCAATTGCGTGAGTTGCTCGTCAGCGAACAACCCAGCCTCGATCCGCTTAGCCAGTTGGACCTCTTGCTCGGCATTCAGCAGCGCCACCTTACCGATCTGTTTCAGGTAATCCTTGACCGGGTCTGCAGTGGCTCCAGCCACCATGACCTGCTGCTCAGGTTCGTCGGTGTCATCTGTGTCGCTGACAACGAACCCTTCGTCCTCGGCGAGTTTCTTCTCTTCTTTGGCGGTCTCGCCCTCATCGAACTCGCCTTCGTCGATGTCGTCCAGAGTTCGTTTCTGGGCGGGTACGGTCACTACGACATCGTCGCCTTCGAGTTCGAATTTGACGTCTTTGGCGTGTTCCCCACCTAGCGCCTCTTGAATGGTGAGGTCGTCGGCCGCGACACTCTCGTCTTCGGCGACTAGTTCGGGCTCGGAAGGCTCGGGCGCTTCCAGATCGACCTCTTCGCTGATCTTGGGCTCGGCGGTCTTTGGAGCCGCTTTCGCAGCCGGTTTACGCGCGGGCGTCTTGGCAGCGGGTTTACGCGCGGGCGTCTTGGCAGCGGGTTTACGCGCGGGCGTCTTGGCTGGCGCAGCAGCCTCAGCGGTCTCGCTGGCCTTCGCAGTCGCAGCCTTCCTGGTAGTCGGACGCCTCGTCGTCGGCTTTGCGCTCTCGTCCGGGGTGGCAGACGATTTTGCAGAGGATGCAGTCACTATAAGCCTCTCGGTAGAATCCGATTTTGGGCGCAGCCCAACCGGCACTTGTCAATAGGTCGCGCACCGCATAGTCTGCCATGTTTTTCCCCAAGACCCAAATACCGCTGAGAGCTCGAAACAGTAAGCTGCGCGCCATGATTGAGCATCCGCCGGTCGCCGTTACCGAGTCATTCGTCCGCAGCATTCACTCTGATGCAGTCGTGGATCCGTACCACTGGATGGCAGACAAAGGCGATTCCAGGTTCTTGGAGTACCTGACCGCAGAGAACGCCTACACCGAAGCCTCAACCTCTCATCTTGACCAGCTGCGGCAGCAGATCTACACCGATATCGTCACCCGCACCCGTCAAACCGACATGACCGTGCCAACGTGGGTGACACATACCGACGGCTCGGCGTGGTGGTATTTCGCCCGGACCGTTGAAGGTCTGGATTACCCCCGGCACTGCAGAATTGCCGGAGAATCTAGAGACGTCATTCCGGACGTCACCGAGCCGCTGCCCAACGAGCAGGTGTTGTTGGATCTTAACCTGTTAGCCGAAGGTCAGTCGTTTGCGTCTTTGGGGTGGGCAGAGGTTTCCCCAGACGGTCGTCGCCTGGCGTACTCGATAGACACCTCAGGCGACGAACGCTACGACTTGTGGATCACAGACCTAACAACGGGGATGGTGGTCGACGGACCGATACGCAGAATCGGCCCCGGAGGGGCATGGCTCGGCGACGAACGGGTGGTCTACTGCCGGGTGGACGCTGCGTGGCGTCCATTTGAGGTCTGGCGACACCGGGTCGGCGACGAAACCGACACCCGCATCTTCGTCGAGGAGGACGAAGCGTTCTGGGTAGGCGTCGACGGGAGTCGCGACCGCCAGTGGGTGCTCATAGAACTGGCAAGTAAGACATCGACCGAATGCCACCTTCTTCCCACCGACGACCCTGAGGCCTCGCCCAGGTGCATCGCACCGCGAAGAGTAGGCGTTGAGTACATCGTTGAAGTCGCCACTGATTCGCTCTTCGTGCTCCACAACGATGGCGCGCCCCAGTTCGAGCTCTGCCAAGCCCCACTGGAATCGACCAGCGCCTCGGATTGGACGACGCTGGTTCCTCAACAGCCGCAAACCAGGCTGACCGATGTGGACGCCTACGACCACTGGCTAGTGGTACAGCACCGCACGGACGGGATGACCGGGGTCACGATTCTGCCCCGGTTGGTGGACGGATCCCTCGGGGAGCCCAGACAGATCAGGTTCGACGAAGAGATCTATGAAATCGGGGCTGACTCGGACGCCGCCCCTGACACTGATCGGATTCGGCTGTCGTTTGAGTCACTGGCGCGCCCCGCCGAGGTGATCGAGTACATGCTCGAGACCGGAGACCGCCGCGTCCTTCGACGTCTACCCGTCCTGGATCACCCAACGGCGGGCCCGTTTGATTCGTCACAATACGTCACCGAGCGCCTCTGGGCGGCCGCCAGCGACGAAACTCAAATCCCGATCTCGATTGTGCGACACAAGGACACTCCAGTAGATCAAACGAGCCCCTGCCTGCTGTATGGCTACGGCTCATATGAAATCTCGGTGCCGTTGACGTTCAGCATTCCTCGGCTCAGTTTGCTTGACCGCGGATTCATCTTCGCCATCGCACACGTGCGCGGCGGGGGTGAGATGGGGCGTCCCTGGTACGACGCAGGAAAGCTGATGAGCAAGCGCAACACGTTCACCGACTTCATTTCGTGCGGGGAACATCTGGTCGCGTCCGGCTACTCACACCCCAACAAACTCATGGCAGAGGGTGGCTCTGCGGGCGGCCTGCTGATGGGTGCGGTGGCAAACATGAAGCCTGAACTATTCAGGGCTATCCACGCATCAGTGCCGTTTGTGGATACTTTGACCACCATCCTCAACCCTGACCTTCCGTTGACAGTCATCGAATGGGAGGAGTGGGGTGACCCGCTGCACGATGCGAGTGTGTACGAATACATGAAGTCGTACTCCCCTTACGAGAACATCGAATGCGGCGAGTACCCAGCTATTTTGGCCACCACCAGCCTGAATGACACCAGGGTTGAGGTGACCGAACCCGCCAAGTGGATTGCTCGGCTACGTACCTGTGCGACCAATGGCGCTGATCGTCCGATCCTGTTGCGGACCGAAATGATCGCGGGGCACGGCGGCGCCTCTGCCCGCTACCACGCCTGGCGTGATCGGGCATTCGAACTGGCCTGGTTGGTAGACCAGGCGTCCTGAAACTCAACTCCCGCTGCGGAAGTACGGATGGCGTACGACCAGGGTATGAATTCGTCCTATCAGGGCACCACCAGGGGACATTTGAGGGCAAAACCCGAATCAAACAAACCCAATACGCGTTACAACAGTGGAAGAGGGAAAGGAACGCCCATGGTCTCCACTGTTCACCGGGTTCGGGTAAACGACGGAATCGAAGGCCGTGACTCCGTCGGGTTGTACCTCGACGGGATCGCAAAGACGCCGCTGCTCACCGCAGTGGAAGAGGTTGCTCTGGCTCGTCGCATCGAGGCAGGGCTGTTTGCGCGCGCTCTGTTGAACGGCACCGTTTCCTCAGACGAGTTGTCCTCTCCCCTAAGTGCCGCACCCGCAGAGCTTGAGTTGATTGCCGCCGACGGTGAAGCTGCCTTGAAGCACTTCATTACCGCAAACTTGCGACTCGTCGTGTCAGTTGCTCGTAAGTACGGCCGAGCCCAGATGCCATTGCTTGACCTGGTTCAGGAAGGCAACACGGGCCTCATCCGTGCTGTTGAAAAGTTCGACTACACCAAGGGCTTCAAGTTCTCCACCTACGCTACGTGGTGGGTTCGTCAATCGATCTCCCGAGGCATCGCTCAACAGGGGCGGATCGTCCGGCTGCCGGTGCATGTAGCCGAGCAGATCAACCAAGTGACGAACGCTCGGCGAATGTTGGCCCACCAGTTAGGCCGCGAACCAGAACTTATCGAGATCGCCTATGAGATGTCCTTGGATCCCGAGCGGGTTGCCGAACTGTTGCGTCTGGCACGAGATCACATCAGCCTTGACGCCCCACTGGAGGAAGACGGCGACACGTCCTTGGGCGACTTGCTCGCTCTTGATGTAGCTCCCGGCCCGGCGGAAATTGCTGTGAGCGCAGAGGACCGATCCCGACTCGAATCCATGCTGGCAAACCTGGACGAGCGCTCTGCTGACGTTGTGCGACGTCGCTACGGGCTGGTAGACGGGCACCAAGCGAAGTTGGCTGACATCGCAGCTGTCTGGGGTATCACAGCGGAGCGAGTGCGTCAGATTGAGCGTCAGGCGCTAGCTAGCCTTCGTTCGACTGTTGAGCTTGCGGCCTGACTGGTTACCGCTCAATCGCGAAGTCGGATGAGACCTTCTTGAGCGGTTGACACCCCAAGAAGTCCGTCTGCATAAAGGCGTCCGCGGGAATACCCCATTCCGTTTGAAGCCGAGGGCGAGAACTGGTCATACATGATCCAGTCATCGATCCGGATCGGACGGTGGAACCACATCGCATGGTCAATTGTAGCGATCTGCATGTCTGCCGAGAGGAACTCGACCGGATGGCCGACCGTCGACACACCGAGCAAGGTGAGATCGCTGGCGTACGCGAGCAACTCCTGGTGCAGCCGAGGAGAGTCTGGTAACTGCTGGGGAACCCGTAGCCAGATCTGCATCGCGGCGTGCGAGGTGTAGTCACTCTTACGGTGATCACCGGCGTACCGAACCTCAAGGGCGCCCCATTCGTCCTCCCACGCTGAAGCCTGCACGGTCGATCGTCCCCCCAACACCTCCGATAGCAGCGGGCACTCCTGGGGAGGAGGGACGCCGGGTGTCGGCGGCCACTGGTGTTCGAGTCCGGCTTCTGGAACCTTGAAAGAGGCATTCATTACGAACAGGCTCTGGCCGTGCTGCCTAGCCTCCACGTGTCTGGACGAGAACGACCGGCCGTCCCTTGGCGACGTGACCGTGTAGATGATCGGGGCTGCGGTGCTTCCTGGACGCAGAAAGTAGCCGTGAAGCGAATGGCAAAGCCTGTCCGGCAAAACCGTGTGGTAGGCGGCCTCTAAGGCCTGGCCCATCACCTGGCCGCCAAAAGCCCGCTGCTGAGAGGTGACCGGCTGGCTACCTCGAAACAGATCCACCTCGAGACGCTCCAGATCGAGCAACACTGTCAACTCTTCCACTGTGCGAGGCACGGTCAATCCTCCTCGTCTGGGGTCTGCTCTGCCAAGAACTGTTCAACAGCCCTACCGATCTCATCAAGGCTGGGCACCGCAGTCTGACCTCTCTTGGAGAATTCTGAGTACTGTTCTTCAAGGCTCGTCACCAGGTGCTGCAGATCAGGGTCTGCCGAGGTCTCAGCCTCGATCGCCGCCAGGGCCATCTCGGCGTCCTCCTCAACCATGCCAAGCCCCAGATCGAAACCGGTGACCTCTTCAAACTGGGTGAGCAGGGCGATCCACCCCGGAGCGTAGGTGCCCTGCGCCAAGTAGTGAGGCACGTGGGCAACGAATCCCCTGGCCAGCTTGTCGTGGCGTCCGGCCAAATACTCCAGCATGCCGACGAAGCTGCCCGGAACAGTGATTCGCGGCAACCAAACCGACTTGTTCGACACGATCTCGGGGTCAGTGGCGTGTTCGGTGATAAGCACCGGACGGGTGTGCGGCACAGTGCTCGGAATGCTGCCGGCGCTGATGAATTCCGAAACCCCGACCTGCTGAGCCACCTGAAGCACTGCGGCGGTCGCCCGTTCCCACTGGGTGTCTGGCTCGGGGCCGCTGAAGAGCAAGAAGGGGTTGGTTGGGGCGTCCACAATGTCGATCGAAAGCGAAAACAGCTCCAACGAGACCCACTGGTTAGCGTCGAAAACCATCGGTGGCCTTCGGGCACGGTAGTCATGGAGTTGGTCGTGATCGAACGTCACAAGACGCCGACGAGGCCCAAGTGAACCGAGGTGTTCAGCCAGCAGCCGAGTGGATTGGCCGGCGTCCACGAACCCGTCCAGCAAAACCATCATGGGTAGTTGAACCCCATAGAGGCTTTCTAGAGCCGTTTCGTCCACCTCGTACAACTCGCCTGGATCAATCACACGGCCACTCTACTCAGGGCAGAGTGGCGATCGCCGCTCGAAGTCGTTTCGCTGAAACGGGTTGGCTAGTTCCCAACTGCTGCGCAAACAAGCTGACTCTCAATTCTTCCAGGAGCCAGCCGACTGCGTCGGCCTGAGCTGGAAGGCTACCGATCTCGTACCGGGAAGTGGCTGCGTCGAAGGCATCCTCCAACTCGGTGATCAGAGCAAGACCGGACGCCTCACGCGCCGGATGGGACGCCCACGCCAGCATCCGCAATTCGACGGCATGCAGGTACGTTTCAAGGCGTCCGTAGTGCGGTTCGGCAATGGCAGCGATGAACCCAGGAAAAATGAGGTTCTCAAGTTGAGCAGCTACATCGTCTCGCGAGGGGTTTTGAGGGGCGTCGTCCAGGAAACGCCGAACCCGGTGGTAGCGAGCCAGAATCCGGGCAGCGCGTTCGACAACCCTGTCCATGGTGTCCGCCGCGTCCGGACGCACCTGGTTTACGAGACTGCCGAACACCACCGCGTCCCGCACGACGCTCGGATCCGGCACTGCCTTGGCGATCAGGTCTCCGGTCGCTCGAAGTCGCGCGTCTGCGAGCAATGCGGGCAAACTTGGGTACGGAGACGATCCCAACGCCAGTCGGGCTTCATTAGACAGATGGGCGAAAACCCACCTGGTTGGGTCTGGGCTAACGAGGGTGAGGAGCCGCCTGATCCCTAGCGCGTGGCTTCGACGTGCCGACGCCTCGTTGGCATGGATGTGCACTCCCACTGAGTCGCCTTGATCCACCAGCGCTGGATAGCCGACCAACGTGCGTCCTGATGCGGTGATCTCGGTCTGCTCGGGTAGCGCTCCGAACTGCCAATCGCGGGCGCCTTCATGGGTCAGGTTGGCGTCGGTATTGAGACGCTCGCTAAGAGCTGGCGCAAACTCCCGCTTGAGTTCGTCGAAGTTCTTTCCCGCCCCAAGTTCCGAATCGCCATCGGTTATCACATACCGGACGTGTAGGTGATCCGGCAGTGCGTCGGTGTCGAACTGCTCGGCGGTGAGCGGCTCCCCGCCCAGCGCGGTCAGCGCTGTCGCGAACGCCTTGGGGAACGGCGTCCCCTGAGACTGCGGATGCTCATCGAGCCACACCAAAGCTCGACCCGCCCAATCCGGTGCAGGAACGTAGCGAGTGCGTACCGCCTTGGGTAACCTCCGGATCAGTTCGCTGCCGAGTTCGGTGCGTAAACCAGGCACCTGCCAAGTGAAGGGAGCGGCGTCCACCTGGTTGAGCACGCTGACGTCCACGTCGACGCTCACACCGTCGTGGCCAGACCCCGGCGAGAAGGTGTAGCTAACCGGTAGCGAGTGCTCCCCGAACACCCACATGTCCGGGAACTGCCCCTGCTCAGGAGGTGCTGCATCCTCGGCCATCAGGTCATCAAGATTCAGGTCGAGCAAGTGCGGTTCCGTGCGACGAGTGTCACGCCACCATCGATCGAAATGCGCGACAGACGTCACCTTGGACGGAATCCGCTCGTCGTAGAAGGCAAAGATCGTAGCGTCGGTCACAACAAGGTCGCGTCTTCTGGTTCGCTCCTCCAGTTCTTCTGCGCGCGTTCGCAACTGCTCGTTGCGAGCGAAGAACCGGTGCCTAGTACGCCATTGACCTTCGACCAGCGCAGACTGAATGAAAAGTTGTCGAGAAACCACCGGGTCAATTCGCTGGTAGCTGACTATGCGTCCGGCAACAATCGGCACCCCGAGCAGAGTGACCTTCTCGCTCGCAACGCACTGGCCACCGGCGGCCGACCAGCGTGGCTCTGAGTACTGGCGCTTTAGCAGATGGGCCCCAACCTGCTCAATCCACTCGACTCGAATCGGGGCTACGGTGCGCGCCCACAACCGCGTGGTCTCCACCAACTCCACAGCCATCACCAACTCCGGCTCGGCCTTCGCTGCGGCAGACCCAGGTTGAATGGAGAATCGAGTCCCTCGAGCTCCCAGGTACTCCGTGATGTTTCGCCGGCCTTTCCCCTTGCCGGACGGTGAGTCTTTCAGACCGACGTGCGAGAGCAACCCCGCCAGCACCGCAGTGCTGACCCCATCAACATCGACAGTCTTGGAATCTGGCCTGTGGCCGTTCGACATACCCAGCTCCCGGACAATCTGGCGAAGCTGACTCACCAGATCTTGCCACTCGCGAATCCGCAGGAAATTCAGGTACTCCTGCCTACACATGCGCCGAAACGCGTTTCCAGACATCACCTTCTGCTGAGTGCGCAGGTAATTCCACAACCGATAGATCGACATCACATCGGACGGATCACGTCGGGCGTCCGCTTCACCGAACGGCGTCTGAAACCGCCGATGCAGCGTGTCTGCTGCTTGCTGATGCTCAGCAGGTCTTTCGCGCACATCCGGGATCGCCAAGGCGGCGACTATCGGGAGGAGATCGGACAGCACCCCCAGGCGGCTGCCTTCCACCAGCATCCGTCCTAGTCGAGGATCGACTGGGAGCCTGGCAAGCAGGCGTCCGGTCTTTGTCAGGCGAGGTTGGGCACCCTGCGTTTCGATCGCCCCCAGCTCTTCGAGAAGGCGGACACCGTCGCGCACCTGACGCTGATCCGGCGCCTCCACGAAGGGAAAGTCCTCGATCCGGCCCAGTCGGGCGTCCATCATCTGCAAGATGACGCTGGCTAGGTTCGTGCGCAGGATCTCGGGTTCTGTGAACTCCGGGCGAGCCTCGAAGTCGTCCTGACTGTAGAGCCTGATCGCCACCCCGGGCCCCAACCGCCCGCAGCGTCCGGCACGTTGGTTCGCGGACGCCTGGGAAACCTGTTCTATGGGAAGGCGCTGGACTTTGGTACGCACCGAATACCGAGAGATTCTGGCGAATCCCGGATCTACCACGAAACGAATTCCGGGAACCGTCAGTGAGGTTTCAGCAACGTTCGTCGCCAGCACTACGCGCGTCCCCCGATGCGGCTGAAAGACCCGGTTCTGCTCGGCCGAAGAGAGCCGAGCGTACAACGGCAGAACCTCGAGATCCCTCAACTTCAGTGCAGTAATGGCTGCTGCGGTATCTCGAATCTCTCGCTCCCCCGACAAGAAAACCAGGATGTCGCCACCACCGATCCCATGCAGTGTGCTCACTGCCTCGCAGATGGGTTCGATGTCGTCTTGCGTTGGTTGAGGTGGGTCGTAGACGATGTCGACTGGGTACGTGCGTCCCGAAACCTCAATCACCGGTGCGTCATCGAAGTGGGAGGCGAATCGCGCGGTATCGATCGTCGCGGACGTCACGATCACTGACAGGTCGGGACGCCTCGGAAGTAACTGCTTTAGGTAACCCAGTAGGAAGTCGATATTCAGACTACGCTCGTGGGCTTCGTCGATGATGATGGTGTCGTAGTCACGCAGATCGCGGTCGTGGGAAATCTCGGCCAACAAAATTCCGTCAGTCATCAACTTGATGGTGGTTTGCTGCGACACCTTTTTAGTGAAACGAACCTGATAGCCGACAGTGTCGCCAAGTTCCACACCGAGTTCGAAAGCGATCCTCTCGGCGACCGAACGCGCCGCGATCCGACGAGGCTGGGTGTGCCCGATCTTGGTTTTTCCAGCCAACAGGCAGATCTTCGGTAGTTGGGTTGTCTTCCCCGAACCAGTCTCGCCAGCAACGATGATCACCTGGTGGGCGAGTAGCGCCGTGCGGATCTGATCGACGGCGGCTGCGATAGGTAAGGCGTCGTCGAAAGTCACATGGTAGGGCTCGGACATAGCCGACCCAGCCTACTGGCCGAAGCGCTGGAAACGACAACAACGTATCCTGTCACCTAGACAGTGTCTTCTTTCCCCAGGAGTGGTGCATGAGAGCCGCCAAAGCTGCCTTCATTCTGGCGCCGGTTATCGTGGTGTTCGCATTACAAAGCGGTGACTCCGTAACCCCTGCCGACAGTTTCAACGCAGCCCCTCAGCCCGCCGCGTCCCAAACCCCTACCCCCAACGCGCAACTAATACCTCTAGCGATACCGCCCGAAAGACCTGTACCAACGCCGACTCAGGCCGAGGCGAAACCCACCCCTAAACCGTCGCTGGTCGCAAACAAAACCCTGGGAGTACGCAGGTGGAAGGATCCGAAGACTCCCCCGCCCTTGCCTGTCCTCAGCGATTCCCAGCAGAAGCGCTTCGGCGCTTGCCTAGACAAGAAGGTGTCAACCTGGTCCAAGGGACGCTGCGCCGAACTTGTGCAAAAAGAACTCAGGAAGCTGAAGATGCTTCCAGGGAAGGTCACAACCCGAGTTGGGGTGCCGGCCACCAACTCGATACTGCGATACCAGCGCTCCCGTGATCTGAAACCCACCGGGGAGGTGGACGAGCAAACCTGGTACGCCCTGGCTTCCGAGAAGCCTGCCCGTCCGAAAACGCTCCCGCCGGAATGCAACCTTCCGGGCGTCGTGCTTTGTGTAGATCAAGGCCACGAGAAACTAAGGTTCGTCAAGGACGGCGAGGTCAAAAAGACCGTCAGGATCCGCACAGGCGGGTACACCTCACACGCCAAAACCGGGGTGTGGCGAGTTTTCCCCACTGCTAACGGCTTGTTCAAGGTCTACACCAAGCACGTCAACCCACCGTCGGAGAACTACGGCTCTGGAGCAATGCCATACAGCGTCATTTTCGATCCGAACATGTACGTGCACTACAGCGGCGACTTCAACCGACGCGGATACAGCACGTCAAGCCACGGGTGTGTAAACGTTGGTTCGCTAGACGACGCCAAGTGGTTGTTCAAACGCACCCCAATCGGAGCGCACGTCTACATTTACTGACCCCGCCACGAGGCGAATCCTCGGGTGTTGTATTAGAACGCCGTCGGCGCGAAGCGCCGTATCGGTGGTTCCCGACTTCAGCGGTGCCGGACGATTCCCAAGGGGCAGTGGGCATGCGCCATCATCCCGCGCAGGACGCCGCCGACCCCGAAGCCCATCATTCGCTGACTGGCACCCAGGATCAGAAGATCGACCTCCTGGCTCACCTTCAATAGGACAGGCACAGGCTCACCGTCGTGGACGCTGATCAGCACGTCGACATCGTCGTACTTGTCCATGAATGGCGCTGCCAACGCTGCAACCTTGTCGTGGGCTTCAACCAGTGCCGACTCCCGCTGTTCTGGAGACAACTTGCGGCCGAAAAGGCGGGCGACACCGCCGTCCTCGATCCCGGCGACAAGCCTCACCCTCGCGGCAAGCCGCTGCGCTCGAGCCATCGCCCATTCGATGGCGAGCACGTTGTGACCGGCCGGATCTACGCCGACACCGATCTCGCCGTGCCGAACTGTCGGGCTCGGGTTCACAGCCGAAACCACCACCACGGGGCATTCCGAAATGCCCACCACTCCGACCGCAGTTGATCCGGTGAACATCCCCTCCGAACCAGTCGTGGACCTTCGTCCAACCACCAACAACACGGCACGTTTGCTAGCCTCACCTAAGACAGTGGCTGGCTGTCCCACGATGGTCTCACCGGACAGCCGATCTGGGTTGAAGCCGAAGCCTTTGGCAACCTCGCGGGCTTCCCCCACCAGTTCCGTTGCGATGGTGCGCACTTGGTCTACGTCGAGCATGATGCCCCAGGCACTACTGAGCACTGTGTCATCTATGGCGTACACGATGTGAAGGTCGGCATCTCGCAGCAGCGCCTCTCCGACAGCGAACTCGATAGCTGCTTTACCGTCGTCCGATCCGTCGTATCCGACGAGGACCTTTGGGGCAATCGCGGCGGGCATTGCGTTCCTCCAATCAATCGGAGAGTGGGATGACAAGGAGTGTCCGGCACCAACTATAGGCCTAGGCAGGGCTTGCGATGAGCCATCGCTTGGTTAGATTCACATTCCACCATCGCGATGGTGATCTTCCTCACCGAAAGTGGTTCTGCCCCGAAGTTTCATGGCTAACTGGCTGTCGATCTGGTCAGAGATCAAAGACACGATCTTCAGAGCCTGATCCAGATGGGCTGGGACGAATGGGTTCGAGAAGATCGACATGCTCACAAACACCCGGTCCCGGATCAAGAAGAAGCGGACGAACCGGGCGTCCGTGTTCAGATCGGAGAGCACCTCCATCGCGCGTGATCTGCCCTCCACGTCGTGGACGACTGCTGAGAACACGATGACTTCTTTCGCGTCCGGCGTCACCCGAACGAACACCATTGCCGATCCGACGCGGAGCCCAAAATCGCCATCTGCGTCTCGCAATGGCGGATGGCCCAAGAAACCGGTCAGCCGCTCCTGGAGGATGCCCATGAGGTGCGCCCTCGACTTCGGGACGATCGCTCGGAGATCTTCTGGGTGGTAGCCACCCAACCCGTCAGCACTCGATCCTGGGGTCAGTACGTCCGCCAACTGATCCGGTGCAAGGAACGCTGGGTGCGGCACGCTGAACTTTTCCCGCAGTACTTCGACAGCACCCCGGGCCAATTCAGCCGATTCCTCTTGGTTCACCGACATCTGCCAGATCGGTTCGGCGTCGATGCCGTCCGCTGCTGTACAAGTGAGTTGCCCGTCCGGGCCACACGTGAATGAAACATAGGCCGGTTTTTCGCCGTGGTCCCCCGCGAGCGTGCCAACTCGAAGGGTCGCCCCGGCGTCCATCACCGACACCACCTCACCAAGACGCTCGGCAAACGACACCCAAGACTGCTCGATGCTGCGATCGAGATCGAAATCGGAGACCGAGTAGGTCGTGGGCCATTCTTCGCTCACATCCCCCAACCTAGCTTCATGCCGCCAATATGGCAGCAAGCCCGAAGATGACAATCACAGACAGCACTGTCGACCAGAACACGCTGTCGCGTGCCAACGCCTCCCCAATGCGGTAGCGCGATGCGATCACGAACACGTTCTGCGCAGTTGGAAGAGCAGCGATAATGGTGACCGCGTACAAGTCGTGCGGGGATAACCCGAAAGCGAACCTGCCCAACAGATAGGCAGCAAGTGGGTGCACCACCACCTTCAACGCTTGGATTACCCACAACTCCCGCGCGTGCGGACCAGAGCCTGGCCGCGGATCAAGCCGCAACGAAATCCCCAGAGCCACCAGCATCATCGGCACGGTCGCCGCACCGATCATGCTGACCGGTGCGGCGATTATCTGCGGCACTTGGACGCCTGTGACGTTGACCAACAAGCCCGATGCGATCCCGACGGTGATGGGGTTCCGGAAGGGCAACCAAACGTATCTGGAAAGACTGAGCCGCTCACCGCTTCGTCGTGACTTGTCCATGTCGAGCAATGCCAAAGCGATCGGCTGCAAGACGCCTACCTGCACCAGCATGATCGGCGCCATCCAAGCCATGTCTCCCAGAAGATGCGCCGCAATAGGGAGCCCCAGGTTGCCGGCGTTGGTGTAACAAGAAGACAGAAAACCGATCACCGAGGTTCCAGGATCGGGACGGAACACGAGCCGCGCAATCACCAGGTACGTTCCGCCGACGATTGCGATCGCCAGCACGTTCACGACCAGCGTCTGGGCGAAGAGGTGCTCCAGCGAACCGTTTGCGACAAGGGTGAACAACAAGGCTGGCATGGCGACGAGGAAGGCAAGATTCGACAAAAACCGCTGGTCGCGACTAGTTGCGATGCCACGATGCGCCAAGAACCACCCGAGTGCCACCACCACCCAAATCGTGGCGAATCCGGTGAAAGCAGCACCCATACGGCTCACCCTAAGGCCTGCGCGAAGTTACTTCGCCCGACCGGTCTAGCATGTACGAATCATGAAACAACGCAACCACGTGATTGACCTGGCGCGTGCGATTTCGGTTGTGGTCGTAGTCCTTTTCCACGGGCTGCTCTATCAGATCCGAATCGAAGACGGACGCCCGTTGGTCATCCCCTGGGCACCCAGCCATGGGTGGTGGGTTGCCAGTTGGTTCGCCATGGTGATGCCGATCTTCTTCATTGCCGGGGGGTTCGCCCAAGCGGTCACCCTCGACCGTATGAAGCAGCAGGGTTTGGGTTATGGGCACTACCTGGCCAGCCGTGGCCGGCGTCTGGTGGGTCCGCTCGTATTCTTCGTCACCGTGTGCACGGCATTGGCAAGCGGCTTCGCGTGGGCCGGATGGTTGGACGATGCCGCTAGTCTGAGCCGCCAGTTCATGCAACTGCTGTGGTTCATCGCCGTGTACCTGGTGATCGTTGCGGCCGCCCCAGCGCTGCTCCGCGCGCAAGACAAAGCCCCCTGGAAAGTCATTGTGGGTTTAGCCGCTGCGGGATGGACGGTGGACGCCTTGTCGTTCACCCTGCAAACCCCCGACCTTCGCTACGCCAACATGGTCTTCGTCTGGCCGTTGGTTCACCAGTTCGGATTGGCTTACCAACGCGGTTGGTTCCGTGCAGGCCCGAGGTGGCAACCGATCGCCGCATTGCTGGTGGGAACAAGTGGTGTGCTCGGGCTAGTCGCGTTGGGCTACCCGGCGGCTGCCGTGGGATTTGCCAACATTCCAGTCGCTAACGTCCTCCCCCCGTCAATGGCCATGGCGCTCTTGGCACTCGCCCAGTGCGGGCTGCTGGGGTTAGTGGACAGAAGCGGCGTGCTCGCCCGGGTTAGCCTGACGACCGAGCAGGCGATGACGATCATCAACGCGCTCATGGTCACCGCATACCTTTGGCACATCCCATTCATCCTGATCACCGGAGCCCTACTGTTTGGGCTCGCCACACTCAGCCCAACGATCGCTTCGATCGCACTGTCGCAAGCAGCCGTCGCATTCGGAGCGCTCGGATTGGTGGTGCTCGGGGTGCCGTTCATCGGGCGGATCGAGTTGCGATTGATCCCCCGCCTCGGTGGGGTTCAAAGCACATCGACTGCAGTGTGGGCATTCATGATCCTCACAATCGGGACCCTGCTTGTGTGGAGGAATGGCACCGTGTTGCATCCGATGCAGCCGCTGTCGACACTTGGGATAGTGCTCGTATGGGGAGGGTCGTGGCTGATGGCGCGTGCGGCAGATTCCGTCCCGAACTTGGTTAGCTGGGCACCTAGGAAAACTGGTGAATCAAGTTTGTGACAGTGCAGTGTTCAAGCCCGAGAGGCGAATAGATGCGCTGATGCGGAGTGGATCAGATCAGCTAAGTGCTGGTCCGCCAGCGAGTAGATGACCTCACGACCCTTGCGTTGAGCTCTGACCACGTGGTGGTTTCTCAGAATTCGCAAGTGCTGGGAGATCCGCGGCTGAGACATCTCAAGGCAAGACACTAACTCGTTGACAGGGCGATCAGCCTCAGCCAGTAGGCAGAGGATAGAGACCCGAACCGGGGAACTCAGTAGCGAAAACAGTTCGCTGGTGGTTTCTGCCTCTTGGGGATTCAACAACGGCGGTCTCGTTCGAGATGGAACCTTTTCGTCCTCCTGGAGCACCTGCATGGTCACATGGTATGCCAGGCATCCATACCAGTTTCAGTAACGCCCCGAACTCGGACCTGTGGGTAGGCTGGCGGAATGGTTTCCAACAACATTTTCGACACCGCAGTCGTTTTTGAAGGTGGAGGCATGCGTGCCAGTTACTCAGCCGGAGTGGTAGCCGCGCTTTTGGAGGCTGGCGTCCATTCCGACTTTGTGGCGGGAATCTCCGCTGGGTCGAGTTGCACTGTGAATTATGTGAGCAGGGACGCTGCCAGGGCTCGCCGTTCGTTCGTTGATCTGGCTCAGGATCCAAGGTTCGGAAACCTGCGGACGTTCCTCACCGGGAAGGGGATGTTCAGCGCTGAATGGATCTACGAGCACACCTCGGCTCCTGATCAGCCCCTGCCATTCAACTGGTCAGCCTGGGAAGCGAACCCCGCCCAGGTAGCTATCGGGGCGCTTCGGTGCGACACCGGTGAGACTGTCTACTGGGGTCGAGAAGACCTCGACACTATGCCCTACCTGATGAAGCGGGTGCGAGCCTCTTCATCAATGCCGATCATCATGCCGTTGACCGTGATTGACGACGTCGCGTACGTCGACGGCGCTTTAGGGACCTCGGGTGGGATCGCATTGGATGCGGCGCAAGCTGCAGGATACGAGCGTTTCATCGTGGTTTTAACCAGAGAACGGGACTATCGCAAGCGGCGTCCCATCAACTCTGGCCTGTACCGCGGTTGGTTCCGCCGGTATCCGGCGGTGGCGGACGCGATCCTCACTCGCCATCAACGTTACAACGCCACCTTGGACGCACTCGCCGAACACGAGCGAGAAGGACGAGCGTTGGTGATAGCACCCAAAGTGATGCCGATTTCGAACTCAGAACGATCAGTCGCCAAACTCGCCTCCGTTTTCGAGCAGGGGCTGGGGCAGGCGCGTCGCGAGATGGGTACGATCCGCGAATTTGCTGGCTTGCCGAGCCGGTGATTTAGAAGGGAAACTCGATGGAAGCCTCCGATGTACGAATGGTCGTTTGCGACCTAGACGGGACTCTGCTGACCAACGACATGGTGGCGCACCCAAGAACCGTCCAAGTTGTCGAACGGTTGCGGAAGATGGGCGTCCGGTTTGGGATCGCGAGCGGACGCCACCCGATCCCGACCAGAAATCGGTTGGATGCTTGGGGCTTGGAAGGAATCGTCGACTTCTTTGTAGGCGAGAACGGCGGCTACGTTGTTGACTACGAATCCGGCTTGGAAATCGTGGGCACTCCACTTTTGATCGACACCGTCCACGCCATCCTCGACCACTTCGAGGGCTACCCGGTGGTGTTCGCTTTGCCCGAGGCAGAGCGGAGCGTCCTGAACCGCGACAACGAACTCGCGGCGATGTTCGTGGCCCTTGATCAGCAGGCTTACGTTGTGAGAGACCTAAGGCAGTACATCACGAGCCCGGTGAGAAAGCTCTCGTTGGTGTTCGACCCGGCGGACGAAGCCACGATCCTCAGCCATGCGAGCCATTTCATCGACCCTGCCGTGCTGGCTGTTCAGACTCACGCGTGTCTCCTCGAATTCCAGGACGTGAATCTGAACAAAGCTGTCGGGCTTACCCGTCTCACGCAAGCGCAGGGCGTACCGCTGAATTCGATCATTGCGTTCGGTGATAACGACAACGACGTAGAGATGCTGGCCCAAGTCGGGTGGGGCGTCGGTATGGCTGATTCCAGTGAGTCCGCACTCGCGGTTGCCGACGAGGTGATCGGCTCCAACGTTTCCGACGCGATCGCGGTCTGGCTAGAGAGCTTCTTTGAGCTTCGTCCCGATGACGAACTGCTGGTCGAACTCGAACAAGTCGCACGCAGCGTTGCGATGCAGTGCGGTCGGCTCATTCGGGACGAACGTCCAGATTTAGTGGCGGTTGCCGCCACTAAATCTTCCGCAACCGACGTTGTGACGCTGATGGATCAACGGAGTGAGAAACTCGCTCGCGATCTGTTGACCGAACTTCGCCCGGACGACGGGCTGAAGGGCGAGGAAGGCCTGGACGTCTGGTCTACTACAGGCATCACTTGGGTCGTCGACCCGATCGATGGCACCGTCAACTACCTGTATGGCAATGGCGAGTATGCGGTGTCGGTCTGCGCGGTCGTAGGTGACCCCAGGGTTAAGGGCCGTTGGTGGCCATTGGCCGGGGCGATCTACACACCGGACACCGACGAGATGTTCGTCGCGCATCGCGGCGGTGGCGCCCGGTTGTTACGCGGCGGCAAAGAAACCAAGTTGGTGTTCGATCCAAACCAGGATCTGGCCTGGAGCCTGGTGGGAACCGGTTTCAGCTATCACAAGGAAGTCCGCGCTTGGCAGGGTGCCCTGGTAGCAGAGCTGCTTCCCCAGGTGAGGGACATCAGGCGTCACGGGGCCGCTGCGTTGGATCTGTGCTACGTGGCAGCCGGACGCCAGGACGCCTACTACGAAAGCAACACCAAAGCTTGGGACGTCGCTGCGGGCTGGGTGATCGCAGAAGAAGCTGGTGCCGTCGTCTGCGGGCTTGGGGAGAAACGCCCCAGCGAACGCATGATCGTGGTGGGCAGCGCGCAAACCGTGTCTGCGCTTTCTAAGATCATCAGCAGGTACGTTCCCGACTGAAAGTGACCTCAGGGGCGTCGCACGTGTCGCTGGGTGTAATCAGAGCGTCGCGTCGGACCTGTGGACGGACCTCGGCATTTCGCAGGCGATCGTCCCCGACAGCCGGTAAACCAGCCCGACTATCAGCAGCACCAGTGAAAGCGCTGCCAGGTAGGGCTGAGCGGCACCGAAGTAGTTCAGAGCCCCGGTGTAACCCAACGCTAACAATGCGAGCTTGTTGCAGACGGGGCAACCGATTGCGAACCACGACCCGATAGCGCCAGCGGTGCCCCAAACCGAGAGCTTCTCTTCAGAACCCTTGGATTGCTTCGAACCAGCAGGTTGGATGTAGGTGGCGATCAACAGCCCTGAGAGGGCTGAGGTCACCACCCACACCGGGTAACTCCAGGCGGTCGGCGGGATCTCGCGTCCGAAAACCGGATTAGGTATCAAGACGGTCACCCAGCCGAGCACAAGGCCCACTCCTACCGTGGCCACAGCGGCAACCAGCCACTGCCTGCTCCCCCACATGCGCAGCGCCTGGGACGCCTGACCGAGTCGTCTTTTCACCTAGCTACCATCACATACCCACGGGGGTATTTCAACTGGCGGAGCCTAACGGTGTGCTAGCTGCAGCCGCTCGTGCTCCCACAGCCCTCGCAGACGTAGCAACTACCCGAAGGCCGCATCTTTGTGCCGCAGGTCAGGCAGAGCGGAGCGTCCACCGCACTGCCAGTCATCTGCTCCAACAACTCAGCACTCGTGCGAGCCTGGGCCACGTGAGGTTCTGCTGGCACCAGCGCAGGCTGGAGTGGGCCTGCCTCGTCGAATCGACGATTGTCTGCCGGGTCATTTTTCAGCGTTTCGGACTCAATGAGTTGCGCTTCATCCTCTTCCGAAATGTAAGAGCCGGTTTCGGCGTAACGCGCCCGTTCGGCGGCAGTGTGGATCCCAAGCTCAGATCGCTCGTCGAAAGACAGGTAATCCAAAGCCAGGCGTCGGAACACGTAGTCGATCACCGACTGAGCCATCCGCAGATCAGGATCGTCGGTCATGCCAGCCGGCTCGAACTTCAGGTTCGTGAACTTCTGCACATAGGTTTCTAGCGGGACGCCGTACTGCAATGCGATCGAGATCGCGATCGAGAAGGCATCCATCACTCCAGCAAGCGTTGAACCTTGTTTACCCAGCTTCAAGAACAGCTCACCCAGGCGTCCGTCTTCGTACTGGCTGGACGTCATGTAGCCCTCGGCGCCACCGACTGTGAAAGATGTGGTGCGGCCGAAGCGCGACTTCGGAAGACGTTGACGCCTTGGCCGATACTCGATCCGAACCTCGGGTTGAATAGGCGCAACCTCTTCAGTCTTCTTCTTGCCATCGCTGAGCGGCTGGCCAACCTTGCAGTTGTCGCGGTAGACCGCCAACGCCTTCAACCCCAGTTTCCAGCCCTGCATATAAACGTCTGCGATCTCATCTACTGTCGCGGACTCCGGCAAGTTTACTGTCTTGCTGATCGCGCCCGACAGGAATGGCTGCACCGCGGCCATCATCCTGACATGGCCCATAGGCCTGATCGCTCGTGAACCCATCGCGGTGTCGAACACCTCATAGTGCTCCGCCGCCAACCCAGGAGCTCCCACGACGTGACCGTTCTCGGCGATGAACGCCACGATCGCCTCGGCTGTCTCTTGCTGGTAGCCGAGCCGGTGCAGCGCACGTGGGATCGTCTGGTTCACAATCTGCATAGAGCCGCCGCCGACGAGCTTCTTGAACTTCACCAAAGAGAAGTCTGGCTCGATACCGGTGGTGTCGCAGTCCATCATGAATCCGATGGTGCCCGTCGGTGCCAGGAGCGAAGCCTGCGCATTACGGAAGCCATTCTTGGCGCCAAGAGCTACGACCTGCGCCCACTCAGCGGTGGCGGCATCGTGCACCTGACGATCCGATGCTTCAACGATCTTCAGATCGTCGTTAGCAGCCTGGTGCTTGCGCATGACCTTTTGGTGAGCGGACGCGTTGCGAGGGTACCCGGCGTACGTCCCGACAACTCCAGCGAGTTCAGCAGAGCGTCGATAAGCCGCTGCCGTCATCAATGAAGTCACTGCGGCAGCCAGCGAACGACCACCCTCGGAGTCGTAGCCCCTCCCCATCGCCATCAGCAGCGCACCAAGGTTCGCGTATCCGATGCCAAGCTGGCGGTAATCCCGCGTCGTCTGCGCGATCGGTTCGGTTGGGAAATCCGCAAAACTGATCGAAATGTCCATTGCTGTGATGATCAGTTCGACTGCCTTGGTGAACCTCTCAGAATCGAAGGAGTCATCATCAAGCAGGAACTTCATCAGGTTCAGGCTTGCCAGGTTGCACGAGCTGTTATCGAGGCTCATGTATTCCGAACAGGGGTTGGACGCTGTGATCCGGCCACTTTCGGGGTTGGTGTGCCAGTCGTTGATCGTGTCGTCATACTGCAGGCCTGGATCCGCACACTCCCAGGCGGCGCTACTTATCTTGTTGAACAGATCGCGTGCGTCGACCTGCTCAATCACATCGCCGGTCATCCGAGCACGCAGCCCGAAAGGCTCTCCAGCCTCGACGGCGCGCATGAACTCATCGGTAACTCGAACCGAGTTGTTGGCATTCTGGTATTGCACGCTAACGATGTCGGCACCACCAAGATCCATATCGAAACCGGCATCCCGCAGCGCACGAATTTTGTCTTCTTCGCGTGCTTTAGTCTCTACGAACTCGACGATGTCTGGGTGGTTGACGTCCAACACCACCATTTTGGCGGCTCGCCGAGTGGCGCCGCCGGACTTGATGGTGCCTGCGCTGGCGTCCGCACCCCTCATGAAAGACACGGGGCCGGACGCGGTGCCACCAGAGCTGAGCAACTCTTTGCTAGAACGAATCCGTGACAGGTTGAGACCCGCGCCGGAACCACCCTTGAAGATCAGGCCTTCCTCTTTGTACCAGTTCAAGATCGAATCCATCGAGTCGTCAACCGAGAGGATGAAGCACGCAGAGACTTGCTGCGGGCTTGGCGTCCCGACGTTGAACCACACCGGCGAGTTGAAGCTGAACACCTGGTGCATCAACATCCAGATCAACTCGTGGGAGAAGACCTCTGCGTCTTCCGGCGTTGCAAAGTATCCATACTCAACGCCCGAGGAGGTGTACTTTTCTACCACCCGGTTGATCAACTGCTTCAGGCTCCGTTCACGCCTGGTCGTTCCCAGCGCACCCCTGAAGTACTTCGTGGTGACGATCGTGGAAGCGTTGAGGCTCCAAAAATCAGGGAACTCCACGTCGCGCTGCTCGAAGACGTTCTCGCCTGTTTTCCAGTTCGTCTGGACGACATCACGCAGTTCCCATGTCACCTCGTCGTATGGGTGAACACCAGGAGTGGTGAAGATCCGATTGATCGTGAGCCCGGTGCGCTTTACGGATGCCTTGCGCTGGGTCTGCCTAGTCTCGGTCATGACTGATTGGCCTCTTTCTGGATTCCTGGTTGGCGAGCGATCTCTTAGAAGAGCTGCTCGGGAGTGGGTGGTGATGCTGTTGCGGCTGCTTCGATCGAATCTCTTAGTCGGCTGATCTCTGCTTCAAAGTCATCAATGGTTTGGTAGTGCTGGTACACCGACGCGAATCGTAGGTAAGCCACCACGTCGAGCTCTTGCAGTGGTGCGAGGATGGCGAGACCGACCTCGTTTGCTGGGATTTCTGCTTGCCCTGAAGCTCGCAGAGACTCCTCAACAAGTTGACCTAGTCGAGCCAACTGGATTTCAGAAACCGGTCGCCCCTTGCAAGCTTTGCGGACGCCACTCACAACCTTCTCGCGGCTAAATGGCTCCACGACCCCTGACCGCTTCACAATCACCAGTTGCATCTGCTCCAAGGTGGTGAACCGGCGTTGGCAGTCGCGGCATTCGCGACGTCGGCGAATACTGGAGCCGTCTTCGGCGACTCGTGAATCTAAAACCCGGGAATCGGTGTGCCGACAGTACGGACAATGCATCTCGGCACTCCTTCCCTAGCGTCGCCCACTGCTTCGCCTGTGGACGAAGCTGTGGATCAGCGGTGGACCAGATGTGAACAACAACCACAACCTGTGGACGAAACACATCGATGTAACTACTAGATGTAGAGATTATGCCTTTTGGTTTGCGCAATCAAGGCCGCACGGCGATATTGCCCCACTGGAGCAAAACTCGTGAGTTGGCGCCAGCGGGCAAGTCAACGAGAACGTCAATGGCCTCTTAACCGCCGACTTGCATTAGGGCAGTGCGGACCGCCCCAGACTGGGACGAAAGGTCGAGTGGCGCATCGCTTACTGCCAGGAACTGAACCACCACCGTCACCACAACCGCGACGGTGAACAGCGCGATTACCAACAGTGCGACAGCTAGGCCGCGAGGCGTCCAGTGAAGTTCCTCGCCAGACGCCACAGGCGCGACGGCCAGACTTCTCGCTTGCAGCACGTCGGTGCAGGCGTGGATTGGGAGTGCCCCTCGAGGCTCCGAAGCTTTGCGGCGAGGCAATTCCGTGGAAGTGGATATTGCCCTAAGGCCAGTCATCGATGAGTTGATCACCATGGTCGCCATCTCAGCGCCTCCAATCTAACGTACGTGCGTTCGATAAGCATAATCGAACGTCCGGACGAATGCAAGACTTCCGATTACTTGACTTCCTGGTCTCGCTCGCCATGGATCAACCAAACCAGTCGCCTCTGACAAAACCGACTGAATCGCGAAACACCTCGAACGCATGTTTGATTACCGTGTTCGATTCCCCTAATCTGAAGGTATGGAAACGAGCCAGGGTCAAACAGACAACACCCCCCAACACCGCGTGGCTAAAACTCCCAAACTTGAGCCCCGCAAGCGCCGGGGGCGGCCAAGCGAGGCAGAGATAGCCAAGCTTCGGACTGAGTCCGAACTCCCTGCCGCATCAAGCGGCACCGACGTGCTCACATTTCGGCAGCGCCTCATCCTCCAAATGATCAAAGACACGATAGATAGCAGGGGCTATCCGCCTTCGATTCGTGAGATCGGCGAGGTGGTCGGTTTAGCATCGCCTTCCAGCGTTTCTCACCAATTGCGCACCCTGGAGGCAAAAGGCTATTTGATGCGCGATCCGAAGCGACCCCGGGCTCTTTCTGTGGTGCTACCACCAGAAGAGGAGGCAACCCAAGGTGTGCAAAAACAAGATGGTTCCGCTTCAGATGCCAAATTGATCGACGCCGAAGGTTTCAAAACCGCGACGCAAGCGGTCAACGTCCCCGTGGTCGGTCGGATCGCGGCGGGCGGGCCAATACTTGCAGAAGAGCAGATTGAGGATGTCTTCCCGCTCCCGCGCGAATTGGTCGGGCAGGGCACCCTGTTCTTGCTTGAGGTGCGTGGTGATTCGATGATCGATGCCGCGATCTGCGACGGAGACTTCGTGGTTGTTCGCCAACAACCCGACGCAGTCAACGGAGACATCGTTGCCGCGTTGATCGATGGCGAAGCCACGGTGAAGTCTTTCAAGCGGACGCCGGGGCAAGTGTGGCTGCTGCCCCACAACCAAGCCTACGATCCCATCGACGGTAACCAAGCCACCATCTTGGGTAAGGTGACCGCCGTCCTGCGTCGCGTCTGATTAAGGTATCCACTTATCAGCGCACTGGTAAACCGGATTCGAAAGCACGCCCGCACCCGTGTGAGACGGATGTTTGAGCCAGATGTCGGTGCAGGCAGCTAACGTTATGCCCACATTCGGCACTTGGGAGGATCCGTGAACAACATCTCGAACGTGACTCGTGCACTTCGCAGCGGTCTTGAGAGCGATTCCGCCCACGGCGCGGTCGTCCCACCCATCTACCTGTCGTCCAACTTCACGTTCAGTGGCCTAGGTGAGCCCCGGCAGTACGACTACTCCCGCTCCGGCAACCCGACTCGTGATCTACTAGCAAATGCGGTCGCCGAACTTGAGATGGGGAGCGGCGCGGTCATCACGTCCTCGGGGTTGGCTGCGATAACGGCAGTCGTGACCGCGTTAGTTCGTCCCGGCGACAGCGTCCTGATCCCCCACGACTGTTATGGCGGCACCTGGAGGTTGTTCACCCAGTTCGCCGAGCAAGGCCTGCTCAGGCTCACCACCGTCGACATGACTGATCTGGACGCCCTCGCAACCGCACTGCGTCGTTCACCTCGTCTCGTCTGGATCGAGACGCCTTCCAATCCTCTGCTGCGCATCACAGACATCAAAGCAGTGGTATCTCTTGCCCATGCCTCCGGCTCCCTCGTTGCCGCTGACAACACCTTCTGCAGCCCCCTGGGTCAACAGCCTCTCGCGTTGGGGTGCGACATAGTCGTCCACTCCACAACGAAATACATCAACGGCCACTCCGACGTTGTCGGAGGTGCAATCGTCGCCGCTGATCCTGAGATCGCCGAACAACTCTCCGCTTGGAGCAACGTGATCGGGGTGACCGGGTCTCCATTTGATTCCTACCTGACTTTGCGGGGCCTGCGAACTCTCGAAGCTCGGCTTCGCATCCATCAGGAGAACGCCAACACGGTCGTGGACCTACTCGTCGACCATCCAGCAGTCCAAACCGTCTACTGGCCGGGCTTGAAAACACATCCCGGTTTTGAGCTAGCTGCCAGCCAGCAGAACGGATTCGGCGCGATGGTCTCGTTTGACCTGGCTGGTGGACTCGCCGCGGTGAGAGCCTTCCTTTCGGGTTTGCAAATCTTCAGTCTCGCCGAATCCCTTGGCGGTACCGAGTCGTTGGTCTGCCACCCGGCGACCATGACGCACGCCTCGATGACTGCAGAAGCGCTCGAGGTGGCAGGAATCGGTGAAGGGCTAGTTCGTCTCTCAGTTGGGATTGAACGTTCAGCCGACCTGGTCGCCGTGCTGACCGAAGGCCTCGATCGAGCATTCCAAGCGCAGGCCTAGTCGACGTTGCTGTCGAGACGACGCAACGCACCGATAGCCACCTCACGATCCGTCGTCGTCCAAAACGAAGGCATTGACGACCTCAGGAACGACCCGTACCGCGCTGTCCTCAACCTGGGATCCAATACCGCGACAACACCCCGGTCTGAGATGCGCCGGATGAGCCGACCAGAACCTTGAGCCAGCAACAGAGCCGCGTGGGTCGCAGCTACGGCCATGAAACCATTGCCGCCAGCTTCACTGATGACACGCTGCCTGGCCTGCAGCAACGGATCATCGGGGCGGGGGAACGGGATCTTGTCGATGATCACCAGCGTGCAGGTGTCACCTGGGACGTCGATTCCCTGCCAAAGAGAGAGTGTGCCGAACAAGCTGGTGGTTGGTTCTGCGATGAACTGCCCCATCAGTTCAGGTAACTGCGCATCCCCTTGGCACAATATTTTGTGTTCCGGCAGTTCCGCACGGCACCAGCTGGCGGCGGTCTCGGCGTTACGCTGCGATGCAAACAGCCCGAGCGTGCGGCCACCGGCTGCCCAAACCAGTTCAGCGACCTCGGCCAGTACTTCATCGGTGATGCCATCGCGTCCCGGTTTCGGCAAATGCTTAGCCACATAGAGGATGCCCTGGCGGGTGTAATCAAAGGGGGAGCCGACGTCCAGGGCGCGCCAAGGGGCCGGATTCTCTGGGGCGTCCGCGTTGTCGTCAGGCTCGGACGCCGATTGATCCGACACCTGCTCGCTGCGATGCAAACCAACTTGGGCGGCGATCGACTCGAATCCACCACCCAGTTTGAGCGTGGCTGAGGTGAGCACTGTAGGGGTGGTCAAGAAAATGGACTCGCGTATCAGCGACGCGACCTCCAACGGGGACAAGACCAGCCACCGTCCGAAACGCTCCCGTTCGCTGACGTACAGCACGTCTGTGCGTTTCATCGCGGCCATCGCAGTTGCCACATCGAAGATTTCTTTCGCTGCGGCTCGGGCCTGAACTTCGGCTGCTTGGTCGCCCCCCATTGCAGACACAACCGCTCGCGCCACGTCTCGGATTCGCCCAAGAGCGAGTCCGATAGCGGAATCGGAGTCCTCCACTCGTCCCACCACGGTCTCGTCGAGGGCAAGCTGCAAAGCGTCAGACTGCTCCAAGAACTCCAACGCCAGGTCGTCCGACAAGTAGGGCAAGCACCTCTTGGCTACCCGTTCCACCTGTTGCGCGCTCAACTCGTGCGAGGCAGCACCGGTAACCCGTTGCACCAACTCGTGAGCTTCATCAATCACCAGCAAGTCGTGTTCTGGTAACGCCGTGCCGCCATGCATCGCATCGATTGCAACGAGCGCATGATTCGTCACAACCAAATTGGCTGCCCTCGCGCGATCCCGCGAACGTTCGACTAGGCACTCCAAACCGAACGAGCAGTCAGCGACCCCCAAGCACTCCCGAGTTGGGACCGACACCTGAGCCCACGCCGCGGCTGTGTGGGGTGGGGCATCATCGCGGTCGCCCACTCCCCCATCGGCCGCCTCAGCCTCAGCCCACTCCCGCAGTGCAAGAACCTCCGCACCCAACACCGAAACCGGATCAGCTGAGGTAGCTTTCAAAGTCGCCGCCAGTTGCTCACCCCCCAGCAACGTGTCCTGCTCACCGCCGGTGGATTCTCGCACTCGATACAGGCAGGCATAGTTGGTACGACCTTTGAGGATTGCGTGCTTGACCGGGTTACCTGTCACCTGCTCCGACGCTTCGACCGCGGTGGGGATGTCGCTGCTTGCCAACTGTGCCTGAAGGGAAAGCGTTGCAGTCGCGATCATCACCCGCGACTCCGGATTAGACCTTAGAAAGTCGAGTGCCGGTACGAGATACCCCAGCGATTTGCCGGTGCCTGTGCCCGCTTGAACCAGGAGGTGTTCTTTAGCCTCGAAGGCTCGTTCGACAGCCTCCACCATTTGGACCTGCCCAACTCTGGGCTCGCCTCCGATGGCCGCTACAGCGGCTGAGAGGATACGCGCGGCATTCGAGGGCACTCAAACACCGTACTTCAACGACACTGTGCCCCCTTGGCGTTCCACTTCTGCGAAAGACACGAAGGAGACAACAATCCGATTGTTCTTCGCACCCTTACACCACGTACTGATCCAGCTCACCGGCTAGGTCTGGATGAACCCGGACGCTCACCAACGTCCCTTCACCGGTGTGCTCACTCGAAAGGAACTCGCCGCTTTGATGGATCCGGTTGATCAGATCGCCACGCGTATACGGGACGAGAGCTTTCAGTTGCACGCTAGGACGAGGAAGCCGCTGTTCGATCCGCTTGACTAACTCGTCGACTCCCTGACCGGTCTTTGCAGAAATGAACACGGCGTCCGGCGAAATCGTCCGCAACGGTGTTAGGGATGCTTCATCGGTGAGGTCAATCTTGTTGAACACTAGTTGTTCTGGCACATCGGCTGCCCCGATGTCGTCCAAAACAGCACGTACCGCACGGATCTGGCCTTCGGGGTCGGCGTCCGCAGCGTCCACAATGTGAAGAAGTAAATCGGCTTCGACGGACTCCTCAAGGGTTGATCTGAACGCCTCAACAAGATCGTGAGGCAGGTGACGCACGAATCCGACGGTGTCGGTGAGCGTGAAGATTCTGCCGTCTTCAGTTGTTGTCTTGCGCGTAGTCGGATCAAGGGTGGCAAACAAGGCGTCCTCTACCAACACCCCGGCGCCCGTCAGCCGGTTGAGCAGCGACGACTTACCGGCATTCGTGTACCCCACGATGGCGACCGAAGGAATCTGATGGCGTTGCCTCTGCGATCGCTTCGTTCCCCGAACTGACTCCATCTGACGCAAGCGGCGGCGGAGCGCCGTGATGCGAGTTTTGATCCGCCGCCTATCGGTTTCGATTTTGGTTTCACCGGGGCCGCGTCCGCCAATACCAGCGCCACCGGAAACTCGACCGCCAGCCTGGCGTGACAGTTGGCCGCCCCACCCTCGGAGCCGTTGCCGAAGGTACTGCAGTTGAGCCAATTCGACCTGAGCCTTGCCCTCGGCTGACTTGGCGTGCGACGCAAAAATGTCCAGAATCAAGGCGGTGCGGTCGATGACCTTGACTCGAACCCGATCTTCCAGGTTTCGAAGCTGGGCGGGTTCAAGTTCGCCATCGCAGATCACAGTGTCTGCGCCGGTGGCGATCACAAGTTCTCTGAGCTCGTCGACTTTGCCACGGCCAATGAACGTTGCCGGATCAGGGTTGTGGCGGCGTTGCACCACTCCATCTAGCACCTGGGCACCAGCGGTTTCAGCCAAGAGCCTCAGTTCGGTCATCGAGTTCTCGGCGTCTACCGCGGACCCCGTCGTCCACACACTCACCAGAACAACCCGTTCGAGTTGCAGTTCGCGGTACTCAACCTCGGAGATGTCCTCAAGCTGGGTAGACATTCCTGGGATCCGTTTCAGTGAGAGCCGCTCAGCCAACTCCAGTTGGTCGCCGTCGAACTCGATCACCTCTGGGTCGTTCGAGTTATCGAAAGTCAGTTCATCGCTCATGTCGCTCACTCTTCCCCGGGGAGGCGCACGACGCCTCTTGCCACGATTTCTGCCGGACCGCTCAGCCAAGCCTGGCCGTCACGAAGTTCCACATCAACCTCGCCGCCGGGAACCAGCACCCGCCAAGTTCCAGATGTCAGCCCAAGCCTTCTCGCGTCCGCCGCAGCCGCCGCAACCGTACCTGTGCCGCACGACGGCGTTTCTCCTACCCCTCGCTCATGGACGCGCATCCGCACCGCGTTTTCACCAAGCGGCACGACCACTTCCACATTCACGCCGTTTGGATACGTTTCGACGGAAACCCCTGGAGGATTTCGCAGATCAATCTGGTCAAGATCCACGTCCGGATCCAGGTGGACGACCGCGTGCGGGTTGCCGACGTCGACGTTAGCTGCAGACCAGGATCTCAAACCGAGCGAAACCGTCGTTGAGGCGTCCGCCAAAACGACAGGGCCCATCCCCAACCGGACCCGACCGTCATCGAGGAGTGTGGCGGTCTTGAGCCCTGCGCGAGTCGCAACTCTCAGCGTCGTCTCTTGGGTGGGGACCAGCGCCTCTTCAACAAGGTACTTCGCGAAGACCCTCAGCCCGTTGCCGCACATTTCAGCCTTTGAGCCATCGGCGTTTCGGTAATCCATGAACCAGACGTCCTGCTCACCCGTCCACGTTGGGACGAACCTGGCGGGAACCGCACGAATGAACCCGTCACCCCCGATGCCAGCTCTGCGATCACACAAGAAGCGCACCAACTCCACCGACGGCTCCGCAGACCCATCGGCGTCGGTTACCAACACAAAATCGTTAAGGGTTCCGTGCCCTTTGGCAAACTCCAACACATCTCCTATTCTCCCACGCGGCGCCTAAGGGACCGCAGCGAGCACGTCGGCGGTGATCTCATCGACGAGGGTGGCCGAACCTGCAGGCCGCCACTTGATCCTGGCGTCCCTGCGAAACCATGCGAGTTGCTTGCGTGCGAATCTGCGAGTGGCCCTCTTGGTGGCATCCCTCGCCTCGTCGTCGGTCAACTCACCGGCAAGGTGTTGAAGTATCTGGCGATAACCCAACGCCATCGACGCGGTCTTGCCGTCGCGCAGACCATGCTCTGCCAAATGGCGAACCTCGGCGACGAACCCCAAATCCCACATTTGATCCACCCTGGCGTCGATCCTGGCATCCATTTCCGAACGTGGGAGCTCCAGCCCCCAAGCGACAACCCCCTCCAGTGCGTACGTCCAACTCGGCAGGGTCGGGGCGAATGAGCCGGTGAGTTCGATGACTTCCAGAGCGCGGACGATCCGGCGTCCGTTCCCGGGCAAAATGCCGGACGCAACATCAGGTGCAACCTGGGCCAAAAAATCATGAAGCGTCTGTGACCCCAGCCTTTCCAGCTCGGCATCCCACTTGGCTCGAACATATGCGTCGGTCGCCGGAAACTCAAACACGTCGAGAATCGCTCGCATATAGAGCGCGGATCCACCAACCACTACCGGGATTACACCCCGTTCTTGGCACTCGGCTATCGCGGCGCGTGCCAGCCGCTGAAGTTCAGCGACTGAGGCTTGCTCGGTAATCTCCCAGATGTCGACCAGGTGATGCTCAACACCACGGCGCTGCGCCATCGACGGCTTTGCTGTCCCGATGTCCATTCCTTTGTACACCAGCATCGAGTCGGCGTTGATGATCTCAGTCGAATGGCCGCTCGCTATCAGCCGCAACGCCACTTCAACAGCCACGCCTGACTTCCCGCTGGCTGTCGGACCATTGATAGCAAGGATTGTCACCCGACCCATTGTGCAGCACTCATAGCAAAGGCACCTCAGGAGAAGTCACCTCACGGTCACGGATGATTAGCGGCGACCTCGAGCGGGGATGTAGTTTAATGCTTTACCGGTGCGAAAGTAGTCACACCGCGACGTTGGGATCCGACTGGTTCGGCCCGCGGAAGAAGGAGTGAATATGGCAATCTTCGACAAGATTCAAGACGCGGCGGCTGAGGCTGCCAACAAGGCCAAGGACGTTCTCGCCGAGCACGAGGAACAAATCGAGCAAGCCATCGACAAGGTCGGCGACTTCGTCGATGAGCGCACCGCTAACAAGTACGCTGACAAAGTCGACCAAGCTCAAGACTTCCTTAAAGACAACATCGGCAAGCCGAACGCCTGATCAGCTTTTGATGGGCGGTTGAGCCCGGATCGGCATTCCTAGTCCAACCGCCTTTCCAGACGTCGAGGATTGCTGCGATTCTTGCCAAGCATCGCCTCCTGCTGTGCGGCGAAGTGAGGTGAAACCGGCATCCGCGTTGAGATGGTGGGGCGCCGCATAGGTTATCTCGACGTCAGCAACGTCTCCTGGACGAGGTGGATTCGAATCCTCGCCAACCGCAACATGCACCAGACGGTTGTCTTTGGCACGCCCAGACAGTCTACGAGTCGCGGCGTCTTTGCGCCCCTCACCCTCGGCGAACATCACTTCAACGGTTTTTCCGACCAGCTTCTGGTTCTGGTACCACGTGATCTCACCCACTAGGTCAACCAACCGCTCGTAGCGGTCTTGCACTACCTTCCTGGGAACTTGGTTCGACATAGTCGCCGCCGGAGTGCCCGGACGGATGGAGTACAAGAAGGTGAAAGCCGCAGCGAATTGGCTCTCTCTCACGACATCGAGAGTGTCTTGGAAGTCTCGTTCGGTCTCCCCTGGGAAGCCAACAATGATGTCGGTGGTGATGGCAGCGTCCGGGATTGCCTGACGCACCCTGTCGAGGATTCCGAGGAACTTATCGCTTCGGTAGCTGCGACGCATTTCGCGTAGCACCTTGTCGGAACCAGATTGAAGCGGCATGTGAAGGCTGGGCATGACGTTATGAGTCTCTGCCATCGCAGCGATCACGTCGTCCGTGAAAGCAGCTGGATGCGGAGACGTGAACCTCACTCGCTGCAGCCCTTCGATACCACCGCAGGCCCGCAAAAGCTTGCTGAACGCGAGCCGGTCGCCGAACTGGACACCGTAGGTGTTGACGTTCTGCCCCAACAAAGTGATCTCTTGGACGCCTTGGCCGACCAGCATTTCGATCTCTGCCAGGACGTCTTCTGGGCTCCGATCCTGCTCTTTGCCCCTGAGCTGGGGGACGATGCAGAACGTGCAGGTGTTGTTGCAGCCGACCGAGACTGACACCCACGCGCTGTAAGCAGACTCGCGCCTGGTCGGAAGTGTGGAGGGGAACCGGACGAGCGCCTCCTCAATCTCTACCTGGGACTCCTTCTCAATCCGAGCGCGCTCCAAAAGGACGGGCAGGGAGCCGATGTTATGCGTGCCGAAAACCACGTCGACCCAGGGCGCCTTTTGAATCACGACGTCACGATCCTTCTGCGCCATGCAACCGCCAACCGCAATCTGCATGCCTGGTCGTTTCGCCTTGACTGGAGCTAGATGACCGAGGTTCCCGTAAAGCCGGTTATCGGCGTTTTCACGAACCGCACAGGTGTTAAAAACGACTACATCGGCTTGGTCGCCCTCTGAAGCCTTGATGTAGCCTGCTGCTTCTAGGAGCCCCGCGATTCGTTCGGAGTCGTGTACGTTCATTTGACAGCCGTACGTAACGACCTGGTAGGTGAGTTCTTGAGTAGTCATACGGGCCGTCACTCTACCCGCGAGAACACTGCCCACCCAACCTGACGCTGTTCTTAGTTCCGGTCACCGAACAATGTTCGCGATCAGTTGGAGTGCTCCTCCATTGCCTGATCAACGGCGGAATACGCAACAGCTCCAGAGAACCCTCTACGCGCCAACCCGCCGAGCACTCTCCTACGCAGAACACTCCTGTCGAGCCCAGAAGAGGCTGCCACTCGCTTGTTAGCGAAAGCCAAAGCCGCAGCGAATTCATCGGCATCATCAACACTTTGAAGGGCCTCGTCTATGGTTTCGGAATCCACCCCCTTGTTACTGAGCTCATGACGCAAAGCGGTACGTGACCGCATTCGCCGCTGTTGACCCTCAACCCACTGCTGCGAGAACGACTTGTCATCGACAAGCCCGAGTTCTGCGAATCGGTCGAGCACCTCTTTCATGGCTTCATCGGGCACCCCCCGTCGTGACATTGCAGTCTCAAGTTCAGCCCGGGTTCTCGCCCGGATCGTCAGTTGTCTCAGAGCAATCTCTCGGGCGACCACCACAGGGTCTGCTGCTGGTTGGTCGTCGGCAAGCTCGACAGGTTGCTCGCGACCCCGACGACCCATGCCTTAGAACACCACCTCGCCGGTGACCGGATCGATGCCTTCTGGCACTGCAGACTCTTCGGGCTGATCTGCGTATTCACCGATCCGAAGTTTGCTAAGGATCCGGCGTTCGATCTCTGAGGCCACGGCTGGATTGTTCTTCAAGTAGTTACGCGCGTTCTCTTTACCCTGCCCGAGTTGGTCAGTCTCGTAGGTGAACCAGGCGCCAGCCTTGCGGATGAAGCCATGCTCGACTCCGAGGTCAATAAGCGAGCCCTCCCGCGAGATGCCCTGCCCGTACAGAATGTCGAATTCGGCCTGCTTGAACGGCGGCGCCACCTTGTTTTTCACAACCTTGACCCTGGTGCGGTTGCCCACCATCTCGCCACCGTCTTTGAGGGTTTCGATTCTACGGACGTCTAGCCGAACTGACGAATAGAACTTCAAAGCCCGTCCGCCAGTGGTGGTCTCAGGGGACCCGAACATTACCCCGATCTTTTCTCGAAGTTGATTGATAAAAATGGCCGTTGTGCCAGCGCCTGCAAGCGCGCCGGTCATCTTGCGAAGAGCCTGACTCATCAACCGTGCTTGAAGGCCAACGTGGCTATCGCCCATTTCGCCTTCGATTTCTGCTCGGGGCGTGAGCGCAGCTACGGAGTCGATCACTACCAGCGTCAAGGCACCCGAGCGAACAAGCATGTCTGCGATCTCTAGCGCTTGTTCGCCGTTGTCGGGTTGGCTAACCAACAAGGCGTCGGTGTCGACACCGAGCCGCGCCGCGTAGTCCGGATCAAGTGCGTGTTCAGCGTCGATAAATGCGCAAATGCCCCCTGCCTTCTGAGCATTGGCGATCACGTGGAGTGCCACAGTCGTCTTTCCAGAGGACTCTGGGCCGTAAATCTCTACCACGCGCCCCCGAGGAAGACCGCCGATACCCAAGGCGACATCAAGCGCGACCGAACCTGTTGGGATCACCTCAATCGGCTGACGGGTCTCTTCCCCGAGTCGCATTACCGACCCTTTGCCGTGTGCCTTCTCGATCTGGGCGAGTGCGACCTCCAACGCCTTCTCGCGATCTGCAACCGCCATGCTCGTTCCTTCCTGTTGCGGGATTACCCGCACCCGATTCAGTCTGACACCATCACGATAGGAGTCAGCACTGACAAACTGTCACCCGCCTACGCGTCTGTGGATAACCAGCCGTAGGACCTGCTCTCAATCACAGACTACCGAACACATGTTCGAACAAAGGGCGACACGCCGGGAGCTATCTTAGGGAAGCTGGAACCTCCAGATAGTCGCAGACGCAGCGCCACACTTTCACGCATGCCACCCCATCTCTCAGCGCCTCAACGGGGGTTCGTCCATCGAGCGATGACAAAACAGCAGTGTCAGCCCACAATCGGGGGTTGGTAACCGCAGCCAAGCCAGTCAAGCGGCGCCAGAATTCGGTCTCCCGCATTAGGCAGCAATGCGCGTATTGGGAACCGGGAAGTCAACAACAGCACCTGCGGCCTCTGCACGCTCGGCAACGAGCCTTAGCAGATCAGCCAAGGGCATCTCCAAAGCTCCGCAGATCGCGTTGAGTAGCTCGCTGGAGGCCTCTTTTTGACCGCGCTCCACCTCAGACAAGTAGCCGAGGCTCACACGCGCCGCCGAACTTACATCGCGCAAAGTCAGACCAAACGACAGTCTTTGCTGGCGAAGCGTCTCGCCAACCATCTCTCGCATAAGTACGGCCACCTGTTAACCTCCTAGGTGGGATTCTACCGGCAACTCAAGCTGAGAATTCGACGCCACTCGCTGTTGTCGAAAAGTCGAGTTGGGTCAGACCGGAGAAATCACCCGCAGCAGCATCTCGAAGGACGCCTGGATGGTTTGAGAACGTACAGCAGCTCGGTCTCCTAAGAATTGGAACTGTTGAATCTGGTTGAACTGCGCAAAAGACGCGATCTTCGGCCCGAGCACACAGATCCAAACCTCACCTGGGTCGTGACCTTCTTGAGGGTCTGGGCCCGCCACGCCAGTGACAGCCACAACCCAGTCGGCTCTCGTCCGCTTCTGGATACCCAGCGCCATCGCCTCCGCGATCTCAGCGCTGACTACGGTGTACTCTGCGATCAACGCCTTCGGGACGTCGAGCAGGGCAGGCTTCATGGCGGTGTCGTACGCCACAACCCCACCGAGATAGAACTTGGACGCGCCGGGAATCGAGGTGATCGTCGCCCCAAGTTCCCCGCCAGTCAGGGACTCAGCCGTCGCCAAGGTAAAAGAACGCTCCGTGAGCGTCCGGGCAAGCAGTGCAGCTTTGGCGTCCATGTCGTCTCCTACTGATTTGCCAGATACCGAGCGCGCAGCCGGGCTGCCTCACGCAGATAGTCGAGACCGGTGAGTATCGTCAAAACGAACGCGAGCACCATGAAGGCCCACGCGGTCACGTCCCACCAAGTGGGCATGAACTGCAACCCCGGCAGGAACATGATCAAAGCGACAGACTGGGTAACAGTCTTCAACTTGCCGCCGCGGTTGGCGGCCATCACCCCGTATTTGATGATCGCCCACCGAAGTACGGTGATACCCCACTCACGGACCAAGATCAAAATTGTGATCCACCACGGCAATTCGCTGAGAATCGAAAGGCCGATGAACGCCATTCCAGTAAGTGCCTTGTCAGCGATCGGATCCCATAATTTTCCGAAGTTGGTCACCAGATTTCGGGCTCGGGCGATCCTTCCGTCCAGGGCGTCGGTCGCGATCGCCAGAACGAAAATGACAGTGGCCCACCAGCGCATCGTTTGGTCTGCCGGATACGCCAACAGGACCCAGGCGAATATCGGGACTGCCACCATCCGAAGCGTGGTTAGCGCGTTGGGAAGGTTCCAGTTGCTCGGTGCAGCCGCTTCGTTACTCGTTGACATTTCACCCGTCCTCACGCGCAAGCAAGTCGACGCCGTCGCTTGACATGACATTAGCCCACACCATTGTTCCAGGCTCCAAACGAGCGCCAGGATCATCCAGGCTCGTGATTCCGTCGACCTCAGGCCCCTGGTGTGCTGACCTGCCGACCGCGAATCCGGCGTCCCTGCTCTCGATCAGAACTTGGACTCGCTCCCCGATCCGCTCCTCAGCACGCTGTTCGGTCAGTTCCAAAGCGAGAGCAGAGAGCCGATCGAACCGATCTTCGATCTCTTCGGCAGACACGTGGTCGGCCAGCCCAACAGCTTCGGTACCCTCCTCATCGGAGTACGCGAAAACCCCCAACGCATCCAGCCTGGCCTCTGACACGAAGTCTTCAAGCAAGGTGAGGTCGGAATCAGACTCGCCGGGAAACCCAACGATCACATTGCTGCGGATACCGGCGTTGGGAGCTATGGCGCGGATCGAATCCAACAATGCCAGGAACGAGTCTGGATCACCGAAACGTCGCATTCGTCGCAGGACGCTCGGTGAAGCGTGCTGGAACGACAAGTCGAAGTAGGGCACCACCTTCGACAAAGAAACCATGGACTCAATCAGACCTGGACGCATCTCGGCCGGCTGGAGGTAACTCACCCTGATCCATTCGATCTCATCGATTGCGTCCAGCAATCCCAGCAGTCGTTCGAGTGCGGCTAACTCACCGAGGTCCTTCCCGTAGGAGGAACTGTTCTCGCTGACCAGGTAGACCTCTTTTACCCCCTGGCTTGCAAGCCATCTCGCCTCTTCAACCACCTCGTGAATCGGACGTGAGACGAAGGACCCACGAAAGCTTGGAATCGCACAGAAGGCACACCGCCGGTCGCACCCTGAAGCGATCTTCAATGGGGCGCTTGGAGCCCCGTCCAACCGCCGCGCCAGCCGCGGACCAGATGCTGGCCCCATCCCGGGGATGACGATATGAGCAGCCGCCGCCTGTCTAGCAACCGGTGCCAGCGGCAGCAGGCGTCTCCTGTCGAATGGGACGTGAGGCTGCAGATGTTCACCGTCGAGGATGCGTCGCAACTTGGTATCGATGTCGGCGTAGTCGTCGAAGCCGAGCACCGCGTCCGCCTCCGGAAGCTCATCGGCCAGCTCGCGCCCGTACCTCTCTGCCAAACATCCCACCGCCACAACTCGGCGAGTGACACCGCCGTCCTTCAAGTCAGCTGCGGCCAGTAAAGTGTCTATCGAATCTTTCTTGGCTGAGGTGATGAAGCCGCAGGTGTTAACCACCACAGCCTCTGCCTTTTCTGGGTCGGAAACCAACACGAAACCGCCAGCCTCCAGGCGTCCAGCAAGCTCCGAACTGTCCACGTCATTGCGTGCACAACCCAAGGAAACGATGTGCACTGTCGTCGGAGTCGAGATCACCTCGTCAGGGTAACGCAGACCAACGAAAATCGACGCTGCGGATTACCGCTTGCGGGACGTGCCAGAATTGCAGACATGCGTCCGATCACCCAAAGCGACAAACTCCGCAACGTCCGCTACGACGTCCGTGGCCCAATCCTGGTAGAAGCCCAGCGGCTCGAGGCTGAGGGGCACAAGGTTCTCAAGTTGAACATTGGCAACCCAGCACCATTCGGTTTCGAGGCACCTGAGTCGATCGTGGCGTCCATGGTTCACAACATGTCGGAATCCCAGGGGTACTCCGACTCGCGTGGCATCTACTCTGCCCGCACCGCGATCATGAACTACTACCAAAGTCATGGGTTGAAAGATGTGGACGTCGACGACGTCTTCATCGGAAACGGCGTGAGCGAACTGATCACATTGGTGCTGCAAGCATTGGTGAACGACGACGACGAAGTCCTTGTTCCGGCACCCGATTACCCGCTGTGGACCGGGGCGGTCAGCCTGACCGGCGGAATCCCCGTCCACTATGTGTGCGACGAATCGGACGGCTGGAATCCAGATCTAGCCGACATCGAATCAAAGATCACCGACCGGACGCGCGCGCTCGTCATGATCAACCCGAACAACCCAACCGGGGCGGTCTACTCCGCAGAAACAGTGAAGGGGCTCGTCGACATCGCCAGGCGTCACCACTTAGTGCTGCTGTCTGATGAGATTTACGAGAAGATCCTGTTCGACGACGCCGTCCATCACCACGCCGCGACGTACGCCGGCGACGACGTGCTTTGCCTGACGTTCTCGGGGCTATCGAAGGCCTACCGGGTGTGCGGGTACCGCTCCGGATGGTTCATCGTCACCGGCCCCAAGCACCTTGCACGGGACTTTCTCGAGGGAATCACCTTGTTGGCGAACATGCGAATGTGCGCCAACGTGCCTGCTCAACACGCGATCCAGACGGCGTTGGGTGGCTACCAGAGCATCACCGAACTGATCGTCCCCGGTGGCCGTTTCTACGAGCAGAGCAAAACCGCGTGGCAGTTGCTCAACGAGATCCCCGGCGTCAGTTGTGTTGAACCCCAGGGCGCGCTGTACGTGTTCCCCCGCCTCGACCCCGAGGTGTACCCGATCCAGGACGACGAGGCATTCGTGGTGGATCTGTTGCGAGCAAAGAAGTTGCTGGTAACACACGGCACGGGCTTCAACTGGGTCGCCCCAGATCACTTCCGATTGGTGACACTGCCGGACGTGGAGGTGCTCACCGAAGCAATCGGACGCATATCCGACTTCCTGGAGACCATGCGCTGACTACGGCTTGGTTCACCCCTGGCGAAGGCTGGTAAGGACATCGTCCAAGTCGTCGGGCTTGACCAGAACCTCACGCGGCTTGCTGCCCTCGGACGGGCCGACCACGCCACGAGTCTCCAGGATGTCCATCAGGCGACCGGCTTTGGCGAACCCAACCCGCAGCTTCCGCTGAAGCATCGAGGTTGACCCCAACTGCAGATTCACGACCAGTGACGCAGCCTCCAGAACGAGCTCAAGGTCGTCGCCGATGTCTTCAGCGACCTTGACTGATTCGGCAACGGTGGCGACGTCCTCTCGGTACTGCGGGGCCATCTGTTCGGTGATGTGACGCGCAACCGTGCGGATCTCGGCCTCGGTTACCCAGGAACCCTGCACCCGGATTGGTTTGCCAGCGCCAACCGGCAGGAACAGTCCGTCCCCTTGCCCAACCAGCTTCTCAGCGCCCGGCTGGTCGAGGATCACCCGGCTGTCGGTCATTGAGCTGGTCGCGAACGCTAGTCGGCTGGGGACGTTCGCCTTGATCAACCCCGTGACCACGTCGGTGGACGGCCGCTGGGTGGCCAAGACGAGGTGAATGCCCGCGGCTCGGGCGAGCTGGGTGATGCGGACGATCGAGTCTTCGACGTCCCGCGGCGCCACCATCATCAGGTCAGCCAACTCGTCGACCACGACCAGCAGGAATGGGTACGGTGCGAGCACCCGTTCCGAACCTGGTGGCAGGCGCACCTCGCCAGCTGAAACTGCCTTGTTGAAGTCGTTGACGTGCCTAAACCCGAAAGCGGCGAGATCGTCGTAGCGGGCGTCCATCTCGCGGCAAACCCACTGCAACGCCTCGGCAGCCTTCTTCGGGTTGGTGATGATGGGAGTAACCAGGTGAGGGATGCCCTCGTAGTGAGTCAACTCCACCCGCTTGGGGTCGATGAGCAGCATCCGCACCTCGTCGGGAGTTGACCTCATCATGATCGACGTGATCATCGAGTTGATGAAACTGGACTTGCCCGAACCTGTCGCCCCAGCGACAAGCAAATGCGGCATCTTGGACATGTTCGCGAGAACGAACTCGCCCTCGACATCTTTGCCCAGACCCATGGTCATGGGATGGTGATCGTTCCGGGCGACAGGGGATCTCAGGACGTCCCCCAACGAGACGATCTCTTTGTCTGCGTTCGGGATCTCAACGCCGATCGCAGACTTGCCCGGGATCGGGCTGAGAATCCTCACCTCTGCGGACGCGACAGCGTAGGCGATGTTGCGACCCAAAGCAGTGACCTTCTCAACCTTGACACCGGTTCCGAGCTCAACCTCATAGCGAGTTACCGTCGGACCCCTGGTGTACCCGGTCACCTGGGCATCAATGTCGAACTGATTGAACACCTCGGCTAGCCGCCCAACGACATCGTCTGACGCAGCCGTGCGCGCCTTCGGCGAGGTACCCTTGCGGAGCAGGGACGCGTCCGGCAGCAGGTACTGAAGGTCGCCTGAAAGCATGAGTTGCTCTCCGCGCACTGGTTCGACCGTGTGATCCGGAGCTGGCAGCAATACGACCGGTTTTTGCGCGGCGCCCTTGGCGTCCACTTCGTCGAGCGAAACATCCTCGGGCTCGGCTTCGACCACCTCGCCAGCAACCAACTCGGGAGCCGCCACCAACGGCGTGTCGTAGGCCTGCTCGGCGGTGCCATACTCAAGTTCGCGCTTAGGACGGGCAGCCGCAATGGCCTTCGAAACACTGTGGATTCGACGCGGAATCTCGGCGATCGGGATGCCCGTGATGACAAGAATCCCGAAAACCATCAGCAGGACGAGCAGCGGGGTCGCGACCCAAACCGTGACGAGATCCGCCAACATGCTGGAAGAGATGTACCCGAGGACGCCGCCAGCCGCGCGCATCTGATCCGGATGATTCGGCCCAGGCAGATCTTTGGAGATGTTAATCAACCCGAGCACGCCCAGCAGCAGCGCAGACCAGCCGACAACCTGTCGTCCGGCTGGCCCGTTCGCTTGCGGATCGCGCATCGTGCGCCACGCCATCCCGAACGTGGCTAACGGAAGGACGATCGACAACGACCCGAAAATGGTCGAGAATCCGATACGCAGCCCCTCGCCGAATCCGCCGGGGATCATAAACCAGAACGCAGCGGCGATCACGATGCCCAACCCGATCAGGGCGAGCCCCACACCGTCCCTGCGCACCGCCGGGTCGAGATCTTGGACGCCACGCCCAAGGCTGCGCACAATCCCGCCGATCAGGCGGGCAATGCCGTTCCAAACAGCGGCGATCCCCCGTCCGATGGCACCGAAGAAGGCGGCAGCCCCGCCCCCCGGTTTCTTCGCGGGGGTGCGTGACGTGCTTCTCTTCTTACTTCCAGCCTGGCGGGAGCTCGAATTGCGCGCGGACGCGTTACTTCGGCTCCGCGAGGGGGAAGACGCGCGGGTCGCCATGGCGGCAGGGTAACAAGGAGGCGTGATCTGGTCGAGTTTCCACGCCGTTGTTCTAGAAGTGACGCCAGCCCGTCTGGTGGCTCCAGGCTTCGCCAGCCACGGTTACGACGTGTTCCCCGTCGTCGGACGATACTCGTCCGATAACCGTCCACCCGTCCGGGACGCCGCCAGGGAAAGTTGCAATCAGGGCGTGGTCGTCCCCGCCGGTGAGGATGAACGACAGTGGATCCCCGCCCCCGATGGCTGCGGCCACGGTCTGTTGCGCCTCGTGAACGTCAAATGCGGACGGATCGATGTCAACCGAAACCCCCGATGAGTTTGCGATATGCCCCAAGTCGGCGAGTAGTCCGTCGGAGCAGTCGATCATGGCGGACGCCCCAGCCAGCGACGCCACGATGCCTTGCCCGTATGGGGGTTGCGGAACCCGGTGGGCCCTAACCACAGCCCCCGGTGAGCGGAATCCCCTGCCGAGAACTGCGACCCCGGCGGCCGCCATGCCCAGGCGTCCGATATACGCGACGACATCGCCGGGTTGGGCACCCGATCGGAGCACGGGTGGGCGTCCCTCGAGGTCTGCGAACACTGTGGTGACGATTCCGATGTAGGCACCCGCGCTGGTGTCGCCTCCCAAGAGCGCAGCGCCAGCAAGCTGACACTCCTCGCGGATGCCCGAAGCAAACTCACGAGCCCACTCCAGCGGGGTGTCAGCCGGTGCGGCCAGGCTTACCACTACCCCTATCGGACGCGCCCCCATGGCTTCGGCGTCCGCGACGGTGGAAGCGACAGCCTTGCGTCCTATGTCTGAAGGCCCGGACCACACTCGACGGAAGTGAACGTCCTCGATCATCGCGTCGGTTGAGACCGCCACCTGCCCGCGAGGCGCAAAGACCGCGCAGTCGTCCCCCACACCCACGGTCACATTGCCAGGTGTCACCAAGCCTTTTGTCACCTCGGCTATGAGACCGAACTCGCCGACCTCCCCGATCGTCGGGACGGTCATCGAAGCCCCAACGGGCGTTGCAAAGCCAAAGAGATAAGTTCGGCGATCAGGTCGCCGTAGCTGATGCCGGTTGCCTCCCACAGGCTCGGGTACATCGAAAGCCTGGTGAAGCCCGGCATCGTATTGAGCTCGTTTACGAACAACTCGCCCTGGGGGGTCGCGAACAGGTCGACTCGTGCTAATCCCTCGGCGTCCATCGCCTCAAACGTGCGGATCGCAAGCTGCTGGGCACGCTGACGAAGGTCGTCGGTCACGGTCGCCGGGATGTCGAGACTCACCTGCGACTCAGGGGTGTACTTCGCTGAATAGTCGTAGAAGGCGTCTGGGGTGTGCATGCGGATCTCGCCAGGCAGCGAAGCCCGCGGCAAACCGTCCGTCGAACCCAGCACGGCGACCTCGATCTCTCGCACGCCGACGAAGCCCTTCTCAACAACCACTTTCGGATCGAAGCGTCGGGCTTCCTCAATCGCCTCAACTAGACCTTCGACGTTGGTGACCTTTGAGATCCCCATCGAAGAGCCACCCCTGGCGGGCTTCACGTAGACCGGGAACCCCAACTCGACTACGTCGGCGAGAACCGTATCTCGCCGCTGTTGCCAATCGAGACTGCTGATTGCCAGCCACGGCCCCACTGGCAGCCCAGCTCCCGCCAAAGCTCGCTTCATTAGGTCTTTGTCCATGCCGATCGCCGATGCGGCAACACCAGAGCCCACATATCGGATGCCCAGCATCTCGAACATGCCCTGGATTGTGCCGTCCTCGCCGAACGGGCCATGAAGCAGTGTGAAAGCGACGTCGAAATCGCGGACATCGGTAACCTGGTCGCGGATCAGGGACGCGATGCGTCCCCCACCGTCGCGAGGGAGTAGAACCGCGGGCGGTCGATCCTGCGTCAGCCTGGGTAGCCGTTGATCCACGACCTCCATGTCGCGCATCTCTTCGGTTGGCACCTGAACCCAGGTTCCACTAGGGGTGATGCCGATGCCGACCACCTCGAATTTGGAGGTGTCGATCGCTCTGGAGACTCCCCCGGCAGTGAGGCAGGAGACGTCGTGCTCCGAACTCGTTCCCCCGAAAATTATCGCAACCCGGGTCCGAGTCGGCTGGTGGATCATCTGTACTCCTCTCACCCGCAGTTCACCTTATCGGTTTGGCGCGAGGGGAAGAGTCAGTCGGCGACCCTCGCCGGGAGCGTCGCTGGCTTATGGGACGGACGCCTCGACTCGTAGCCCGCGATCGCGTCCTCGTGACGCATTGTCAGACCGATGTCGTCCAACCCGTTGAGCAATCGGTGACGGGTGTACTCATCGATCTGGAACGGATACTCCTCGCCGCCCGCTGTGATCGTGCGCGCTTCCAGGTCGACAGTCATCGTGCCTCCCGGGTGCGTCTCGATGGACTCCCACAGCGCTTCGACGACCTCGGGAGTCACCGTTGCAACCAGCAACCCGGCCTTGCCCGAATTGCTGCGGAAAATGTCGCCGAAACGCGAACCGATGACGACCCTGAAGCCGTAGTCCATCAGCGCCCACACCGCGTGTTCCCGAGAGCTTCCGGTACCGAAATCCGGGCCGGTCACCAACACCGAACCGTTGGCATAGGACGGGTCGTTGAGAACGAAATCGGGTTCCCTGCGCCACGCGGCAAACAGCCCGTCCTCAAAGCCAGTGCGGGTCACTCGCTTTAGGTAGACCGCTGGAATGATCTGGTCGGTGTCAACGTTGCTGCGCCGCAGAGGCACGGGTACCCCGGTGTGGCTGGTGAACTTCTCCATTTTGGGTTCTCCTTGGCGATCTACAGGTCAGCGGGCGAAGACAAGGTGCCACGGACGGCGGTGGCAGCCGCAACAGCGGGTGACACCAGATGAGTGCGCCCGCCCTTGCCTTGACGGCCTTCGAAGTTGCGGTTGGACGTGGATGCGCTGCGCTCACCGGGTGCCAACTGGTCAGGGTTCATGCCCAGACACATGGAACAACCCGCCTGGCGCCATTCGGCTCCAGCGTCGATGAAGATCCGGTCGAGACCCTCGACCATGGCCTGCAAACGCACCCTGGCAGAACCCGGTACAACCAGCATGCGAGTACCCGCAGCAATTTTGCGGCCCTTGAGCACAGACGCGGCGAGCCTGAGATCTTCGATCCGGCCATTAGTGCACGAACCCAAGAACACGGTGTCGATTCGGATTTCGCGCATCGGCGTCCCAGCTTTCAACCCCATGTATTCCAATGCCCGCTCTGCAGCGGAACGCTCGGTCGGGTCGGTGTAATCCTCCAGCAGAGGAACGCTACCCCCCAGCGGAACCCCCTGG